>DATHQY010000475.1:0-2314 GCA_035482215.1 Polyangiaceae bacterium | reverse complement strand
GACGCACGCGGCGCCGGGCGGTGTCGCCCTTGCGCCGACGAGCGACCTTACCGCGGGGCTTCGGTTTCGTCGGCGCGGCCAGCGCGCGCCGCCCATCGCGCAGCGAGGAATCCGCAATTATCCGGCGGACCAGCGCAGGATGTAGTCGCCGAAATCGAGCTTCTTTTGGGCACTCGCGCTGGTCATCGTTCGCACCTGGCCGAACACTCGACGCTCGGGCCAAGGCCGGTCGTGCAACCCGAAGCACCAGGAGACGTTCGCGTAGCCGTTGGGATCGCGTCCGTCGAGCGCCCACTTGTCGTTCAGATGCACCATGGCGGCGTGCGCGTCCTGCGGCCGGCGCATCCAGAGGAGCGGCAGCTTTCCCCACAGCATGCGCGCGTAACTCTGGATGGTGCCGCGTGCGCGGAGCTCGCGCATCGCGGCGTTCCAAAGCGCATCGGGCGAGCGCGCCTCTTCGAGCTCCGAGACCGTGAGCTCGGCGTACCGTTCGTCGTTGGCGTGCCCTTCGAGGGTGGCTCGGGCCCACCCGGGCAGCGCGGCCCACTCGGCGTAGTCCGCGCGGCTGCGCACGAAGTTGAACGAGAGCGCCCGCCGTACGAGGAGCTGCTCGACGAACGCCTCGACGCCGGGATCTGCGCTTGCGGCCCGCGCTTCGAGCGCGACGGCGCGGGGGCTGATCATGCCGAAGTGCAGATAGGGCGACAGACCGCTGGTGCCTTCGCGCGAGGGGTCGTTCCGGTCGACGTCATACGTCCGAAGCGGGCGGCGCACGAATGCGTGGAGGCGCTCCTCCGCGGCGGCCGAGCCGCCCCGTGTCTCGTCGACGGCTGGGACGCCGTGATCGATCGCGCACGAGGCGACGAGCGCCACGAGGTCGGCGCGGCGGAGGTCGATGGGATCGAACGACCAGTCGAACCGTGCAGGGGGCTCGCGTCGAGGCGACGGATCGGCGATGGGCTTCAGCCAGTCGGCCAGAAGGCGGGTGACTTTGGGCCGAATCGTTCGTGCCGCGACCTCGGGCTTCGCGAGGAGCGCAAGCGGGATGACGCAGGCATCGTCGACCGCAATGAACGCGCAGGGGGCTTTCGCGGCGGCCGCTGCGTTGTGGCCCGGGACGACGAATGCGGGAAAATCGTCGGACACGACCATGCACGCGCGCGCGGCGAGGCGCGCGAGGCCGCCGCGCGCCTCCGCTGGACGGCGCGGCAAGAAGAACGCGTAGCCGATCCCGCGCGCGTGGAGGCGTGCGGCCGTCTCGCGTGCGCCTTCGAGCACGAACCGGTGGATGCGGTCGCTGGCGTGAGGGCCATCGGGCCGGATGGCCTCATAGACGAGGCACGGAACGCCGAGGGCGTTGGCCTGTTCGATCGCATAGGCGAGGGCCGCGTTGTCCGCCGCGCGGCGAAACGCCTGCATCCAGTAGAGAACGTATTCGCCGCCCGGGTGGATCGGCTTTTCGTTGAGGCGCCGGAGGCGGGGATCGTCCGTCCGAAAATCGAGCGTGTCCATCGCGGATCCCTTCGGCCACGGCGCCGATCGAGTTGCGCACACTCGTTACGACTTCGCGGCGTCGGCGTCTTCCGGCTTGCCTCGAGGTTTCAAGATGAACGCGATGGGAATCGAGGCGTAGTACAGGCCGATGAGCGCGAGGCTCACGGCGAGCTGGCTCGTCACTTCTGGCCCGGGGGTCACGACCGCGCCAAGCGCGAAGGACAGGACAATGGCCCAACGTCCGAATCGAATGAGCTGCCGCGGCGTCACGATGTTGGCGAGAACGAGGAACGCGATGAATAGCGGCAGCTCGAAGACCGCGCCGAACGCCAATAGAAAGCGGGTCGTGAAATCGAGGAAGAACTCGAGGGTGACGATCTGGGTGAGCTCGACGCCGTTTCCGAGGGGCCCGAGGAGCGACAGGAAGTAGTTGAACGTGAACGGGAACGCGACGTAATACGCAAAGAGAACGCCGCCCAAGAAAAGAACCGTGGAGAAAAGAACGAAGGGAACGATGAGGCGCTTTTCTTTCTTGTAGAGCCCCGGCGAGACGAACGCCCAGAGTTGGTAAAAGAGAATGGGCGCCGCGGCGACGATGCCGGCGGTGATGGAGAGCTCGAAATAGCCGAGGAACGCGTCCGCCGGGGCCAGCGTCTGCAGGACGAGCGGCTTGTGAAAGCGCGTCATCCACGTGTGCTGGTACGGCGCCACGAGGATGGCCAGGAGTCGTTCTTTAAACGACCAGGCGCCGATCGTGGTGATCCCGACGCCGATGGCGATCTTGACGAGGCGCCGGCGCAGCTCGTCGAGGTGCTCCCAG
>DATHQY010000474.1:0-8225 GCA_035482215.1 Polyangiaceae bacterium | reverse complement strand
GGGCCGTGTTTCTTCGGGGGCTCGTCGCCGAGAAGCTCTCGCGTGCGTCGTTCGACGCGCCTCTGCATCGCCGTGGTCAACGCACCGACGGCAACCGGCGCGAGAGCGGCCAGCAGCAACGCGCCTATCCACAAGTTTGCCCACAGGGATTCCCACATCGACGGCACCCCATCCGGCGACACGGCAACGGGCTCCGCTCTTCACGTCGGCGGCGCGCTCGTGCGTGCGCGTGCGCGTTCGGGTTCAGTGCGCCTTCGCGGTCGTCTCGGGAGGCACGATGAACGGCACGACGTGCTCTTTCGCCTCGAAGCTCGCGCGGTACTGAGTCGCTGCGTGCTGCGTGGGAAACGGGCCCACACGGACGCGGTACCATGTGCCGCGCCCGGGCACGCGGGCCTCCATGACGTACGCGTGGTGACCCCGCGCGCGGAGTTGATCGGCAAATGCGTTCGCCTCGGCTTGCGTGTGGAAGCTCGAGACCTGCAGCTGGTAGCCGCCGTCGTGCCCCGCCTGCGCGCCGTCGGTCGAATCCGGAGGCGTCGTGATCTGCGTCGCGTCGGTCGCCACCTTGGTGAGCGGATCGCGCGGGCGGGTCACGATCGGCGTCGCCTCGAGCACCGTCTGCGCGGGGAGCGGCACGACGGACAGGCGATCGGTGGGCGGCGGCGGCTGCGCGGGCACGAGCGCAGCCAGCGCGGCCGACCCGGACGAGACCGGATGCACCGCGGCGAGCGCCGTCGTGGGGCGGTCGTCATCGCTCAGCATGTGAGGGAACGTGACTTCGCTCGGCGACAGATCCATCGCGGCTCTCGTCGCCGACAGTCCCGAAGGCGCTTCGGCGGCGTGGCGGGCGACGAGATCCCCCAGGGGATCCGCCTTCTTGGCGGGCAGCTGGCTCGTCCGCCCCCCGAGCGCCAGCGCGGCGAACAGCGCGCACCCTCCGCCAAGGACGAGCAGGGTGACCGTCACGCTGCGCGGCATGCGTTGCCCGTCGTCCTCTTGGAGCTGCTCGAGGTTTCGGATGCCGTGATCGTTCATGCCCGTCCTTTAGGAGTATCCCGAACGGGGGCGGCGGCCAACTTTCTCCCTACCTGGCCGAGCGTCCGGCGCCTCGAGCGCGCTCGGCGCCGAGGCTGCCCGCGCAGACCCGTCAGGCGGTCCTCAGTGGCCCGCGTCCGCCGTGCTCACCGGAAGCAGTCGGATGAACGCGACGCCGTAGTTCGGGAGCGCCACCGGAATCGCACTGAGGTTCGTCACGTCGACGACGGTCGTCGGCCCCAGCGGGCTGTTGTCCGCCGTCGGATCGTCGATGATGCGGATCGTGCCGGATGCAAATGGGCCGAGCCCACTCACGTCGACGAGGAACGATCGCGCTACGCCTTTTCCGTCGACGATCCCCGGACCTCCCTCCAAAGCGGCACCCGACGCGAAGTCCACGAGCATGAGGACGACGGAGCCGTCCCCCGAGTTTTGCACGGCGAGAACCTCGACCTTGTCGGACAGGGCCACGGGCGCGAGATCCACGTTGGTCCCGCCGACAGGCGTTTGAAGCTGCAGAATTCGGAGCTGAGGCCCCGTGTCGCTCACGGGGAACAGGGTCGTGAGCCAGTAGTCCACCCAATAGCTGATTTCGCGCGTACCGGTCACGTAGGCCATCTCCGCGTTCTGCGGATCCATGTCGGGATTGGGTCCTCCGTCGATGTTGCCGGCCGTGAAATCCCAATGAAAGAGGGCGCCATTGCCGCTTTTGCCGAACTGCGAAAACGTATATGGACGAAATGCGGCGAAAAATAAGTCGGTTCCACGGGTGTCGACGATGAACCCCGGCAGGCCGGCCGGAGCTTGCGAGTTCACGTTGTTTTCGGTGACCCAGACCTTGGCATTTCGAATTCCGGAATCGGCATTCGCTACGGTGGAGACGGTTTCCGCGATGAGAGAGGCGAATGTCGGGATCTTTTGGAATACCTCGTCGTCCGTCGCCGACGGCGTGTCCACGGGGAACATGTGAATGGCAACGACGTCGACCGGCTCGCTGACCTCCATGAGAAACGCGTGGAGGTCTTGCGGGAGCGGATCGTTCACGGGATCCCCGTATTCGAACGCAGAGAAATGGAGGGGCTCGCCCGCGTCTCCGTTGGCCGCCAGCATCCGCTCCACCGCCCTGTTGTAGATCTCCCCGTATTGTTCCCCGTTCAACCGGCTCGTGGGCGTCGGCCCCGACGTGTCGAAATCCCCCCAGATGGCCCACCAGTGGATGGGCAATCCAGGATTCGGATTGACCACGCTCGTCGACGCGTCGTCGGGATAGGTGAACCCTCCCCTGTTGTAATACTGGACGAGATACCCGCAATATTTGGCAAAAGTTTCTACGCTGTCGTCGTCGAAGTTCTGCTGGTCGTCGAAGAACGGACCATTTGAATTGTTCAGAATCGGCGGCGGCATGATCTGGAACATCGCCTCCGACGCGGATTCCAAGGTCGTCGGGAGCATTTCGTCGAGCTCGCTCGTGTCCCAGTCTTCGAGGCTCCCCCCCGTCTGTTGCCAAGGCAACGCCTTGTCGAGCGCCTGGATATGGAGGTGATACGGATTGAGCTGTTGCAAATATTGCTGGGCTTCCGGATGCAGTGTGAAGAGCTGGTATTGCCACGGTGCCGGTTGCAGCGAAGTCGACATGTGCTCTTCGAGAAGGCCGCCGACACCCGCATCCGTATCGGTCTGCGCCAACACGATCACCTTGAGCGGTGCCACCTCGACGACGTTGGTCTCCCCCAAATCCAGCGCCGTGCCTTTGCACGCCGACAGCACGAGCACCGAGCACGCGACCCACCCCAGCTTGTGCATGGCGAAGCCCTCTACGGACTCGGCGCCACCGCCGAATCGACGGTCGCGGTGAACAAGCTGCCCGGATACCGGGCGCGGAACGACTCCGCGAGCGCACGGGCTTCCGACGTCCGCGACGACTTGGCGAGCGCTTCGACCATCATCGCGTCGCGCTCTTCGACCAAGAGGCCGTCCGGGAATTGGGCGCGATGGCGCTCGAGCTGCGTCACGGCGCGCTCCGGCTCGCCCGCGACGATCGCCGCGCGCGCCGCGTCGAGCAAATGCTGCTCGGCCGCGAGACGCGACGCATGCAAGTCCGCCGGGCGCGCGGCGCGGGGCGCTTTCGCGGGACCTTCCTCGGGCCGCGCGATCGACCACGGCGTCCCGTCGGTCACTGGTGCCGGTGCCAACATGAGCGGCGCCATCGCACCCGCAACAGGCACCGGGCGATCCACGTACACGACGCGTGCCGGCTTGGCTCCGGAGAGCGCCGAAAGAAGCGCCGCACCGGCGACTCCGCCCGCGAGAAACAGCGCGACCGCTGTCGTCAACCGGGATCCGAACGCGCCCGCCGCCGCCCCCGCCCCGCCGGCGCCGCCGCCCCCACCGGACGAGCCCATCTCGGGAAGCGCGGCTTCGAGCCGCGCCCGCACGCGCACGCGTGCATCGGCTGGAGCGGCGCGCTCCGCGCGAAGCGCGTCGAGAAGGCGCGGATCGAGCGGGTTCATAGGTTCGTTCACCACGGAAGACCTCTTCTGCTGTCGCTGCTGTCGCGGCTTCGACCGCGTAATCTCTTCACCGCCGCCGCAAGCTCCTCGCGCGCGAGGCGCAAGCGGGAATACGCCGTATTGAGCGGAATCCCGAGGTCGGCGGCGATCGCCGGAACCGGTACTTCTTCGACATCGTGCAGGACGAGCACCGCGCGCCGGTCGAAGTCCAACGACGCGAGGGCAGCCTCGACGAGCGCACGCTCTTCGACGGCCGCAATGTGCTCGTCCGCAGGCTTGACGGGGTCCACCGCTTCTACCGGAGCCCCGAATACTTCGTGACGGTGGCGGGCGAGCCGCCGATGATCCGCCGCGATCCGATAAGCAAAGCCAAAGAGCCACGGACGCATCGGTCGCGAGGGGTCGTAGTCCGCGAGGCGCGCGTGGACTCTGAGAAACACCTCATGCGACAGATCCTCCAGGTCAGACTCGAACACACCTAGGCGCCGTAAGGTATTCCACACGTAGTCGAAATATTCATCGAAGATCGCACCCATAGCGGGTCGCGGCTGCGATTGGGATGCGCCCACGGCATTCATTGGGGACGGCGGGTGGAATCCGTCACAGGAAAGCGGTTCCGAGGCCAAGTCCGGCGACGACCGCTTCGTCTGCCTCGTCCCAGGCCGACCCTCCGTCCACATTCACCGTGACCGGATTCAGGTTGAAGAGCCCGTCGACGTGAAGCCGCAAGTAGAACTGGCGGGACACGGGGACCTCGAGCCCGATCCGTGCGCCCGCGGCGCCGAAGGCCGTTTGGGCGGTGTTCGGTAAGGCGATGCTGAGGCTCTTGTCCGCCTGCACTCCGACTTCGCCGAGAGCACACGCGAACGCCGGACCGAAGTGCAGGCACGGCGCGAACACGGCGAGAAGAAGGACCGATTCGATCTGTCCGGGCGCTTTCAAGGTCCCGGTCGTAGGCGTCGTCGGGGGCGATCCGTCGGCCTGGAGTTCGACGCCGAGCGAGATCGCCCCCATCCGTCGCGCACCGAAGACAGCGATTCCCAGCGCGGGATCGATCGTCAAACCCGCGGACCCAAGCGCCTCGATACCGAACCGCCAGGTGGGCGTCGCCGGCAGCGCGGGGGCGAGCAACCGATCACGGTCCTCGACCGTGAGTGCGGCCAGAGCCGCCTCGCGCGAAATCCGCGGATTGGGCGGCGACGGTGGCGGCGGCGGCGGCGGCGGCTCGACAGGAGGCGGCGCGGGCGGCGGCGGGGGTGGAGTGGACGGCGCAGGCACATCGACCACCGGCGGCGGCGCGATCGACGCATCGAGCGCGATGCTGATCGCGAGAGCGACCGCGCCGAAGAGCTCCGTGCACCCCTTCTCGTCGGAGGTGATCTCGCGCGATCCATGAGAGACGCCCTCGTCATCGACGAGCTGGACGCGCGCGGCGAAGTGCACGTGATCGCGCCACACCTGGACGACGATCGTCTTCTTGGCCCACGCGAAGAATGGGTCATACCCGAAGCGCGCGCTCACCGCGTGGCGAAGCGCCGTCTCGTCCGGACAGGTGATCGCCTCCGGAGCGCGCGCGTAGACGAGGCGCGCGGACGGCGACGCTGCGGCGCTCTTCGAGCCCGCGAGCAGCGCGGCGATGCCTGTCGCCAGCGCCATCGCGGCGACCCCCACCCGCGATCCGAGCCGCATCCCCCTACGCTAATCGCGCTCGCGTGCCGATGCCAAGGACGAGGTCGTCGACCACGATTGCGTCGGATAACGGAGCGAGCGCGCGAGCGCCCGGCCAGACGACGCAGCGCGTGAGGGCCCCGGTCCCGACGACCGACGCTCCCGCTCCTACGACGGATCGTTCGAGGGTCACCCCCGGATCGATGGCCGCGGCGGCACCGCAGAACGCGGCGCCGCCTCGCCGATCGAGCCAGGCCAGGTTGGCGAGGAGGTATTGCTCCAGAGTCCCGACGTCGAAGAACGGGCCTTCGTAGCGAAAAGCGTGGAGCGCTTCGCCAAGGCGTAGCGCTGGCAGGTAGACGTCGGTGACCAGGCAGCCTCGGGCAGGCAACCGCGAACGAAGCCGCGCGCCGAGGACGTGAACGCCGATGAAATAGCCGCCCTCGATCTCCGCTTCGTCCGGCTGGCCGGGCGCCCGCTCGGATCGGACGCGCACGATGCGGCCCCCGCGTCCGACGCCGATGTTGCCCTCCCCGCGTGCCCGCGGCAGCACGGCGAGCGACGCGAGCGCGCCCGACGATGCCGATTGCGCGGCGTGCGCCTCGCGGAGCGCCGTGACGTCCGGCTCCGCGAGCACGTCTCCGTTCCACACGAGGACATCGCCCTCGCCGAGGAGCGATCGCGCCTGCGCAACCCCACCTGCCGTGCCGAGCAGCTCTCCTTGCTCCGTCTCGTCAGACACGGCGAGCCCGGTTTCGCCCTCCGCGAAGCCACGCACGTCTTCTGCCCGATGATGCGCATTGATCACGATGCGCCGAACCCCCGCTTCGCGCACAACGTCCACGATGTATGCCAGGGCCGGACGATCGCCGATGGGCACGAGCGGCTTTGCGCAGCGGTGCGTGAGGGGCGCGAGGCGGGTCCCTCGGCCCGCCGCTAAAATCATGGCCGAGGCCGAATCCGCGTGCGCCATCCGCGGCAGGATACTTGGTGCCGGCCCGGCTGGCGTAGTACGAGCGAGGCATGGCGAACGGACCGGCCCTTCAGAGTCGCGCGGCGAGCCGTGGCCGTGGCCGTGAGAGAGCGCGTACGGAGAGCATTCTTCGCGCGCTCGCCCCGGCGCTCGCGGGCGCGCTCGTCATGGCAGCGGCGGCGTGCGCCACCGGCGCCGATGGGGTCGACGCGTGCAAGCAGATCGAAGAGACGCGATGCAAGCTCGCGCCTGCGTGCGGCATTGCTCTTCAGCCGCCGTATTCCACGGCGGGGACCGACGTGGACGCCTGCATTCGCTACTACGATATTGCGTGCTTGCACGGCCTCGAAGTGGGCAATCCAGGGACGACCGCCGTGAACGCGTGCGTCGCCGCGATCACCGATTGCGCGACGGTCGTCGCGCCCCAGAACAATCCGGCGTGTGCGTGGCTTTCGCCCGTACCGATCGACGCCGGCGAAGACACGCCGGTCGTCGACGCAGGGACAGACTAGCTTCGAACGCGTCGCGCCGACGGCACGCGAAAACGAAGGGCGCGGCCCCTCGGGCTAGTCCTCGGGCGGCGGCGGAGGGTCCGTCCCGGGGTCGTTTTCTTGCGGCGCCGCGGCCATCGGGACGCGAACGCGCGCGGCGTGCACGTGCTCGCCGAGCTCCACGCTCCAGAACGACGGTCCGTCGCCGCTCTTGCAGCCGAGCGTGAGGGACGGCGCCGCGAGGAGCTCGAAATCGCGCCCGGCGGGATGACGGCGCTCGCTGATGTGGCGATGCCCGTGCATCACGAGCGTCGCGCCCACCTCGGCGAGCACCTCGGCGAAAGCGCGCGCGTCGTCGAGACGCATGCCAATCTCCGGGGGCGCGCGCTTGCCGACGCCGTGCGGCAACGGCACGACGTGATGGTGGACGAGCACGAGGCGGTGCCGGACACCCGTCCACAGCGGGCTCTTGCCGAGGTCGCGCAGCCACTCGAGCTGCGCGGGCCCGATGGCGCCGTTCTGCCGGTAGAAGGTGCGCTGCGGGCGCGAGCACGAATCGAGGCCGACGACGATGGCATCGGCTTCGGGCACATGGCGCTTCCAGGCGCCGCACGGTTCGAGATCGAGCCCCACGCTCGCCGCGAACTGCTGCCAGCGAGCCCGCTTGCTCTCCTGCGTGGGCCGCGGCCGCGTGCTGCTCGCGATCGGAAAGAGATACAAATCGTGGTTGCCCGGAATGACGAAGAGCCGCCCGCGATCGCGCCAGGGTCCGAACGCGGTGCCGACGAGTTCCCATCCCTGCCCGTCGTCCGTGCAGTCGCCGGTGATGACGACCGCGTCGACCCCGCGCTCGGCGACGGCGCGCGCGCCGCGAAGGCAGCGAAGGTTCGAGTTGAAGGGAGTCGTCTCGAGCAACGACGCGAGCGCGCCCTCGCTCGGGGGGCGTTCCGCGAGGCTCGCCGCGCGCCGCGCGTCGAGACGGCAGGCTTTCGCGGCCGCACGCTCGATGGGATCGAGCAGACCCCCGCTGTCCTTCGCATGCGGAATGGGGTGCGAGTAGCCCTCCGGATCGACGAGGATGACGTCGCCCTTCTTCTTGCCGCGCTCGCGGAGCACGCGCCAGTCCGCCTCGGCCCAGCACACTTCGTAGTGCGACTCGTTCGTGTCGGCGACGCGGGCGCTGCGCTTGATCAGGCGTGATCGGTCATGAAGCGTGTCGCCGAATGGCGAGACGTGCAGGTCCGAGACGTGAGCGAGTGTGAATGCGGGCATCCGCGCGTGGGGATGGAATCACATCCCGCTGACGATCTTGTACGAGTCTCCATCGTGGACGAGGTCGAGCCGGTTGTCGGCGATCTGGTGATGCCACTCGTCGGCCTTGACACCGGGCAGCCGCCAAGCCCCGGCGTACTGGTAGTCGACCCAGATGTGGCTCGTTTCGGTGTACGTCACCTTGCGGTAACGAATCTCGTAGCGAATACCGTGGGTCTTCAAAAAGTCCCCCGTGAGAAACTCGCGGATCTTGTCGTAGTCCGCGTCGTCCTC
>DATHQY010000473.1:0-7253 GCA_035482215.1 Polyangiaceae bacterium | reverse complement strand
AGCAAGGAGGCCCGCGCCGCCGACGCCGAACGACACGTATGCCGGCGTACGGTTCGCATGCCCCGCCGTCGGAGCGGTCGCCGTGAGCGAAGCCTGCGCGGCCACGGGCTGCGCAACGGGGATCGCGGTCGCCATGGGGACCTGCGGCTTCGGGTCGAGGTGGAGGGACACCGTGAGGGACTGCCCGTCTCCGAGCGTCACATCGGAAGACGCGGAGGCGAATCCGTCGGCGACCGCCGCCACGTGGTGCGGCCCGGGGTCCGTCGGGCGATCGTTGTCGAGCAATACGGTGGACACGTTTTCACCATCCACGGTGATCTTCAAATTCGGGGCGCTCGCCGGGACTCCGTCGAGATGAATCCTCAGCTTCGCGATGCGCGGTTCGGTCGAATCGAGGAGCGTTCCCGCGGCTTTCTGCGCATCGACCCACGATCGGGGCGCGGTCGGCGAAAGAGCCTCGTGAACGAGTCGGTTGAGAATTTCGGTTCCCGCGACCACCTTCCCGAGTTGGATCTCGCAGCGCGCGAGCGGCAGGGCGGTCGTCGGCGCGTGAACCAGCGCTTCGGCCCGCGTGAGCTTGTCCACCGCGCCGGCGCAATCGCCACTCATCGCGGCGCGAACGCCTTCGGTGCCCAGGAGCCGCGCGGCGGCCTTCTGGTCGTCTTCCGAATCGGCCCGCGCGGATCCTGCAAACGCGACGGCGGTCACGAACGGTGCGGCTTTGGCGAGTGCGAGCAGTGTACGGCGCATGACTCCCTCGGACGGAAACGGCCGTCCCGCGTTGTGAAGGCCCCTAGCCCAGACCCCGGGTTTCGGTCGCACCCGTCGTTTGAACGTTCCGGTCCAACGGACTCGGCTCCTAATACCCCAAGTCAATCTTGGCGGGAGAGGAGGGTTTGGCGGGCGTCGCCGGAGCGTTCGTCGCCGGCGCCGTTGCGCGCTGCGTGGCGGCGCGAGGAGCCGTCGCCACCGCCGGCGCGGTCGCGCGGCGCTCCGCCGAAGCGCTGGAGCTACTGCTCGTGCCCGATGGCACGCCGAGGGGAACGAGCGTCACGCTCGATGGCGACGCGGGCGCCGTTTCCGCGAGGGCAGGCGGCGGGACAATCGGCTCCGCAAGGCGCGTGGCCAGTGTCGTCGCGCTGGGGAGCGTGGCCTCGGCGCGCGGCGGGGCGGCGGCGGCCCCTGGGAGCGCGGGCTCCGGGTGAGTTTCCGTCCGGTGCATGGGCCAGATGAAGAATGCGACGCCGCCGAGCGCGACGAGCAGGCCACCCACGGCGAGCGCCACTACGAGACCGATGGACCGCCGCGGCATGCCCGCAGCGCTCATCGACATGTTGGCGTTGGCCACGCTCGGCACCGAGATAGCGAACCGCGGCGGCGCAGGGGGCAAATCCGTGATCGTCGCGGCGACAGGCATAGGCTCCGGGGCCTGCGCGCCGGATGCACTGACGCCGCTCGCCTGCCGCAGCGTGTCGATGAACTCCTGCGCGGATCCGCACCGTTCGCGCAGGTCGCGCGCGCACACGTGCTCGAACCAGCGGTCCATCAGCGGCGGCACATTGGCCTTGGCGCTCAATCGCGGCAGCGGTTCGACGCAAATCTTGATGAGGATATCGCCGAAGGATTCGCCTTCGAAGGCGTCTCGCCCCGTGAGCATCGTGTAGGCGACGAGGCCGAGCGAGTAGACGTCGGTGCGATGGTCGACGGTCTTGAGCCCCCTTGCTTGCTCGGGACTCATGTAAAGCGGCGTTCCGAGCACGGACCCCGTCTTCGTCACCGACTGGTCGCCGTCCGTTCCCGCGCTTCCAGCGGCCATGGCGACTTTCGCGACTCCGAAATCGAGGATCTTGACGACTTCGCCGTCCTCGTCCGCCGTTCGCGCGAGGAAAATATTATCTGGTTTGATGTCGCGATGGACGATGCCCATCGAATGCGCGCGACCGAGAGCCCGGCAGCATTGCGCGAGAATGCTAACGGTTTCTCGCAACGACAGCAGGCCCGTGCGATCGATCCGCTGCTGCAAGCTCTCGCCCGCGAGCAGCTCCATTGCGATGTACGGGGTTCCGTCGTCGAGTGCACCGTTGTCGTAGACCTGCACGACATGGCGCGACTGCAGGCGCGCGACGGCTTTTGCCTCCGCGTCGAATCGACGTAAAGCCGCGGGGGAACGAACGAATTCCCTCGATACGAGCTTTATCGCTATTTGGTGTCCGAGCCCCAGATGCGTTGCGCTCCAAACAGACCCCATTCCACCGCGCCCTATCAGGGAATCCAGGCGGAACTTACCCGCAACGATCAGACCGCTCCGGGCGAGCTCCGATGTCGGCTCGCTCTGCATCTACAGCTCCAGCGAAGAATGAAGCCCCATCGACAGCCCGCTGTCAATAGACAGCGAGCACGTCCGCTCGAAAGGCCGCGACGGCCGCGCGTGAGGGCGAGGCTCTGGCCTAGGCTGAGCCGCTGCCGCGGGTACTTGGGCACCGCGCAACGCGCGGGAGGCTAGGCGGTCCGGGCGCGCCGAATGACGAGGCCGGAGCCACTTGACCGAACGAGCTGCTCGCCTTCGCGAAGGGCAATCGCCGCGCGCGGCGGCGCAGTCACCTCTTCAGGGGCGTCTACGGATTCACGCTCCCGCGCTTCGGTTCGCGCGGGGGCTGCAGGCCGCTCCGCAGCTTCCTGCCGGCGGACGCGTGTGACGGACGCTGGCGGCGGCGGCTCCTCTTCGCGGCTCAGTTTGAGTTGCATCGACTCCAACGTCACCTGATCGAGCAACTCACTCGGGCTCGTGATGTCAAAGGGTTGCGACGTGTCGGCTTCCGGATGGCGGCTGCGCCGTTCGCGGATCTCAACGTTTCGGCGAGCCCCGCTGCTCTTGCCCGGCTGGCCCGGCGGGCGCAACCGCCGCCGGCGCTCGAGAGCCTCCACGGTCTGCGCGATTTCCCCCAGCGACGCCCGACCGAGCGTCCCGATCAGGTCGAGAAGCAGATCGTCGGCCAGGTCGCGAATCTCGCGCCGGCTGCCTGAGCTGCCGCAAGAAGCGGCGAATCGCTCGGCCATTTGATCGACAGTAGGCCTCAACTGGCCCGCACGTTGTGCATCATCAGCCATATATCGGATTAGACTATTCCTACTTGGCTCGTTGGAGTCAAGCGGGAATCCAAGGAAGAAAAGAAAAGCGGCGCGTTTTGTTCGCCTCGTTCGCGCGGCGCGCGCTGTCGCTGCCGCTGCCGGCGGCGGACGCCTTCGCCCTCGTCACGGCGCCTCGGGCGTCGCGCGGGGCGATTCGGCTTTCCGCACCTCGTGATGCGCGAAGCGCGCAGCGGTGGGCGCGGCACGCTGTAGCGCTGCAAGCGTCCCGAGCGCATAGCGTGGCGGTGCGGCGCCATGCGCCGCCTTTGCACAGCTTGCGCACAGCCGAATCGCCGTCACGTCCGCCGGCGGGCCGACACGTCCGGTCGATCCGCGAGGATGGCCATCCGCTTTCTCCTTGGCTACCTACTCCATTCTCCGCTCGTCTCCGCTCGATTCCCGCTGGCGCCCCATACTTGCAATCACGCCACACGCCCCGCTCCGATGCGTAGGGGCCGCCGATTCGCGAGACACCCATTCGCGCGCGCGCGGGCCACGCGGCGACCCGTTCGCGCGGTCTAGAGCACGACCCGTGCTAGCCACGCCACGGCCACGCAGCGCGCGAACGGGCGCTGGCGCGCGCAGTACACCAGGAGTTGCTTGGCCCCTCTTTCCGCAGCTTTCGCAGCCGAAGCGTCGCTTGTTCTGCCTCGGGCGCGCGTCTCGCCCGAGCCTGCTGGGCGGGAGCTCACACCCGACGGCTTCGCTGCGGACGGCCATCCCATCGCAGGCAATTCGCTCCGCAGTTTCGCGCTTCTTGCCTCGCGCCGTGGCGATGGGGCGCGAACGGCTGCGAGACAGGCAAGTAAGGCCCGACGGCCGGGACGTTCAGCCCCGGTCGATGTCGTCCGCGACTCCCTATTTCGACCATGCAATGCGATGTGCAATTTCGCACGATGAAGGATCGCTCAACGTGCCTCGTTCGCCGGAACCGTCGTTCGCCGGAACCGCGGGGTCGCCTTTGCCTTTGGGCGAGGTCTGGGAGCTACGTCGCCAGCCCGTTTTGTCGCAACAATGCCTCTACATTGGGGCGACGGCCGCGGAACTTCACGAAGAGATCCATTGCCTCCGCCGACCCCCCTTGCGCGAGGACTGTGTCCCGAAATCGGTGGCCGGTCTCCGGCGCAAAGTCGCTTTCTTCGAATGCGGCGAACGCATCGGCGGACAGCACCTCCGCCCACTTGTAGCTGTAGTACCCCGCGGCGTAGCCGCCGCCGAAGATGTGCCCGAAACTGCTTGGCATCCGGTTCCATTCCGGAGGCGGCAGCACGCTCACTTCGCGCCGCACTTGCGCGAGCACGTCGAGCAGTCGAAAGGGCGACTGCGGCTGGCCGTCACTCCCGTGCGAAAGCGTCGTCGGCCGGTAGTCGCGGTACAAGCGAAGGTCGAAGAGCGCGAATTCGAGTTGCCGCACGGTCGCAAGGGCCGCATGAAACGAGCGGCTTGCCTTTAGTTTCTCGAGAAGGGGCCGCGGCAGGGCCGCCGCGGTGCGATGGTGGCGCGCAAACCCCGCCAGCGTGCGTTCGTCGTAGCACCAGTTTTCCATGAACTGGCTTGGGAGCTCCACCGCATCCCATTCGACGCCGCGGATGCCCGAGACTGCTGCCTCGTCCACGCGCGTCAGCAAATGATGGAGTCCGTGACCGAACTCATGAAATAGCGTCAGCGTCTCGTCGTGCGTGAGCAGGGCCGGTTGTCCCTCGAGCGGCGGGGCGAAGTTGCAGGTCAGGTACGCCACCGGGTATTGGAGCGTGCGCAAGGTTCGACGCCGGCCGACGCATTCGTCCATCCACGCACCGCCCCGCTTGTCTTCACGAGCGTACGGATCCAGGTAGAAGAGCCCGATCGGCGCGTCGTCTGCGCCGTCGCCTCGCGTGAGCGCGTAGGTCGTCACGTCCGGATGCCAGGTCGGAACGTCGCGCACCTCTCGAATCCGAACGCCGTAGAGCCGTTCGACCAACGAGAACATCCCCGCGATCACGTGCGGAGCCTGGAAATAAGGGCGAAGTTCTTCTTCGGAAAAACCGAGTTTCTTTTCTTTGAGCTTTTCCGCGTAGTAGAGCAAATCCCAGGGCGCGAAGTCCGTCACCCCGTCCCGCGCGCTTGCGAACGACTTCAGCTCGGCGAGGTCGGCTTGTGCGTGCGTGCGGGCACGTCGGTTGAGATCGAGCAGAAAGGCCTCCACCTCGTCCGTCGAGCTGGCCATTTTCGTCGCGAGCGAGACCTCGGCGTAATTCCGAAAACCGAGCAGATGCGCCTCCTCGTAACGGAGCGCCAAGATCTCGTCGATGAGTGGTCCATTGTCGAACCGGCCCGCAATCGGTCCCCGGTCCGACGCGCGCGTGGCGTACGCCTCGTACACTTCGCGCCGCAGCGCGCGATCATCGGCATAGCTGATCACGGCCTCGTAACTGGGAAAGTCGAGGGTCAGGCGAAATCCTTCGAGATTCTTGGCTCTCGCCTTCGTGCGCGCCGCTTCCTTGCCCTGGGCGGTCATGCCGGCGAGCTGGGATTCGTCCTCGACGTGCTTGCTCCAGGCCTGGACGGAATCGATTACGTTCTCCTGGAACTTGGATTGAAGCTCCGAAAGACGCAAAGCGATTTCGCGATACCGTGCCCTCGGGCCTGCCTCGAGGCCGATGCCCGACAGTCTGAAATCCCGGAGCGCGTCGCTCACGACTTTGCGTCTCGCCGGCGAGAAGGTGGCGTACGCCGGGCTCGCCGCGAGCGCCTGATAGGCGCGGTGGAGCTCCTCGTGTTGCGCGAGCTCGACCTGGTATTCCGTCACTTTGGGAAGGCACGCGTTGTGGGCGGCGCGCCATTCCACGGTGCTCGTGACCGCGAACAAGTGGGTCACGGGACCCCACGCGCGGCCGAGACGCTCGGCCATCTCTTCGAGCGGGACGATCAGATCGTCCCACCCGACGCGGTCGCCGAGCGCCTTGACCCGCGCGAGCGTCGCTTCGAGCGCGGCGCGGTTTTCTGCAAGGACCGCGTCGATTGCCGGCTCGGCGTGCCGGGGCCGAATGCGGTCGAACGGGGGCAGTCCCTTGTCGACGATGGGCGTAGCGACGAGAAGCGGGTTGTCCATGGCCGTTCGTGTGTATCCGAACAGCGAGAGCTCCGCGAGGGTGCGCGTCTCTCAGAAAGGCGAGCTTGTCCTGCGCAGATCGAGCGTGAAGGGGAACTCCGGATTGGTCTCGACGGAGGGAACCGCGATCGGCCCCGGCGTATGCCCGAATGCCCAGAAGCGGGCTCCGCGGCGTGTCTCCGCTTCGAAGCTGTTCCGCGGGAAAATCTCCGACGCGAGGCCTCCGGGGTGGGCGACGTGGTACCGGCATCCGGCAATTGCGTGCTGGTTCCAGGTATCGAGGACGTCGAACACGAGCGGCGCGTGCACGCCAATCGTGGGATGAAGTGCGGAGGGCGGCCGCCATGCACGGTAACGAACCCCGGCCACGAGCTCGCCGTTGGTCCCTGTCGGGTGCAGCGGAACGCGCCGGCCGTTGCACGCCACGACGTGACGGCTGTCGACCATGCCGCGAACTTTCACTTCGACGCGCTCGACCGACGAGTCGACGTACCGCGCCGTCCCTCCGGTCGTGCCCTCTTCGCCGAGGACATGCCATGGCTCCATCGCCTGGCGGAGCTCCAGAACGA
The DNA here is from genome assembly GCA_035482215.1 of Polyangiaceae bacterium. Taxonomy (GTDB): domain Bacteria; phylum Myxococcota_A; class Polyangia; order Polyangiales; family Polyangiaceae; genus Palsa-1150. The sequence continues at coordinate 464 of DATHQY010000473.1, read as the reverse complement.
CGCCCGTTCGCGCCTCGACGTGACCGAGGAGGGGGAAGCGGAACTCGTGGTGGGGCGCAAACCAGCTCGGGTCGAACCGAAAGCCGGATCCGGCCAGGTCCGACAGGACATCCTGGAAGTCTTCGCGCACGAAGTGCGGAAGCAAGAAGCGGTCGTGCAGCTCGGTGCCCCAGCGAACCGACGGCGTCGTGTACGGCGTATCCCAGAACTTGGCGACGAGAGCGCGAACGAGGAGCTGCTGGGTGAGGCTCATTCGCGAATGCGGCGGCATCTCGAACGAACGGAGCTCGACGAGGCCGAGGCGACCGCTCGGACCGTCGGGGTTGTAGAGCTTGTCGATACAGAACTCGGTTCGGTGGGTATTGCCCGTGACGTCGACCAGGAGGTTCCGGAGCGACCGGTCGATGAGCCACGGCGCGGCGCCCGCCAGAGAAGCGCGCCCGCGCACTTCGGGTAGGGCGTCG
>DATHQY010000472.1:0-3802 GCA_035482215.1 Polyangiaceae bacterium | reverse complement strand
CGTGCATGCGCGCGCGGCCGCGGCCCCGCCCTCTGCGTAGAACGCGCGGTACCACTGCACGCTTCGTGCGACCGCTTCCGCGAACGACCAGCGCGGGCGCCATTCCAGGTGGGCGACCGCCTTGTCGATCGACAAGGCCAGGAGGCCGGCTTCGCGCGGCGCGTTCGGCTGCCGCCCGTCGATCCACGAGCCGCTTCCCCACGCAGCGACGATGCGCTCCACGAGGTCTTCGACCGTCCGGTTCGAAACGGGCAGGGGACCGAAGTTGTACGCGCCGCAGAAGTCGGCGCGCTCCGGCAGGGTGCCGCGCGCAAGCTTGGAGGCCAGCGTCAGATAGCCCGAGAGCGGCTCGAGGACGTGTTGCCACGGGCGAACTGCGCCGGGATTTCGCACGAGGATGGAGCGGCCCTGCAGAAGCGCGGTCACTGCATCCGGAACGATGCGGTCCGCCGACCAGTCGCCGCCGCCGATCACGTTGCCCGCGCGTGCAGTGGCAAGGGCGACCCCGTGGCGCCCGAGCTCGGCGGGCGGGAAGAAGCTTTGCCGATAGCTTGCCGCGACGATCTCGGTCGCTGCCTTGCTGGCGGAATAAGGGTCATGGCCGCCGAGCTTGTCGCCCTCGCGGTAGCCGTGAACCCATTCCTCGTTTTGGTAACACTTGTCGCTGCTCACGACGACCACGTGGCAGGGCAGGCCGGAGACGCGGAGCGCTTCGAGAATCGTCGCCGTGCCGCGCACGTTCACGTCGAACGTTTCGAAAGGCTCCTCGTAGCCGCGCCGTACGAGCGGCTGCGCCGCGAGGTGGAACAAAAAGTCGGGCCTCTCCGTCGCAAGGAGGGCGGAAACGCGGTCGCCATCGCGAATGTCGCCGATCGTGGACCGGCACATCGTCGCGACGTCGAGCGCGTCGTAGAGCGAAGGCTCGGTGTCGGGGGAAAGCGCAAAGCCCGTAACCTCGGCCCCGAGCGCGTGAAGCCACGCGACGAGCCATCCGCCTTTGAACCCCGTGTGTCCGGTGACGAGCACGCGCTTGCCGCGAAAAGCTTCGACGAGGTGCTGCGCCTGCATCGCGTCAGTCGCTCCAAGTCTTCCACGGCGCCCGACCGGACGCCCAGAGCTCGTTCAAGACGTTGAACTCGCGAAGCGTATCCATGGGCTGCCAGAATCCGCTGTGCTCGAACACCATCAGCTCACCGGCGCGCGCGAGCGACTGCAAAGGAGCGCCCTCGAGGACCGTCCCCGGATCGGTCGGCAAGTAATCCCAGAAGCGGGCGGCGTCGAACACCAAGAAGCCCCCGTTGATGTACCCCTCGCTCACCTGGGGCTTTTCGTTGAACTCGGTCACGCGGCCGCTCGCCACGCGAAGCTCTCCGTAGCGGGACGGCGGACGGACGCCGGTCACGGTCGCCACCCGCCCGTGCGCGCGATGGAAGGCGAGCAGCGCCTTCAAGTCGACGTCCGAGAGCCCGTCCCCGTACGTGAGCAGGAAATGCTCGCAGCCTTCGAGGTACGAGCGAACGGCGGCGACTCGGCCGCCGGTCATGGTCGCCTCGCCCGTGTCCGCGAGCGTGACCACCCAGTTCTCGTGGCGCCGCCGCACGTACTCGACCGAACCCGGAATGGCGAGGTCGACCCGCAGGTCGGAACTCATCGCCTGGTAATTCAGGAAGAACTCTTTGAAGAGCCAGCTCTTGTAACCGAGGCAAAGTACGAAGTCGCGGAAGCCCTGCTCGGCGTACCCCTTCATGATGTGCCACACGATGGGGCGGCCGCCGATCGGCAAGAGCGGCTTCGGCATCTGCTCGTTCGCGTCCCGAATCCGTGTCCCCATGCCCCCGCATAGGATGACTGTCTTGATGGCCACTCGGGTCGCCTTGCTGGGATCGACGTCAGCCTTAGCAAAGGGCCGGGATCCTGTCCAACCGCGCTCGTCGTCACGCCGAAGGCGGCTCCCGGCTTTCATGCGAGAGGCAACCTGAGGCAAGCTTGGCGTTCACCGCCATCTGCCCTTCTTTCTGCCCCTTCTTCTGCCCCTTCGCGTGAGCGTGTCGCTGCCAAACCTTCGTCCGAAACGGGTCCGTCGAAACATCGTCGCCAACGCGATCGGCCGCGTGTGGTCGCTGCTGTTGAGTCTCGGCGTCCTCCCGCTCTACGTCCGTTTCCTGGGAGCCGAAGCGTACGGTCTCATCGGGCTCTATGCGATCCTCGTTTCGATCTGCTCGCTCTTCGATACGGGAATTACGACGTCGCTCGGGCGCGAGCTCGCTCGCGCGGACAAGGGCGATGCCAGGACACGGAACGCCGAGCTCATACGAACGGCGGAGATCATTTACGGCAGCCTCGGGGTCGGGCTCGGCGCACTCGTCGCGCTCGCCGCGCCGTGGATCATCGATCGCTGGCTGAACCTCCACACGATGAAACCGGAAGTGGCGATTGCCGCGGTTCGCTTGATGGGCCTTTACCTGATTTTCCAATGGCCGACATCGATCTATTACGCCGCGCTCTCCGGCCTCCAGAAGCAAGTCGAACTCAACGTCGTGACGCTCCTAGGTTCGAGCGTTCGCACGATTGGCGCCGCGGTCATCCTTCTCGCCTTCTCCAGGAGCATTCTCGTTTTCTACATGTGGCAGGCGGCGTCGTCGGCCCTCTACCTCGTTCTCTGCCGCGAAGTCGTGTGGCGCTCGCCAGAAGTCATTCGCAGAGCGGCGGCGTTCCGCTGGCGGCTCGTCTATGACGTCCGCAGGTTCGCGGGCGGAGTGACGGTGATGACCGCGATCACCGTCGGCGTGTCGCAGCTCGACAAGATCGTCCTCACCCGTTTGATCCCGCTCGACGCATTCGGATATTACTCCTTCGCAGCGACGATCGCGGGTGCGGCGGCCGGGCTCGGGGCGCCGATTCTCTCGGCGACTTACCCCGCGATGATCGAGGCGCACACCGCCCAGGACCACGTGCGGCTCGCCGCGTTGTTTCACAAGTCGGCGCAGCTCGTGGCGGTGGTGACGTTCGCGCCCTCGGCGATCGTCTGCGCGTTTTCGTACGCGGTTCTTCTTCTGTGGACCCGCGATCCAGTCATCGCGTCCCACACCGCGGCGCTGCTCAGCGTGTACATTTTCGGGGTGGCGCTCAACGTCGTGGCCACGATGCCGTACAACCTCACCCTGGCGGCCGGCAGCCTGCGCGCATCGATGATCATCGCCGTCGTCGGCTTCGTCGTCTTTGCGGTCGCCCTCGCCGTTCTCGCGCCGAGGATGGGCGCGATGGGGGGTGCGGTTGGCAGCGCGGTCGTCGCCGCCGTCGGTTTGCCCATCTACGCGCCGTTCGTCTCGCGGATCCTGCCGCGCCAGGCGGTGAGGTGGATCGTCGAAGACGTCCTTCTGCCCATGGCGACGGCGTGGGGCGTCGCGTTCTTGCTGAGCGCTGCGTTCGCGGGTCAAACCGCTCGCGTCTGGCAAGCGTGCAGCCTCGCTGCCGCGTCGCTCGTCACGCTCCTGTGCTGCGTCGCGGGGACGCGGCTAGTCCGCGAGGAGGCGGTTCTTCGCCTTCGCATGCTACGTTGGCCCCGACTATTTTAGTCGATCGATGGCAGCGGCTCCTCTGTTCAGTATCGTGGTTCCAACGCGCGACCGACCGGATTTCGTCCCCCTCGTCATCGACGCGTTGAAGGCGCAGTCCTTCCACGATTTCGAAGTCATCGTCAGCGACAACGCCGTTCATCGTCCATTCTCACCCGATCCGGCGACGTTCGACGGTGTGCGGTTCCGCTACGTCCGTCCGCCAAGCCCTGTGTGGATGTGCGAGC
>DATHQY010000471.1:0-9666 GCA_035482215.1 Polyangiaceae bacterium | reverse complement strand
GTGCCGGTTCGACCGCCCGTGAATCCGCCCGTGAATCCGCCGGTGAATCCGCCCGTATTCGTGGCCGTCCCCGTGACCCCCGTCCCCGTGGAGCCACCGGTGGTCCCCGTGGAGCTGCCCGAGGCACCCGTACCGCCCACGCCGGTCACGCCGGTCGTGCCTCCGGAGCCGCCGGTCGCTCCTGTCGATCCGCTCCCACTGGAGCCGCTGCCCCCGGACGTGCCCGAGCCGCTCGCGCCGCTCACATCGCCCGTGCTGCTGTCCCCTCCGCAGCCCGTGATCAGCACGCCGCAACCAATCACTACGCCCGCCGACAAACGCCAAAGCATCGAGTGCATCGAGGCACCTCCCTAGGAACGATCCCTTCCCATTCCGGACCGCAACCGTCTTTGTGCGAGGTGCCAACTCGCGGGTTACCGGGGAAGGTGAAGTAATCGTTTTTCTTTGGGAATTGGCCTTCACGGGCGGAAGTTTCTACTGGAGCTCGCCAAGGAAAGAGCAGCGAAGGGTGATGTGTTCGGCGATTCTCACCCATTAGGGAGATGGGCCCTCTCCTTACGAAAGGTCCTCTTGCCGATGGTCGAATCCACCGCCATCTTACTTGGACGCCAGGCGCCGCCTGTCGTGTGCGCGCGCACGTGCCACCAGGACGACCTGACGCGCGAGGCGCCCGACGCGCATCGTCTCCAGCGCCCTGTTTGGCGTAACCTTCGATTCCGGGAGTTGCACAGTATGGGCGTGCCCGCCGTGAACCCCCTGCGTGCCCGGTCGGATCTGGACCTCGCGCAACGCTGCGTGTCGGGTGACCGTGGTGCGCAACGCGATTTCTTCCAGCGCGAGCGCCACCGGGTGCACGCGATCCTCTATCGAATCGTCGGCTCGAACGCGGACATGGAGGACCTGCTGCAGGAGGCCTTCATTCAAATTTTCCGGTCGATGGCGGGATTTCGCGGCGAGGCTTCTCTCGCGACCTGGCTCGATCGAATCGCAGTGCGCGTCGCGTACGCGTATCTGTCGAAGCGCCGCAACGAGACGGTACGGCTCGCGCTCGTTCCGGAGCCCGTGTCGAGCGAGCCTTCGGCGGACCAACGGATGATGACGCGCGAGTCGACCCGCAGGCTGTACGGCGCGCTCGATTCGCTCGCGGTCGCGCAGCGAGTCGCCTTCACGCTGCACGTGATCGACGGCCGCCCCCTGCGGGACGTCGCCGTCGCGATGAACGCCACGGTCGTTGCGACCAAGGTCCGCGTGTGGCGCGCGTGGCGCGCTCTTCAACAAGCGGCCGAGCGGGATCCGCTGATTGCCGACCTGCTCGGCACGAGCACAGGAAAAAAGCAGGAAAAGGGCCAAGGATCGAAGGCCTCCGAAAGTTCCGCGAGGGGGATGTGATGGGCGTGTCGCTCGACAAGAATGTCCCCATCGAACCGCTGGGCGAAGCCCGGTGGACGCGCGTCGAACGGAGCTTGATGAACGCGCTCGCCGACCTCGAGCCGGAGGTGCAAGGGGCACCGTCTTCGTCGCTCGGCGGATGGCAAAGCTCGTGGCGCAGCGTGTGGCGCGGGGCGACGCCGCTCGTGCTGACGGGCGCTCTCGCAGCCGCCGTCGGTGCCTTCGCGTGGCGCGGTCTCGTCCAACCAGAAGGCACGATGGCGCCCGCACGCATCGCGACGGCCGCGATCGGATCGCGGGTCGAAGTCGGCGAGTCGACCGTCGAAGTCGGCCCGCAGTCGGCGGTTCGTCTCTCGGGCGACGACACGCACGGCATCAGCGTCTTGCTCGACACGGGGCGCGTCGAATGCGACGTGGCCCCGCGTCATGGGCGTCCGCCGTTTCTCGTCGAGGCAGGTGCCGTGGAAGTGCGGGTCATCGGCACGCACTTCGTCGTGACGCGGGCCGGCGAGGCCGTCACCGTGGCTGTCCAGCGCGGCCGCGTCGAGGTCATTTCGGGTCAGGGACACGCGTTCGTGGATGCGGGATCGCAATGGCCGCTCGTAGCGCCGGCGCAAGCAGCGCCCGCGCCCGGCCCCGTCGCCCAAGCCATCGGCACGGAGCCGGCACCCGCGCCGGACCCGATCGCCCGCCCGCCGGTCGCCGAGGCTCGTGCTGCAAGCGGCTCTTCCGCCACGAGCGCTGGGCCCGGGACCGCGATGGCCGCGTCACCACGCATGTCGTCGCGCGAGCGCTACGACGCCGCAAGCAAGCTCGAGGCGCAGAAGCCCGAGGCCGCGATGGCCATCTACGGTGAGCTCGCCCGACAAGGGGGCGCGTGGGGAATGAACGCGCTCTTCGCGGAAGGGCGGCTCGAAGCCGATCGCGGGCGCCAGAGCGAAGCGACGCATCTGCTCGAGGAGTATCTGGCGCGGTACCCTTTCGGGCCGAACGCAGAGGATGCAAGGCGACTCCTGGCCCGTATGCGGTAGCCTGAAGCGCTCCGAGCGAGCGCCTGCGTGAAAGAGCATCGGACAGCGTGGCTCCGGTTTTTCCTTACGGTCTCATGGATTGTCGCAATGGTTCTTTGCGCGCGCTTGTCTTGGTCGGACGGAGGCCGCGTCGTCGTGGTCGATCCGGATCCGCGCGTCTTCGCGGCAGTAAATGTCGCGCTCTCGCCATGGAGTTTGCGCGTCATCCGCGTGGGTGGGCCGCTCCCGCAGGCCGACGTCGTCGCCGCCACGAGCGCGGCGAAGGCGCTCGCCGAGAACGAGCACGCGGGGGCGGTTCTGTGGGTCGCGCCGCCGAGTGGTAGCCAGGTCCTCTCGCTCTGGCTCTATGACGCCCAAACGGCGCAGCTCGTCGTCCGCCCGCTGACCGTGGCCGCCCCGTTCGACGACGCGGCCGCTGCTGCCATCGCGCTCTCGGTGAAGACGATCATGCGCGGCAGCCCGCTTCTCGAAACGAGCGCGACGCTACCGCCCGCCACGGAGGCGTCCCCGGCGGGAACTGCGCCTCCCGGACCCGCCGCCGTTCCCACGCCGGCGCCGAGCCCCACAACCCCCCCCACGACGGCCGCGCCACCGCCGGCGCCGGAGACGAAACCCAGCGCGAGCGCAACACCGACGCCGCCCCCCGTCGCGCCTTCGACGCCGGCTCCGCCCGCCCCCAAGTCGCCTTCCGCTTCCGCGCCGCCGACTCCCGTCGTGCACGAGCCGCCTGCCTTATCGAAGAACGAACCCGGCATCCGCTGGCGGCTCGAAATCGTAGGCGGCGCGCGAGGCCCGACCGGTGCGTCGGCGGGGGCCGAGCCCGAGACCGGGATCGGCGTCAGCGCGTGGCCCTCGGCGTTGGGCGGGCACTTCGGCATCGGCGCGGTCGGGCAGTTCGGGTTGGCTACGTCGATCACCAAGGGCACGTTCGACGGTCAGTTCACGCAGGGGAGTCTCGCGCTGACGGCTCGGGCGCGGGCCTCGCTGGGTCCCGTGGGGTTCGAAGCGCAAGCAGGGCCCTCGCTCCGGATCACGTCGTTCGACGGCACGGAGCAGTCGGAACATAGTTTCAACGTGGACCCTGGGATCGACGCCGCAGCGGCTATCGACCTCGCGTTGGGATCGCACCTGACGCTCGGAGGGATCGTGGATCTGAGCACGCTCCTTCGCGAGCAGAGCTACGACATCAACAACGGCCCGCCCCTCTTCGCGCAGAGGCAATTCGATGTCTTCTATGGCGCACGCCTCTCCCTGGAGGTGGACTGAGCATGCGACCCTCGCGGAGCGGCTTCGCCCTCGCGGCCATCGCGCTGGCTAGCGCCGGCTGCGGTGCCCAGGTCGTGACCTTCACCGTCGACACGGGCGACGGCGGATCGGCCGCGACGGATGCGACGAGCGGCACGGCGAACGTCGGGGACGCGGCGGCGTCCGACTCGTCCACTCCCTTTCCGGGGTTCGATGCCGGCGGGTTTCCCATGGGGCATCACGACGCCGCGACGGTCTGCACGTGCGTGACGACCATGGGAGCGTGCATGAGCAACGACGATTGCTGTGATGGCGACCGTTGCCTTGGCAACATCTGCGTGCCTCCAGCAAGCGTTTGCTGGGAACCGGGAATGTCCTGCCAGCCGCCCATCAGCTGCTGCAGCGGGCGATGCGAACCGACCGGCCCGGGGGGGTCGCCCGTGTGCGCGAAATACTGCCTGCCCGACAAGAGCGCTTGCTCGGCGGCCACGGATTGTTGCTCGCTCGCGTGCGTCGGAGGCTCGTGCGGGGGCGCCATTTGCTCCGAGATCGGTTTTGTCTGCCAACTCGACAGTGACTGCTGCAGTGGTCAATGCACCGGCAGCCACTGCGCTCAGCCTCTCGCCGCGAATTGCCTCCCGTCCGGAGAGTCATGCGGCGACGCCGGGGTGGCATGCTGCTCCGGCATGTGCAACGAGACGGGCCGTTGCGGCGTCAGCGGCGCCTGGATCGAGAACGGGATCTGTCTTGCGCCCGCGTCGCCGTGCTCGCGCATCGGCTTTACGAATTGCTGTGACAATGGCATGTGCCTCTTTAGCCAGACGGCGCACGTACCGACCTGCCAAACCGAGGGAGCGCAAGGCGTCCTATGCACGCCCGACACGCAGCGTTGCCTCCAGGACAGCGACTGCTGCAGCAAAACGTGCACCTCTGGCCTCTGCGGATCGAGCTGCTCTCCGTTCTAGGACCGCTACGCCGCGTGCCCCGCGAGGTCGCGCAGCGACTGCGCCACCTTCTCGACCTGGGGAACGCTCGCCCGCTCGAGCGAGTCCGCCAAGCCGATCCCGGGCACGTGGGCGCCGGCGAGAAGCCGCGGTGGCGCGTGCAGCTCATAGAACAGCTCTTCGACCGTGCGGCGCAGCAAGTGCTCGCCGAAGTTCGTGACGTCGGTGTCCTCGTTCAGGAAGAGCACGCGGTTCGTCTTGCGCACGCTGGTTACGATCGCGTCCCAGTCGTACGGCGCCAGCGATCGCAGATCGATCACTTCGGTCTCGACGCCGGTTGTCGCGGCTTGTTCGGCGGCGGTCATCGCCACGGGCACCATGCGCCCGTAGGTCACCACAGTGACGTGCCGCCCTTCGCGGCAGATCCGCGCCTTCCCGAGCGGCACGAAGTAGTCCTCCACGCGGGGCCAATCGGCCCGCCAGCGCGAGCGATCGCCGAGCGGCGCGTCGATCATGCGGGAGAGCGCACGGTCGTCGTCCGGCTCGCCCGGAATGCGCTCGTTCGGCCCCGCCTTCGCGCGCATGAGGGCCTTCGGCACGAGAAACATCACGGGGTTCGGATCCGCGATGGCCGACAGGAGCAAACCGTACGCGTCGAGAGGGTTGCTCGGCATGACGATCTTCCACCCGGGGATGCGCGTCGCCTGCGCGTCGAACGAGTGCGAATGGTAGATGCTGCCGCGAATGCCGCTGCCGACGGGTGTCATCAGCACCATCGGGCAATTCCAGTCGCCGGCCGATGACCAGCAGATCCCACCCGCGAGCTTGAGCAGGTCGATGCTGTTGAACGCGTAGTCGCAGAACTGGATCTCGGCGACCGGACGCTGGCCTCCGAGGGCGAGCCCGATGGCGGTGCCGACGATCCCGCGCTCGTCGAGCGGGGAGTTCCACGCGGTGCGCAGGCCCTGCGTCTGCGTGAAGACGCCCCCGAGCGGCGGGCCTACGTCTTGCCCGAAGACGTCCGTCACGCCGAGGCGCTCTTCGCCGACGTGGAGCGCGAGCCGCACCGCCTGTACGACGGTCGCCATCAGTGCGACCCGTTGCGAACGCCGCCCGGGTCGGCCCCGTTCGACTCTTCGTGAGCCGTCTCGCCGACCAAGTTGGTTTCCGCGAACACGTGCTCCCAGATCGCCTCGCCGCGGGGCTGCGGCTCTTCGCGCACGCGCTTGCTCGCTTCGAGGAGTTGCTCGGTGTATCTCGCACGGAGCTCGTCCATCGCTTGTCGCGTGAGAATCTTGCGGTCCTCGAGCTTCTTTTCGAACGCCACGAGGCAATCGACTTCGTCCGGAACGAAGTTCGCCCCCGACGCCGACGAGTGCCCGTAGAGGCGCGAGACCATCGCTTCGAGCAAGAAGGGACGCCGCTCGCTCCGGACGTAATCCATCGCGCGCTTCACCTCGCGGTACGCGATCTCGGGATCGTTGCCGTCGATGACGGCGCTCTTGATTCCGAACGCCTTGCAGCGGTCCGCGATGTGCCGCTCGGCGTGCTGGCCTTCCGTGAGCGTCGAAATCCCCCAGCGGTTGTTCTCCACGATCATGAGGCACGGGAGTTCTTGGCCCGGCCGCGCGCACCACTGCAGGCACGTCGCGAAGTCGCCCTCGGCCGTCCCGGCGTCACCGCCGGTGACGATCGTGATGCCTCGGCCCGCTCCACCGTTTGCGCGCTTGTTCGCCATCGCCGTGCCGGGCGCCATCGTGAACTGCACTTCAATCGGCGACGACACGGGCACGACGTTCCATCGCCGCATCGAGTAGTGGTTGACGAAGTTGCGCCCGGCGGAGAACGGGTCCGTCGCGGTGTTCTTCATCTGCCGCATCACGTCCACGGGATCCGCCCCCATCGCCGCGAGCGTGGCGGTCGACCGGTAGTGGAAGTGCAGGTAGTCGTAGAGCGGGCCCTGGCCCTTGTGGATCAGGAGGCCGAGGCTCGCGTTCAGCGCTTCTTCGCCGGGACCGCCGACCCAGAAGAAGCCGTCGCCCTGCTTGTTCATCCGAATGAGGCGCTCTTCGAGGCACCGGGATCGGAGCATGACGTCGTGCAGGCGCAAGAGGAGCTCGGTCGAAAGCGCCCCCTCTTCGACCGGGCCGGGCTCGCGGGAGGGGCTCGTCGTCACGTTGCGGAAGCCTTGGTGCACAGAGGATCTTTAGCGCGGAGCACGTGGCCTCGAAAGGACGAGAACACGGGAACGGTCCTCAGGGCACCGCCTTCGATGCGATGCGTCACGCGGACGCTCCTTGGCTCTGCACGTCCCTGGCTCTACACGATCGTGAATGGGTCCCGATCCGCGTGGCTCCGGCTCACGCGCACATCGGGCAGGACCTGCTGGAGGCGGCGCTCCAACCCTACGAGCGCGCTTCGTTCGCTGACGGAGTGCAGCACGCTGAAGACGACCAGGCCCGCGCGGACGGCGGCGAGCGCGTCGTGATGGCGAAGCTCGCCCGTCAGCAGCAGGTCCGCGCCTTGCCGCGCGGCATCCCCTACGAGATCGCCTCCGCTCCCGGCGGCCACCCCCGCGCGGCGCACTTCTTTCCCGAGGTCGCCGGCCACGAGCACGCGCTCGATGCCGAGCGCCGCCTTGACCCGCTCGAGATGCGCCGAGGCACGAGCCGGGACGACCGCACCGATGCGCCCGAAGCCGAGCCCCGCGCCAGGCGGTTCGGCGAGCGGCACGAGGTCGAACGCCGGCTCTTCGTAAGGGTGGCTTTGGCGCAGGGCGCGGACGACGGCCGCTACCCGCGACGCGGAAACACGCATCTCGAGGCGGAGCTCGGCGACTTCCTCGAGCCGGCCGGCCTGACCGACGACGGGGGCGGCGCCTTCTTCGCCGAAGAAGGTGCCCGTACCGGCCGATCGAAAGCTGCACGATGCGTAGCGGCCGATGCGGCCCGCCCCGGCGGCGAACACCGCATCGCTCACGGCCGCGACGTGTTCCGCGGGGACGAAGACGACGAGCTTCAGCTCCGGCGCGGACTCCGCGGACCGCAGAGGCGCGCGATCGGTCATCGCAAGGGCGTCCGCGAGCACGTCATTCGTGCCGCCCGGAGCCGCGTCGAGCGCCGTGTGGGGCGAATAAACCGCGATGCCCGCGCGGGCGAGCTCGTAGGCGGGCGAGCCCGCGAGAAAGCGCTTCTGGGCTTCGAAGAGAATCGGGTGGTACGTGACGAGCGCGTCGCAACCGGCGGCCCGCGCTTCGGCCAGCACGGGCTTCGTCCCGTCGATGCAGAGCATCACGTGCGACAGGGACGCGCTCGCGTCCCCGACGAGCAGGCCGACGTTGTCCCACGACGCCGCGAGGCGCGAAGGAGCGATGGCCTCCATCGCCGCCACCAGATCGGAGACGCGCGGCATGGCGTCAAGCCTGCGCCGCAACGCCCGTCAGCGAGGCGCAATACGCGAGGAGGCTCTCTTGGAACGCGACGTCGAGGGCCACCGCGTGCGGCGCGCGCCAGCGCTGGTGGTAAAAGTTGTGCCCCGTCACGAGCGCCCCGGGATCGTCGCTCACGGCCAGCCACGCCTGCGTCACGGCGCCCTGCTGCATATCGTCCGGCGCCCCGGGACCGCCCATCTTGGTGGCGACCCATCCTGGTTCGACCGAATTCGACCGCACCGCGGGCCATCGCCGCGCGAACGCGAAGGCCAGCGCCACGTCGAACAGCTTGCTGTCGGAATACGCCTGCATCCCGTTCCAGCGACGGTTCTTCCACTGCGGATCGTCGAGGCTCGGCGAGCCGCCTCGATTGAGCCCCGACGTCAAGTACACGAGCCGCTTGCACGGAGTCATCTCCGTCGTCAGCAAATAGGGAGCAAGCACGTTGACGGCGAAGGTCTCCTCGAGGCCGTCGGCCGTCTCCACGCGCTGCGGGATCTGATAGCCGATTCCCGCGTTGTGAATCACGGCGTCGAACGGGCCCGACGCATTCGCTTCGGACACGACGCGCCGCATGCCCGCGATCGTCGCGAAGTCGCCGATGACGACGCCTTCGACTCCCGGCGCCTTCGCTCGCGCGTCGGCCGCCCGCCGATCGCTCCGGGCGTGGAGCGTGACCGCGTGGCCTGCGCGCACGAGCCACTGGCCGGCGAGAAGACCCAACCCATCGCTCGATCCCGTGATCAACACGCGCGCCATGAGTGCCACAGCTTAGCGGCGAAGCGGTACTTTGCCCGGCCCCTCCACAAACGAACGCCCGAGCCCCCGCAAGGGGGAGCTCGGGCGCATTCGGACGCGATTCGCGATCCGTTCCTCGATGCGTCGTCGAACGTCCGTTCGAACGACTCCTGCCCTATACGCTGGTCGCCTTCTCGCGCGCGGGGGCCGCCTCGGGGCGACTGCCGGCGTCGATGCGCATGCCGTAAAAGCTACGCCACACGAAGACGAGGGCCACGGCGAAGCAAACCGCGGCGACGACGGCCGTCGTCTCGCGCGGGATGGGATGCGCCGCGTCGTTCGCGAGCTCGACGGCGAGCAAGCCGAAGAGCGTCGTGAACTTGATGATGGGATTCATCGCGACGCTGCTCGTGTCCTTGAATGGGTCGCCGACGGTGTCGCCGACGACGCAGGCCGCGTGCAGGTCGGTGCCCTTCTCCTTGAGCTCGACCTCGACGATCTTCTTCGCGTTGTCCCAGGCGCCGCCGGCGTTGGCCATGAACAGCGCCTGAAAGAGGCCGAAGAGCGCGATCGAGATGAGGTACCCGACGAAGAAGTACGGATCGAGGAACGCGAACGCGAGGGTGCAGAAGAAGACGACGAGGAAGATGTTGAACATCCCCTTCTGGGCGTACGTCGTGCAGATCTCGACGACCTTCTTGCTGTCGGTGGTCGACGCCTTCTCGGCGCCCTCGAGCTTGATGTTCGCCTTGATGAACTCGACCGCGCGATACGCGCCGGTGGTCACCGCCTGCATCGACGCGCCGGTGAACCAGTAGATCACCGCGCCGCCGCTGATGAGACCGAGCAGGAAGGGCGCGTGCAGCATCGAGAGCTTCTCGATGCCGGA
>DATHQY010000470.1:0-36295 GCA_035482215.1 Polyangiaceae bacterium | reverse complement strand
CGCGATGTCCGCCGCGAACCCGAGGACGTTGCAGTTCGTGGACGGCCCGCCAACGCCCGTGAGTGCGAAGTGCTGCACCCACGTCTTCCCCATGTCGACCGAATCGTACCCGCACACCTGCGTGCTCGTGGGGCTGCCGTCGATCGCGACCCAACGCTGATAGAACGAATCGTACGCGACGGCGTCCCATTGGCCGGACGTAACGAAGGTGCCGTCCACCGGCGGCGCCAGCCCGACCGCCCAGTTCATGAAGCCTTGGGCGACGCTGAGCGCGAGCAGCGCGACGTGGTCTTGCGCGTCCGCGTTGAGCAGGTAATTCATCTGCGGCGCCGTTACCGGCGTGCTGGGGATCCAGACGTCGCCCGTCGGCGGGACCTTCGTGGGCTGTCCAGCGGAGACGCCGGAGGCGTAGGTGGCTTCCGTCGCCCAACTACCGAATTTCAGAACCGGTATTCCGTTGCTCATTTCTCCTCCGATTCACCAGGCCATACATCGCCGATTGTTCCCGCCGTATCGCTCCAAACCCCGCCGTGCGTTCCGTCTTCGCCGGCCCAGACGAGCGGGGTCGCGCTCGGAGCGCCGGGCTTCGGTGCGACTTCTTCGGCCGCCGGCGCGCTCTTTTCTTCGGTGTTCATCGGCCACCTCGGGCGTCACGCTGACGCGCCTCTCGGTCGCGACGGTTCTTCACGCCGTCGCGCTTGCGGTCGTTCATCTTCTTCTGCTCGACGGCGGCGTCGCCCGACAGTTCGAGCCGGTCGTCGGGATCGGTGCTGCCATTCGGATCGTGGGCAAAATTGGATTCCTTGAATGGATCGCCTCCGCTCGTTGCAGCGATCGACGAAGGTTTTTCGCGCGCGAGCTCCGCGCGGGTTCTTGCGACGGGGTCCGTCGCGATGATGCGATCGAGCGTATTCATGCCCCGCTCGCGGGCGCGCCGCGCGTCGACGGCTCCCTTTTTGCGGGCCACGAACGCCGCATAGCCGTCGTTCGCATCGCTCTCGTCGCCGGCGTCGCGCCGGTCAGAACCGTATTCGTTGATATCCATATCGCCTCCGTCGTTGTCGTATCCCGATATCGCCGTCGCGGAGTCGAGCCGCATACTCACTTCGCGCCCCGCGCGTCCCCAGCCCGGGGGGCCGAGCGCTACATGATTGTAGCGAATGCCTCTTTGGATTCCGTCGTATTTCTCGCCTTCGGGAGAAACGCCCGGCGTCGGATCAAACATGCAGTCGTAGCCGCACGAGCAGTCAGCGAGCTCGCCGCCCTCCGCCTTGTCGATTGCGTCTCCATGCTGCAGGTGCAGCTCCGCGGCGACGAATTTGCCGTCGCGTTGCGGAGAGCCCGCGATGTGCCCGATGGTCATGCGTCGCCAGTTGTCGGGCGTGACCTTGCCGCCCGGGTGGTCGTCGGTCAGCGTCGCGTGCGCGAGCGAGGCGAGGCTGTCCGGCGCAAACACTTCCTCGGGCGGTCGGTATTCCCGGCGCGTGGAACCATCGGGAAGGCGGTACGTGAGCACGCCCGTGCGCGTGACTCGCGCGGACGCGACGCGCCCGCCGGACGACGTCCGTGTGACCTCGCCCGACCGGAGATCGTATCGTTGAATGCGTTCGAACATCACCGACTCGCTTTCTTGCCCGTGACGGGCGGTTCCTTCGTTTCGAGCAGCTCGCCCGCGCCAACGTGGCCGTCCTCCGCGGCCCTCACGCACATCGCCGCGAGTGGGTCCGTCGCAAGCGATGCGGGGCCGCGCGCCAACGGATGCGTAATCTCGACGTGCTTGTTTTTCTGCCACGCATGTTCTTCGAGGTAGGTCTCCACGGAGTGCGTCCCCGAGCCGTCGAGCATCTTGAATTCCCTCTTCGCTGGCTCCTTCGCGCGCTCGCTGGCCAAGACGATGTCCTGGAGCGGATTCATGGGAACGCGATGCGGCGCGTACATCTCCGCCAGGACTCCGTCGCGCGCGGCGCAAACGAGGCTCGCGGCGAGGTCCGGCCTCACGAGGGTGCCTCTTACAACTAGCTGCACGGCGTGCGCAGTGCGCCAGCTGTTCAACATGTCCCCTGCCGGGACGGTGAGCCATTGCGTGAGCCTCGCGATGATCTCGAGCGCGCGTGTGAACCCCGCATCGGTGAACCGCTTGGGATCGATCGGGCCGAAGTCGAGATCCTTTGCGAACCGCTTGCGCATGTCGATCGCGAAGCCAACCGCGAACGTGGACGGCGGGGGCGGCGTCAATATCCCGGGCGGCGCGATTTCTTCCCGCGGAATCGCTCTGAAACCGTCCGCATGGAAGGGCGGCAGCGAAAGACCTTCGACGCAACGAAAGCCGAAGACGACTTCGGACTCCGTAGTCCAAAGCGGAACCGCCATGGGCCACGGCGCCACGGCACCGCCCATGCGATCGTGACGGACGCCGACGGCTTCGATCTCCAGCTCTTCGAGCGTTCGCGGGCGCAGACGCTCACGCTCGGCTGCTTCGAACTCGAGGCGCGCGCGCTCCTCGCGCTTCGTTGCATCCTTCGCGATTTCGGCGAGCTCCGCGGCCTTGCAGCCGGTCGGAAGCAGGCCGCGTCGGGCGACGAACTTCCGCTGCATGAGCGCTTCGATCGCGACGGCCGGCATCGCGTACGCGCGTGCGACGTTCTCCGCCATGCGCAGCGTGACCTCGTGCTCCCCCCGCCAGCGGGCCAAGGTTGACTTCGGCATCTGCGCGAGCACGGTCCGCATCGCGGCCGTCCCTTCGCTGAGCCACTCGTCCGTCTCTTCGCCCGTGTCGTCCGTGCCCAGCGAGGCAGCGATCGCAGTGTAGAGATCGAGCGACGGCCCGACGTCGGACACGCGCTGGCCCGCGTCCGTGGGCTCTAGCGTCGCGATCGTTTTGCCGTCGACGACGACGTCGGTCGCCTCGGAGAGCGTTATCCAACACGCGAACGGTTTCGAGGGGACGAGCGGATCGATCGCGCGCAACGCCTCGGCATCCACCGGGCGTAGGATGACGAGCGGCACCGTCGAGGGGATATCGTGTTCTCTGGATACGTTATTACGTGCATTCATAATTGCCAATCTCCTTCAAACGTTGTTTTGAGAGCGGTATACGGACACCGCTCGCTCGAATTCGGACGAAGGCTCGGCGTTGAACTGGCCGGGGTCGTTCGCGTGGGAAAACAAGACGCGCATGTTGGCGAACTTCTCTGTGTTGCCTCGGAGCTCGTGCATGCCCGTCGCGTGCGTGACGAAGACGAGAGGCTCCCCGCGCATGCCAGGGGCGGGTCCGCGCCCTCCGGCCATCGCATGTACGGCAGCGATGAACTCCGGCTTGGCCCAATCCGGAGGCCCCGCGGCGCCGGACGCGCCCTTGCTCACCACGAGGGCCAGGGCCGGGGCGTAGTCACAGTGGCGCCCGTCCGCAGTGCGCGGGAGCTCGATGCCGATCCCGTTGCGGGTCACGACCTTGCGGATCGCGAGAAGGTCGGCGCGTACCGCAGGATCATCGGGGAGTTCGACGCCGCCGTCGGCGATGCGCGCGCGGAGCGATTCGAACATCTCAGTTTTGTCCGCGGCCGTCGTCGGCTCGACCTCGACGTTCACGTCGTACCGGCGGGCGATGTCCTTGATGAAGTCCGCCGCGAGCTGGTCGGTCCACACCGATTCGACCCGGTAGCGCCAGACGATCGCGGCGATCTGCTGCAGCACGAAGTCGGGGCTCAGCGGGTCCGCGCGGCTTCCGACCCATTGCTGCGCCAGCACGACGATCTCGCGCGTCGTTCCGTCGGGGCGCTCGAGCGAGCGCGTGACGACGAGCGTCCACGCGTTGCCGCGCGTGCCCGGGTCCATCGCCGCCGCGTAGGTCGCGCCACGCTCGTAGGGCAGAGCGGCGGGGCCGTCCTTTCGGGTCGCGCGCATGATCTCGACCGACGAGAAGAGCGACGAGACGGGGTCCGCGAACTCGGCGCGAACGTCGGTCTGATAGATCAGGTCCCCATTCGGCTGCGCGCGGAGGGCCGCGATCCGCTCCGGCGTCCACCAGACGGGGTTCATCGCCGGCGCGGGCGCCTTGATGACGACGAGCGCCGGCGTCGGCTTGCGCCAGAATTGCTGGACGGCCTCGAACATCGGTCCGCGCGGCGCCCAGGGCGAGCCGATCGCGATGAGCTGCGCACCGGGAAGGAGTCGGCCGAGCCCAGCGCGGCGGGCCTCGTCGAAATTGATGATTCCGTCCTCCTCGCCGTTCATGCGCGGCGCCTCGTCGAAGATGATCCCAGCGGACCAGCGCGAGACCAGCGATGACCCAGATTTGGCCCCCGCCACGGCGCAGGTTTCGATCTCGTGGCCCGATGGGTGACGAAGCACGACGGTGTCCGCAGTCGGCGAGCCGACGATGAGCGGGCGCAGCATCGGCTTGCTCTCCAGCGTGCCGACGATGTGGCGCATGATGACGTCCGCCAGGTCCCGCGTGAGCGAAAGAACGCTGACGCGCACCGGCTCGCCCGGACGGATGCGCGACAGGTCGCAGGTCAGCGCGGCGCGAACAGCGAGCGCCGCGGCGATGAGGCTCTTCGCGGTGCGGATGCCCGAGAGCAAGTAGACCTCGAGCGGTACCGTCCCCGCGGGCAGGGCGCTCGTGTCGCCGATCGCGTCGACGACCTCCGTACAGGACGCGAGCTCGCCAAGGGGAAGGCCGTCCGCGATGCGGCAGATGGCGCGTTGCAACGGCGTCGCCGTCGTGAGCCCGAACGCGTCGGGCGAGGTCAAGAGCTGCTCGAGCGAGATCTTCATCATCGTGACTCCGTCGACGTGAGGGCCGCGGCGAGGCGCGCATGCGGGTTGTCGGGCGTCGCTCGGCGCCGCGCGTCGGCTTCCTTTGCCGCGTGTTCCCGCGCGTAGAGGACATCCATTCGGGCGCTCTCGCTGAGCTTGCGGTGGGTCTCGTAGTCGCCCGCGGTGAACGCCTCCTCGGCTGCCGCGGTCTTCTGCGCTGCGAACTTGATGAACAGGGAGGCTGCGATCCCACATGTGCCCCCGCCCAGCACCAAGGCGATCTCGCCGGTCAGAGCCCGTCGGAGCGTGCGTGCCCGCTTTTGCGACGTGGGAGTAAGGGTGGACGACGCGATCTCGTGGCTCAGCTTCGTCCGGCCCTTACGGCGTTTGCCGCCGTCCGCGCCGGCGGTGACGGCGCTCCCGTCGGGGCCCGCCATGAAGCGTCCCGCATCCCGCTTCTGCGCGCCGCTTGGCGCCGCTGCGATGCCTTTCGGCTCCTCGTCGTGCCGCGGGACCTCCACGTATGGGACGCCGTTCTTGATGGCGGTGGGCATCAGGCGGCCCCAAGGGGCACGGTATCCGACGGCGTCACGGCTCGAACTGCTGCGCTCATTTTCGATCTCCTTTGGGCGCCACGTGGCGCCGTTCTGCGTGGCGTTGCGAAGCCGGACGCCCCCGATGGGCGTCACGGCGATGAAAGGCGCGCAGCGAGGCGACCAGCGCCCGCGTTGCGGACCGAAAGAGCGCACGTCGTTCGAGGGCCGGTGATTCATGGCTCTGGCGTGACAGGACGTCGCGAGATCTCCTCGCGCACCAGCCGGCCCCCGAACGAGTGCCGGCGCGCACCATGCGCACCGCCTCGGGCCGCCGATGGCGGCCGAAGTTTGATGAGCGGAGGGCGTCACCGCCCACCTCCGCGCTCGCAGATCGCAGTGCGAACCTGATCGAGCAAGGCTCCGAGACGCTCAGGCTCGGCGCGTCCGGCCTCGAGCAGTCCCCGGCGTTCGACGCGAAGGGCCCTCTCAGCGACTTTCAGGCGGCGGACATCCGCAGACGCCAGCGCGTTGGCCACGAGCGTCTCAAGGTCACGTGGGAGCGGCGCTCGCGTTTCGCCAACGTCGAGGGCGACGAGGAGCGCGGCGGGATCGATGTCGAAGGCCTCGTCTGTCGAGCATAGGACTCTCGATCCGATGCCGCGCAGCCCATTCATCGAGCGAGATGACCCGAGAGGCGGCGAATTCCCCACGCTTTGCCCCACGTGGGGTGCGTCATTCAGCGCGACAAGCACGCCCTCGCTATCGACGACGCGATTCCGGGTGAGCCAGTCTGAGGGTCGGGCGCAGCTCACTCTCCACCCCCAATGCCCTGGCGCTCGAGGTAGTCGGAGAACGTCTCCGTCACCTCGTCACCTCCGTCACTCTGGGTTTCTACTTTGCCGTGGAGAAATTCATTTCCTCCCTTATGTGTACGTAGATCTGCTGGTGACACTGGTGACAGGAGGGTTTGGGAGCCTAATTCACGTGTCACCGGGTCCGTCACTGGCTCTGTCACCAGCGTCACCGCCTTCGGCTTCCACTTCCGTTCGCGTCGCCCATCCGCGCCCCTGGCCTGCTTGCCTCGCTCCCAGCCGAGCCGGCGAAGAACCGCGGCGGCACGGTCCTGGTCTCCCTTCGTCCACTTGTCGGCGGTCATGGCGATCGCGCCGGCGAGAACCTCTCCGAGCGTGACCCCCTTGGTGCGCCGCTCCGGATGGCCCTCGTTCATCAACCAGCCCTCGATGGGGCCTTCCCACGCGTCCGCTACGAAGCGCTGCTCTTGCTCGCCTTCGCAGAGCTCGCGGAATGCCGCGTTGTCCACGTGCCACCGTTCGCCCGCTGCGTACCGGTCGAACGCTTCGGCCCAGAGCTGCCCCCGGTCTCGTCGGATGCCCGCAAGGTCGACGCGCGAACAACGGACGGGCCAGAAGCGCCGATTGCCGGTCTCGTCGCGGAGGTACTCGCTCGCGTTCGTCGTGCCGTAGAAGACGCACTGGCGGGGAAAGTCGCGAGACCGTCGCCCGTAGCTTGGGCGGTACGTGTCGCTCGTCGCGGTGAGGAAGTTCTTCGCCCGGTTCAGGTCCGACCGACTGAGCGCGTGCAGTTCTCCGAGCTCGCCAATCCACTTCCCGCGGAGGCTTTGGTAGCCGTCCTTGTCGCCCATCGTGATCGGCGTGTCGAAGAACCAGCTCTCCCCGGCCAGCGCCTGAATGCCCGTAGACTTGCCAATCCCTTGCGGACCTTCGAGGACCGGGGTGCAGTCGACTTTTGCACCGGGCTCGCAGACGCGGGCGACCGCTCCGATCATGAAGCGCGCGCCGACGCCGTGCACATACGCGGTGTCCTCGGCGCCGAAGTAGTCTACGAACAACCGATCGATTCGAGCGGTGCCGTCCCATGCGAGGCTGGCGAGCCAATCGCGAACGGGGTGCAGCACGTTTCTTGGCGCCACGACGGATACGGCTTGCTCGATCACTGCGGTGTGAAACTGCACGTCGTAGTGACGGGCGAGCCAGTTGGCGGAGCGCACCGTGTCCGCGTCCGTCCATTCGCCTACGGTCGCATTCGCGGGTGCGTCGACTTCGTCCCACGGCGGCACGCGCGTCGTGATTACGGCGTCGCGAAATGCGTCGTGCGCGAGGACCCCAACCCATTCCTGGTCATGACTCAGGATGACGACGGCGTTCGCCGAGACCGGTAAGATCGTGACGTCGCCTTTCTTGCTGCGTTTCACGACGAGCGAGTCTCTCCAGTCGCTGAGCGCGACGGCGTCGAACGAGACGGCATCCGCCATCAAGCGGCCCTCCCGTCGCGGGACCGCTCCGCGAGGAATCCGAACGGAAGCCGCCCGCGCTGGTGCGCCTGCTTGATCTTGTGTCGGAGCTCGGGCAGCGACCACGGGGGCGCGCAGAGCGGGTTGTGAATCTCGACGAGCAGCGCGAGCGCGTCGTCCGGCTCGAGGCCGAAGCCGCGAACGAGCGCGCACGCGGCGGCAAAGGTTGCGCGATGCCCCCCAGACCCGGAGATCGCCGGCGGCATCTTCTCCAGGTACCTCGACGCGCGAACGAGCAGCCGATCGCGGGAGTCGTTCGCCTGCCGATCGACCTTCGGGGGCGGGGCGGGTTTCGGAAAGCGCTCGAGCGCCGCGGCGACGTCCACGAAGGCGCCGGTGAACTCGACATACTCGTAAGGCGCTCCTCCCAGGCGAGGGAGAGCGAACCGGTGCGCTGCGCTCTGCGCGTACTCCGGACGAAGACCATGCTGCTCGGCGTGAGCGATCGCAGCACGAAGGACACGGCTATGCTCCTCGTCGACGAGCGTGACCGGCCCGTCAAGAACGAGCCCGACGAGCCAGTGCCCCGCGGTCCATGTCGTATATGCGAATCCGTAGAAGTCTCCGAACGCATCGACGATCTGCGCGCGCGTCGCACCCGAGTCGATGTCGAGAGCGATAACGCTCGCCTCGATGAAGTGCTGCAAATCGCAGTAGTTGTCGCGGAAGACCGCTCCCGCCCATCGAGGTCCGGCGTTCTTCGTCCGCTGTTCTTTCGGAGCTCGCAGACGGGCCTGGAATGCTGCGAGCGAAATGCGGTGTCCCTCTGCGGTGCGGTAGAGGTCCGGCCAGCATGTGAGCTTCACTGGCGCACCTCGGCGAGCACAGCGCGCGCTTCTTCGACCGAGCGCACGACATGGACGGCGGCGCCCACCGCACGAAGGGCGGCATGAACGGCGAGCTGCTGTTTCGTCGGCTTCGCGTCCCCGGTCTTGCACTCGAGCGCGACGAGGCGAGCGTTTGGCGCGACAACGGCCAGGACGTCCGGACCGCCGGGCGCGAGCCAGCCGTAAGGCACGTGGAAGCGCTTGCCGTTTTCGCTCACGTAGCGCGCCCGGCCTGACGCGTTCGCGCCGATGACAACGCCCGGCAGCGCGCCGAGATCCGCGAGGATGGCGTTCACGAGCGCGGAGTGCGCCGCGGAGGACCCTTTCATGCGGCCTCCGGAGCGGAGCGCTTCTTCGTCCGTTCGAAGATGCTGCGCGCGATGGTGGCGATTCTCCACTCGGGAAACCGGCCGCTCGATCGCAACCGCTTCTCGATTCCGCGCAGCGCGATTGCATCACGCTCGGCTTGTGGGCGAGTATCGAGGCGCGCGAGCTCCTGGCGCTCGACGCGCGTCGCTCGCCTCGGGAGCCCCGTGCTCTTCGTCGAGGCGCCGCACCGCGGGCAAGCTGGCGGTCCCGCATGGAACACGGCGAGACACTCTCGGCATCGAGCTAGTGGCTTGAGCCCGGCGCCCGTGCGGCGCGGGGGACCGTCAAGTGACCACACGCGATCGTCCTGAGGTAGGCCATGAAGCAGTGCGGCACCCGAAAGATCGATGATCGTTGCGTGCGTCTTCCCCCGTGCGGGACGAAGCGCTCGCCCGCAGCCCTGCAGGAATCCGCCGACGTTTCCGAAAGCGCGCCCCATGATGACGGCGCGGACCTCGGGCGAGTCCCATCCTTCGACGAAGACACCGCACCCGACGAGGACGAGCGGTTCGCCCGCCGCGAGCCGCTCGCGTGACCGCCGGCGGGCGTCGCGCGGCGTGTCGCCGAGGATGAGCGCCGCACGCTCGCCCATCCTGGCCGCGACGTCGCGTGCGTGGTCCGCGTCGCGGCAGAACACCATGGCTGGCTGACCAGGAACGTGCAGCTCGTAGGCGTCGACCGGGTCGCACGCGAGACCGCCATCAAAAGGGGCCGGCGGCGCCAGCACCACTGCCGGGACGAGATGTCCGCGCGCCGTGAGCTCGGCGACACTCGGGCCGCACACCATGCGCTCGAAGACGTCGCCGAGGGGCGCGCCGTCGCCACGCTCGGGCGTCGCCGTGAGGCCGAGGATCCAAGCGAGCGG
Source organism: Polyangiaceae bacterium (assembly GCA_035482215.1). Taxonomy (GTDB): domain Bacteria; phylum Myxococcota_A; class Polyangia; order Polyangiales; family Polyangiaceae; genus Palsa-1150. Next base: position 26,608 of record DATHQY010000470.1, on the reverse strand, counting down.
ATACGCGCTCAGAACCTCGCGGACGGAAGCTGCCATCGCGCGATGGCATTCGTCGACGATCACGAAGTCCGCAGGCGGTCGCTCGCCGCGTCGGTGGAGCGTCGCCAGCGAGCAGACTTGTACGGGCGCGGTCGGATTCGTCGGCCGGTCGGCCTGAACGATGCCGTGCTCGATGCCAGCGACCGACAGCCGATCGCTCGTATCGTCGATGAGCGAGTCGAGGTGCGCCGCGAAGATGACGTTACGACGTCGGGCGATAGCGCGTGCGATCAGCGCGGATGCCGTTGTGGTCTTTCCGCTGCCGGTCCCGGCCTGCATGACCACCGAGCGAGCGCCGGCGCGGTACGCCTCGCCCACCCTGGCGACGAGGTCCGCTTGGTAGTCGCGGAGCTCGATCATGTCCGCTCCATCCCGAGCGCGGCGAGCACCGCGTCAGCGGTTTCGGGCTGTCGCTCAGTCGGCTCTCCGCTCTCGGCATCATCGCCTTCGCCGGTCTCCGCGAGACGGCGCAACGCTTCGACGGCAACGTCCAATGGGACGAGGCGCAGCTTTCCGAGCTTCGTGACGTCGCCCTTGCAGAGCGGCACGAGGTGGTCGAGAAACCGTCGTGGATCGATGCCGATCGTCGGCTCGCTATTGAGCTGCGACACCATCGCCGGCGCAACGACGACCGGTGCTCGGGCTCGCAGAGGGCGCTTAGCCACGAGCATCCTCCCGCAACTCGGATGGAGCGGCTGCCGGGAGGTGGGCCCTGATCTGCGCGATCGTTCCCCGTCGGGACGGAAGGCCACCGACCGCCCGCGCGAGTGCGTCGCGGGACAACTGCATGTAAGCGGCGACCGCCGGAAGACCGCTTTCGGCAACCGCCGTGCGCAAGCGGTCCCGTTCGCCAGAGGTCAGGGTCTGCGTCGCGCGCGAATTGGCCTTTGGGTCTGGGCTGGAATCGGCTGTCGGATTCGACATGGCCCGAAGCTAGGGAGACCGTTTCGCGACGGTCTCGACGGCTGCCGCCGGTCGCGCCAAGACCGGGGCCGTCCCCGCTGCTTTCAGGTCCCTACCCGTCGCGGACGAGCCGCTTCACCGGGCAGGCCGGGCTATGGCCGGCGACAAATTCGAAGCCTTTTGGCGCCAGAAAACCGGCCGGACGTGAAAGGCACTGACAGTCAGATGACTGTCACCTGACAGTCAGCGCCCCGACCGGACGCGGGCGGGGTACCGCGTCTCTGTCGAAGGTCGATGTCGCCTCCACCTGTTCTCACGAAGCGGCTTGTTTATCGCGGTTTCGGGCCGCTGTCTTGTACACAAGCCGTGTCCGCTTAGCGTCGGGCGAGCCACTCCATAGCCCAATTCACCGCAGCCCCCGCGCCCGTCGTTCGGCGCCGAGATCGATCGTCTCCGCCCGCTCCATCTCGGCGATGCGCTTGTTGATCGCCTTCACGGCTTCCCACGCCTCGTCGAGGATCGCCTTGTCGAGCTTCTGGCGGAGGGTCCCGAGGTCGAGCGGCGGCTCCCGATTGCCCCTCGATTGCCCCGCGGTCTCCGTAACCGGGGCCATCTCGGGCTTGCTCGTTCCGACGATCGCGCTTGTTTTCTCGGCGGCCGTGCTTTTACTGTTGTCGGAGGTCGCTATGCACTTCCGGTTCAACGTGTGAACCACGCCAGGCGGCACCTGCGCAGGCGCTTCGGGGTTGTCCGGAAGATGGGGCCGCCCCAGACACGACCCATGCTTCGCGCCGGCAGCCCCAGCCACTCCGAGGCGCGCGGCCGCCGCTGGCCCGCAGCCGGACGGCTCTTCGCGTGCCTGGCGTGCCTATCGCTCACCGCTTGCGGATCGCTCGCGAGCCAGGCCGAGCGCCGCGGGGCCGACGCCGTCACCGAGTGGACCCTCATCGCGGACTTCTACGGCGGGGGCGCGAGCAACTGGCGCACGCTGGCGATCATGCACATGGCGATGCACGACGCGTTGAACGCGGCGCACCCGGTGTACGCGCGCTGGCTGCCCGCGAGCGCGGACGAACCTTCGCCGGAGGGCGCCGATCCCGAGGTCGCCATGGCTGCCGCGGCGGAGGCCGTGCTCGAGCGGCTGCATCCGCAACATGCAGCCGATACCGCGGACGCGTTCGCGACCGTCCTCGCGCGCTATCCCGACGGTCCGGGCAAGACGGCGGGGGTGAGGCTCGGTCAAGCGATCGGGCGCGCCGCAGCGACACGCCGTGCGGACGACGGCTTTTACCAAGTGCGTTATTTCCCCGGCGACGAAGCGGTCGGCCGCTGGCGCCCCACGCCGCCCGACTTCGGGACGAGCCCGACGAACGCGATTCGACCGTTCCTATTTTCGTCCGTCGAAGAAGTCCCGTCGGAGCCCCCATTGATCCTCGGCAGCCCGGCGTACGTCGAACAGCGCGAGCAGACCCGCGCGGTCGGCAGTCGGGCAAGCACCACGCGAACGCCGGAAGAGACCAACGACGCCTACTTCTGGGCGTACCAGAGCTCGCAGCGCGGCTTCATGGAGCTGGCGGCGCGGTTGCTTGCCGCGCGGCGCCCGGCCGACGGGCCTTACGGGGAGGCCCGCATCCTGGCGCAGCTGGCTGCGGCGCTCGCCGACTCCGCCATCCTCACGTGGAACGAGAAAGCCAAGTTCAATTTCTGGCGGCCCGTCACGGCGATACGCGCGGAAGACGGGGATCCCGCGTGGGAGCCGCTCATCGCGACGCCTCCGTTCCCGGAGTACCCATCGGGGCACGCGACCGACTGCTTCGTCGGCGCCGAAGTCCTGCAGGCGTCGCTCCCGGGTCTGTCCGGTCCCATTACCTATCGGTCGTCCGCCTATTTCGAGACTTTGCACGGAGCGAAGGCGCCGCCGCCGGAGACGTTCGGCATGGGGCAGCACGCGCAACCCGTCGACGATCCGCCGGGAGGGCGCTCGATTCAGTTTCCGACGCTCGGCGCCGCCGCCGACAACTGCGCGGACTCGCGCATCTGGGCCGGCGCGCATTTCATGGCCGCCAAGGTCGAGTCGCAACGCCTCGCGAACGTCATCGTGCAGCACGCGCTCGCGGCCGTGCCGGCACGTGCAGGCGCCCCTCTTTCCGTCAGCAGCCGTTAGCGGATCCCGCGTTGCTGCACGCGGGCGCGTCGAAGCTGCCGCTCAGCATGTCCCCCGAGCCGAAGACCGCGGTGTACGATCCGGTCACGCTGGTGGCGTCGGCCTTGGTGATTGTCACGGTGCCACTCGTTGCCTCCTCGAATACCGCGAACTTCGTCGTGACCGTTCCGTTGGTCGTCCCGCTGCTCGTGTCGTAGGTCATGCACTGCGAGCCCGGTTGCGCGAGGTATTCCACCGATGTCGTCGCCCCGTCGATCGGCAACATGACCGGCTGGTCGATCACCAGCGATCCCCCGTTCGTCGACGCCATGACCACCGTGATGACGAGGATCGCCGAGCTCGAGGCGTAAGACGACGCGGCGCACAGCCCACCGAAGTTCGAAAGGCCCACGTCGATCTCGGCGGAGGGAGGATTTCCACTCCCGGGAATCGTTTGGATCAGCGAAATCGCATCGGCGACCGGCAGACTGCCACCGTGGATGGTCCCGGTGGCACTGCCGCTCCCCGTGCTCTTCGGTGCCGAAGCCGAGCTGCACGCTGCACAAAGCACGCACGCCGCACACACGTTCGCCACGGCCGCCCCGAGTCTTCCCACGAGGATTGGGATTACGGGTTTGGCGGGCCGCTGGCAACGAGAATCAAGGCTTGCGTGCGATCGAAGGCGGCCCGCGCCTTGCGCGGCGCTTCGCCAAAGGGCCTGTTCGTCCCGCGTTCCGCTCCCGGCCCTCGGCTCGTGCAGGCCCCTCCGCGCGTGAAGGCCCCTCGGCTCGTGCAGGGCCCTCGCCGCGCGGAGCGGACCTGTATCGACCGCTGCGATCCGGCGGAATGAGGCAGCTCGCGGCGAGGCCGATGAGGTCCCGGCGCCCTGCGCTCACGAGCGCTTCGCGCGCCAGCGCGTGCTGCTCCGCATCCCACCAATAGAGGAGCGCCTTCATCCGCCGCTTCTCGCGCAGGTCGCGCACGACGGGCACGGGCTCCATCGTGAGCGGGTCCAGCCCGGTCACGTACATGGCGGTCGCCATCGCCATCGGCGTCGGAATGAAATCCTGCACCTGGCGCGGGCGCATGTTCTTCGACTTGAGCCAGAGCGCGAGCGCGATCGTGTCTTCGATGGTCGATCCCGGGTGCGCCGTGATGAAATACGGCACGAGGTACTGTTCTTTGCCCGCCGCTTCGCTCGCCTGGCAGAACGCCTGCGCGAAGCGCTCGTAATGCGCGATCGGCGGCTTCTTCATCTTCTCGAGCACCTCGGGACTCGTGTGCTCCGGCGCGACGCTCAGCTGCCCTCCCGTGTGATGCCGCGCGAGCTCCGCGATGAAGCGCGGGCTTCGCTCCGCGAGGTCGTAGCGGATGCCGCTCGCGACGTACACCCGATCCACTTTGGGCTCTTTGCGCACGAGCCGGAGCAAGTCGATCAGCGGCTCGTGGTCGGTCACCAGATTCTCGCACACGCCCGGATGCACGCACGAGAGGCGCCGGCATGCTTGCTCGGTGCGCTCGTCTTTGCAGCGCATCTTGTACATGTTCGCGGTGGGGCCGCCGACGTCGGTGATCGTGCCGCGAAAGCCATCCATGCGCGTCAGCGCGCGTACTTCGCGAAGGACGCTGTCGGCGCTGCGGCTCTGGATGATACGCCCCTCGTGTTCGGTGATGCTGCAGAAGCTGCATCCGCCGAAGCAGCCGCGCATCGTCACGATGGAGTTCTTCACCGTCTCGAACGCGGGAATGCGCTCGCCGCCGTAAATCCAATGGGGCCGGCGCGTGAACGGCAGGTCGTAGAGGCCGTCCATGTCGCCTTCTTCGAGGGGCAACGAAGGCGGATTGAAGTAGACGGCCTCGTCTCCATGCGGCTGCAAGAGGGGACGCCCGTTGTGCGCGTTCGTCTCGAGCTGGAACGCGCGCGACATGCGCGCGAACGCGAGCTTGTCCTTCACGACTTCTTCGTACGACGGGAGCAGCACCGGTTTGCCGTCTGGAACGAACCGGCTCGGATCGGCCGCGACGTCGCTCCACTCCCGGCGGCTCTTTCGCACGTGAGCCGTTCCGCGCACGTCGCGAAGCGAGGCGACGCTCTCGCCCGCGTCGAGCCGCCGCGCGATCTCCCACGCGGCGCGTTCGCCCATTCCGAAGACGAGCAGGTCGGCTTTGCTGTCGAGCAGGATCGACCGGCGCACCTGATCGCTCCAGTAGTCGTAGTGAGCAATCCGCCGCAGCGACGCTTCGATGCCGCCGAGCACGATGGGTACGCCCGGAAAGGCCTGGCGGCACAAGTTCGAATAGACGATCGACGCCCGATTCGGACGCAAGTTCGTGCGCCCGCCGGGCGAGTACTGGTCCTCGGAGCGCATCTTCTTTTGCGCCGTGAGCTTGTTCAGCATCGAGTCGAGATTGCCCGCGGCGACTCCGACGAAGAGGCGCGGTCGCCCGAGGCGCGCGATGTCGTCGATACCGTCCCATCGCGGTTGGGCCACGATGCCCACCCGCAGACCGCGACCCGCGAGAAAGCGCGCGACCAGCACGGGACCGAAGGCCGGGTGGTCCACGTACGCGTCGCCCGACACGATGAGCACGTCGAGCTCGGTCCAGCCGCGCGCCCGCATCTCTTCGGGCGTCGTCGGGAGAAACGCGCGCAAGTCCGCCGTTGGAACGCCAGGACGCGACGGGACAGGCGGAGGGGCAGCCATCGGCGCGGCGAGTCTAGCTTGCTCAGGGCGACCGCCCGTAGCCCGCGCGCGGCGTCGCCGATTTTCTCTCTACCGCGCCATGTCGTTGATGTCGGACGCCGCAGCGAACGGAAAGAGAAATATGTAAAGGACGATGTTGCGTACCGGCGTCTGGATGCCGAGCGACTGCTTCGCCTTCCCCACTTCCTGCGGGAAGAGGATCCACATCCAATAGATTTGGTACAGCGGCACGAAGATCGGCCACCAGGCGAAGGCCTCGTTGCGCGTGACGGCTTTGACTTCGTTGGTCATCGCGATGAGCTGGAGCAGGTTCCAGATCCCGCCCGCCATCAACCCCACGAGCCCCAGAAGTCCGAGCGCGGGCACCCGGAGAACCGCGGCGAGCACCGAGAAAAAGATCACGCTTCCGAACATGATCGCGTACGGCAGGAGCAGCGTCATGATGGGATTGCGGCGTGTCGGGCCCGCCGAGCCGGCCGACAGAGCCCCGGCGAGCGCGCTGGACGTGGCGTTGTACGGCGCGATTCCTTGGGACGGACCCGGTGTGCCGTATCCCGCCTGCGCCGAGGGTCCAGACCCGAACGTCGACGGCGCAGTGAACGGATTCGGCGGCGGGACGCTGCTCGGACTCCCGTAGGAGGCACCTGCGGCTGTCGCGTCGTACGCGGGCCCTCCCCCGTAGCCGCCCCCCGCGCCACTCCCGTAGGGAGCGGGCGATCCGCCCTGCGGCGCCCCTCCATAGGGCGAGCCGGGAGGGGGTGCGCCGTAGCTTGCGCCTCCGGCCTGCGGGGCTCCATGCGTCGGTCCCTGCCCGCCGTAGGGCAACCCGCCCTGCGGAGGCTGCGCTCCGTAACCGCCTTGCGGCGCGCCGTAGGGAGGCTGCCCTTGCGGAATCCCATATTGAAGCTGCGTTGCCGCGCCCGCGGGCGGATTGTAGCCCCCGCCGAAACCGGGCGATCCGCCCCCCGCGGCCGGCATGAGTGCAGTGCCGCCGAGCGCGTGACCCGGGGAGTGGCCTCCCATCCCCTGGCCTCCCATCCCCTGGCCTCCCATCCCCTGGCCGGATTGGCCGAACGGCGGCTGTCCGGCGTTTCCACCGGCGCCGAATCCGGCGGCGAACGAGCTTGCGTCAGCCGCCAGCGTCCCTCCGAGCGGGTTCACGCCCGGCTGCGGAACCGGCGGGGAGTACGCAGACCCGGCGTCCGCGGGCGACGGTGCCGGCGGAAACGGCGTCGGCCCCGCGGGTGCGCCGGCGGGCGGCACGGCCACCGGGCCGGGCCCGCCGCGGCTCGGGCCCGCCATCGGCGCGACCCCGACCATGGTTCCTTTGAGCTTGCTCGGCACCGAGGGTCCACCGGGCGCAGGTCCAGCCGGGCGAGCTCCCGGCGGGACTGCCGCCGCCGGCGCAGGCGTGGGGGCAAACGGTGCCGGCGCTGCGGGCGCGGGCGTGGGCCCCGGCATGGGGCCCGGCTGATTCATCATCAGCATCGTCCCTTTGAATTTCGGCGCCGCGACGCTCTTGAGGTGAAAATTGCACTTCGAGCACGTCTGAGCCGCATCCGGGTTCTGCGTGCCGCAATTCGGACAGAACACTCCGCACCTCCAAAAGCGACGACCCTGCGCGCGCGAGGCGAGCGCCGGGCCGCGCCGATTTCTTCAACGCGCGCGAGACAGTACGCGCGCCGCAGCATAGCGGTTGCCGATCGCTTCACTCAAGCCTTTTTGCCGGCGCGGCGCGCTTGCGACACCGGCAGTCCGTCCGTCGCCCGCCGCAAAGACTGCGCGAGACCGGGGCCGACTTGACACCCATGCTCGCTCGCCACTAGTTTCGCCCCGCTTTTCATGAGAATTCGCGAGCTTTCGTAAGAATCCGACGGCTCTCGCGACTTTTCCAGAACGCTTTTCCGTTTCCGTCGCCCCTTTCACTCCCCGCTTCCCAGCCCTGCCTCCCGCGGCTTTGTTCTCGACCGCGCGCGGCGACTTCGCTAAGGACCGCCCCGCGATGCCTTTCGCTCTGAGCCCCGAACGTGAGCGCAAGCTCAAGGAGATCCTCGAGCGGTATCCGACGACGATGGCCGCGACGCTGCCCCTCCTGCATCTTTGCCAGGAGCAGAACGGCTACGTCAGCGAAGAAGTCGTCGACTTCGTCTCGAAGCGCCTGGATTTGCCGACGTCGCACGTGCAGGGCGTCGTCACCTTTTACACGCTCTACAACCAGCATCCGGTCGGCAAGCACCAGGTGTGGGTATGCCGGACGCTGCCTTGTGCGCTCCGCGGCGCGGGCGAGCTCCTCGCGCATTGCGAGAAGCGCCTCGGCGTCAAGGCCGGCGAAACGACGGCGGACGGCAAAGTGACGCTTCGCACGGCCGAGTGCCTCGCGAGCTGCGGCACCGCCCCGATGATGCAGGTCGATCGCGACTACCACGAGAATCTGACGCCGGCGCGCGTCGATCAGATTCTCCAGAAGCTCGTGGAGAGCTGACCGATGCTTAAGCGCACCGACTACCTGACGCGCACGTACGGCAAGCCCGAAGGCCACTCGCTGGCGGTGTACGAACGCGAGCTCCACGGCTACGAAGTCGCGCGCCGCGTGCTGAAGACGATGACGCGCGAGCAAGTCGTCGACGAAGCCAAGAAAGCCAACATCCGCGGGCGCGGCGGCGCCGGCTTTCCGATGGGCGTGAAGTGGAGCTTCATGCCGAAGACCGTGGGCGCGAAGCCGCACTACCTCGTCGTGAATGCGGACGAAGGTGAGCCCGGCACGCACAAGGACCGCACGCTGATGGAGCTCAATCCGCACGCGTGCATCGAAGGCTGCATCATCGCTTGCTACGGCATCGGCGCGCACGTCGCGTACATCTACGTGCGCGACGAGCTGCACCTGTCGAAGGCGCGCCTCGAAGGCGCGATTCGCGAAGCACGCGCGAAGGATTACCTCGGCAAGAGCCCCTTCGGATCCGACTACGCCGTCGAGGTGCACGTGCACTCGGGCGCGGGCGCGTACATCTGCGGCGAAGAGACGTCGATGCTCAATTCGATCGAAGGGCGACGCGGCGAGCCGCGCATGAAGCCGCCCTTCCCGGCGAATGCCGGCGCGTTCGGCTGCCCCACGACCGTGAACAACCTCGAGACGATCGCCGCGGTTCCGGCGGCGTTCGGTATGGGCTGCGAAGAGTTCAGCGCGCTCTCGTTCCTGCACAAGGCCGGCGACGGAGGCGTGCGCCTCTACGGCGTGAACGGCCACGTCAAGACGCCCGGCGTCGTGGAGCTCGCCGTGGGCCCCACCTTCAACGAGCTCATTTACGACATCGGCGGCGGCGTCCTCGGCGACCGCAAGCTCATGGCCGTGATCCCGGGCGGGTCGTCGACGCCCGTGCTCCGCGCCGACGAAGTCGTGCGCGCGCCGGACCCGAAGTCGCCGCTCCATCCGTACGACGGCAAGAGCGTCATGGACGTGCCCCTCGGCGTCGACACGATGCGCGGCGTCGGCACGATGCTCGGCACGTGCTGCGTCACCGTCATCGCGGAAGGCACGGACCCCGTCGCATGCATGCAGAACCTGATGCAGTTCTACCGCCACGAATCGTGCGGCCAGTGCACGCCGTGCCGCGAAGGCAGCGCGTGGCTCGAGCGGTTCTGCAACAAGATCCTCGCGGGCACGGGGACGATGGCGGAGCTCGACTCGCTGCACGACATCGCGAACGGCATCATGGGCAACACCATCTGCGCCTTCGGCGAGGGCACGGCGATGCCCGCGCTCGCGTTCATCCAGAAGTTTCGCAAGGAGTTCGAAGCGCACGTTCGGGGCGAGCGGCCGCGCGGGGACGCGAAGCTCGTGGTCGAACCGTGGAGCGCGGCGTGAACGTCTGCGCCGTCTACAACGCAGGAAGCGCAGGTCGGCCGGGTCGGCCGGCGCTTCGCGCCGGGAGGAGCCGAGCCCAGTGATTCTTCTAGGCCAGATCTTTTTCTACATCTCCGCGCTCCTCGCCGTCGGCGGCGCCGGGGCAGTCGTCCTCTCGAAAAACCCAATCCGCGCGGCGATGGGCCTCCTGCTCCTCATCCTGAGCATCGCGGGGCTCTTCGCGTCCCTCCACGCGCAGTTTCTCGCCGCCGTGCAGCTCATCGTCTACGCGGGCGCGATCGTCGTTCTCTTCCTCTTCGTCATCATGCTCCTCGGGCCGAGCGCCTCGACGCCCGCAGACGGCCGCGGTGCGATCGTCCGCACGATCGGCGGCGGTCTCTTCGGCCTGACGGGCCTGCTCACGATCGCGGCCGCGGTGCGCGCCTCGATGGGAACCCCGAGCGGATACCCCGTCGGGACGGTGGACGGCGCGTACGGGGGCATCGACGCGTTCGGGGCCGTTCTCTTCTCGGACGCGATCATTCCGTTCGAACTCTCGAGCGCCCTTCTGATGGTCGCCGTCGTCGGCGCCATCGGCGTGGCGCGCGGGCGCCAGGGCGTAGGGCTCACGAAAAACGAGCGCGAGTCGGTCGCGTCCGTCCCGGAGCCGAGCATGTCGCCCACGCCGCACTCCGGTCTCTACAGCCACGAGAGCCACGGCTCGCAAGCCCTCGTCGATGCGCCCGCGCACGGCGACTACGCGGACCACGCGGCGACCGCGGGCGCGAGCAAAGGACACGCATGATCCCCGGCGAGCACTACATCGCGCTTTCTGCGATCATCTTCGTCATCGGCGGCGTCGGCTTTCTGGTTCGCCGCAACGTCCTCGTGACGCTGATGAGCATCGAAGTGATGCTCAACGCCGCGAACCTCGCCCTCGTCGCGTTCAATCGATCGCACCTCGCGCGCGGCGCCGGGCAGATCTACGCGGGCCAGAACCATACCGGCCAGGTCTTCACCTTCTTCATCATCGCGGCCGAAGCCGCGGAAGTGGCGGTCGGCCTCGCGATCGTCCTCTCGCTTTACCGCCTGCGCCGGACCGTCCGGTCCGATGAGGCCGATCTCTTGAAAAACTGACCATCGGGGCTTCGGCCCCATGAAAAACTGACGAAGGGGCTCCGCCCAACGATGCTTTCGCTCTTTCCCGAAAACGACTTCTCGCTGATTGCGGTCATCCTCGGGATGCCGCTGCTCGGCGCGTTCGTGAACGGCGTCTGGGGCAAACGCCTCGGCAAGCCGGCCGTCAAGCTGATGGCGCTCTCCGCCGTCGGCGTGAGCTTCGTCGCGGCCCTCTGGGCGTTCGGCGCCTTGTGGGAAGCCGTGAGCCACAACCGCGAAGAGCACGTCACGCTCTCGTGGAAAGCCTGGGAGTGGATGCACACGACCGGCGACTCGTGGATCCCGCGCGATCGCGGATTCGACAACGTGAGCGTCCCGATCGAAGTCAAGTTCAGCATCGACGCGCTGAACGGCGTGATGATGCTCATCGTCACCGGCGTCGGCTTCCTGATTCACCTGTATTCGACGTCGTACATGGCGGACGACGAGGGCTTTGCGCGGTTCTTTTCGTATTTGAACTTGTTCATCTTCTCGATGCTCGTCCTGATTCTGGGCGACAACCTTCCGGTCCTCTTCGTCGGCTGGGAGGGGGTCGGCCTCTGCTCGTACCTGCTCATCGGCTTCTGGTACGAGAACGGCGCGAACGCCGCGGCGGGCAAGAAAGCCTTCATCGCGAACCGCATCGGAGATTTCGGTCTCATCTGCGCGATGTTCCTCCTCGTGCACTACACGGGGGCGCTCGACTGGAACGGAATCGCCAACGGGGCGGACGGTCTCCTGCACCCCATCGAGCCCCTCCGCGTGCACGTCTGGCCGTTCGGCGGCGGGCAGTTCACCGGCTTCCTGTCGTTCTTGCAGCCGAGGCACCTCATCACGGTGAGCGCCGCGACGGCGGTCGGCCTCGCGCTGCTTCTCGGCTGCACCGGCAAGAGCGCGCAGATTCCGCTCTACGTGTGGCTGCCGGACGCGATGGCGGGCCCCACGCCGGTCTCCGCCCTCATCCACGCGGCCACGATGGTCACGGCGGGCGTCTACCTCGTCTGCCGCCTGTCGTTCATCTTCGTGCTGTCGCCGTTCGTGATGATGACCATCGCGATCATCGGCGCGCTGACGGCCCTCTTCGCCGCGTCGATCGCGCTCGTCCAGAACGACATCAAGAAGGTGCTCGCATATTCCACGGTGAGCCAGCTCGGGTTCATGTTCCTGGGCGTCGGGGTGGGGGCCTTCGCCGCGGGCTTCTTCCACGTCTTCACGCATGCCTTCTTCAAGGCGTGCCTCTTCCTCGGAGCAGGCTCCGTCATCCACGCGATGCACGCGCGCATCCACGACGACGTGAAGGCGCAGGACATCCGCAACATGGGCGGCCTGCGCAAGTGGATGCCCCTCACGCACATGACGTTCGCCGCGGCGACGGCGGCGATCATCGGCTTTCCGCTGACGAGCGGGTTCTTCTCGAAAGACGAGATTCTGTATCGGGCATTCGTCGATTACACGGTCAATCCCGACGACGGCAAAGGCTACATGGCCCATTACCGTTCGTTCCACCCGCCCACCTGGATCGGGCCGACGCTGTACTTCATCGCGGTGATCGCAGCGGCGATGACGGCGTTCTACATGTGCCGCCTGTACTTCCTGACCTTCTGGGGCGATTTCCGCGGCTGGACGGTGGGACGCCCGTCGCTCCTCGCACGCGAAGAGCTGGCCGCTAGCCATTCGTCTCGTTCCGCGCACGACGCGCACGCGGCGGGGGCCGACGACGCGCACGACCACGGGCATCACGAAGAAGACCTGAGCCAGCCAGGCTACGCCCCCCACGAATCGCCCTGGCAAATGACGGTGCCCCTCATCGTCCTGGCGGCGTTCTCGCTCTTCTCGGGCATCTTGGAGCCCGGGTTCGGCCTCACGTTCGAGCCGATGGAGCACTGGCTCGAGCCCGTGTTCCGCGCCGCGACCGAAGGCGCGGTGCTCTACGACTACGGGCACGACAAGGTGTGGGCCGACCACCTGATTCCGCCGCTCGCGCTGGGAGGCATCGGCGCGTTCCTGGTCGGTACCGGGCTCGCATGGTGGATGTACGTGATGAACAAGGGGGCGCCGGCCCGGCAGCTCGCGGCCGCCCTACCCTGGCTCCACGAGACGCTCCTCAACAAATGGTACGTCGACGAGATCTACCAGGAGGGGCCGATCGCGATGGTCGACTCGCTCGCCGAGACGAGCGCGGTGGTGGACCGCAACATCGTCGACGGCATTCTCGCCAAGCTGACGGCGCTCCTCGTCTCCGCGTTCGGGACGATTTTGCGCGCGACGCAGACCGGCGTCGTCCACGCGTACGGCGCGCTCATGGCGATCGGCCTCGCGGCCGTCGTCTGGTTCGTGGGCCAGGCCCACGCAAACGCGACGGTCACCGACGCGGGCAACGACGACTACCTGGTCACCGCCGCCCCGGGCGTCGGCTACGGGTATCGCTGGGACGCGGACGGGGACGGCAAGCCGGACAAGCCGAACTTCGGCGACGACTCGAAGCTGAAGCTCCATGTCGAACCGGGCAAAACGATGACGGTGAACCTCGAAGTGCGGAACGCCTTCGGCTTCGTGAAGAGCACCGCCATCAAAGTCGCGCGGCCTTCAGCGCCGATGTCTTCCCTCTAAAGGCGCTCTACAAGGGCGATCAACCATGGCTACCGCGGACACTGCGCACCTCTCTCACGGGCACGATCCGGGCGTCGGGCACGACGACGACGCGCCCCCTCCGGCCGGGCCGCCGTCGATCAAGCCGCTCGCGATCGTGGGCCTCTTCGCCCTCCTCGTCGCCACGGCCGGCATCGCGATCGTCTGGAGCGGCGTCGTCCCCGTCGTCCTCGCGGCCCTCGTCGCGGCGACGCTCCCCGGCCGACGCAGCGCGGGCGGACGCATCGCCATGGGCGCCATCACCGGCGCGATCGTCCTCTTCGTCGTGTGCCTGTGGCCGGGCGAAGCGACGCTCGAAGGCGAGCTTCCGAGCGAGGCGGGGCACCACCTGTCGTGGATCATCGGGCTGCCCATCGCCGGCGCGATCGCGATCCTGTTCCTGCCGCGACAGTCGCCCAAGCTCCTGCAGGGGACGACGCTCGCCTTCATGTTCGCGACGCTCGCGCTGACGCTGCCGGTTCTCGGCGTCCCGATGGGCCGGACGTATCACTTCGCGGAAGACATCGCGTGGATGCCGCGCTTCGGCATCCACTACCATGTCGCGGTCGACGGGATCTCGCTGTGGCTCGTCGTGCTCTCGGCGTTCATCACGCCGATCGCGGCCTACGCGTCGTTCGGTTCGATTCGCACGCGCATCAAGGACTGGTGCTTCGCGCTTCTTCTCCTCGAAGGGGCGATGATCGGGTCGTTTCTGTCGCTCGACCTGTTCCTCTTCTACGTGTTCTGGGAGCTGATGCTCATCCCCATGTACGTCATGATCGGCGTCTGGGGCGGAACGGGCCGCATCAAGAGCGCCATCAAGTTCTTCCTCTACACGATGTTCGGCTCGATGCTGATGCTCGGCGCCATTCTGTACATGGCGTACGCGTACGCGCGGGCGAGCGGGGGGACTCCGAGCTTCGACTACTTCGATTTGCAGCGGGTGCTCATCCCGTACCGGATGCAGTTCTGGCTCTGGGCGGCGTTCACGCTCGCGTTCGTGATCAAAGTGCCGATGTTCCCGGTCCACACGTGGCTGCCGGATGCGCACACGGAAGCACCGACGGCGGGCTCGATCATCCTGGCGGCCGTCATGCTCAAGGCGGGTACCTACGGCTATCTGCGCTTCGCCATGGGCATCTTTCCCGAGGTCGCCACCGATTACGCGCCGCAGCTCGGCGGCGTCGCGGTGCTGGGCGGCATCATCTACGGGGCCCTCTGCGCGTGGAAGCAGGACGACGTGAAGCGCCTCATCGCGTACTCGTCGGTCGCGCACCTCGGGTACGTGATGCTGGGGATCTTCGCGCTCACGCAGGCGTCGCTCGAAGGCAGCGTCTTGCAGATGGTGAACCACGGCATCTCGACCGGCCTGCTCTTCCTTCTGTTCGGCGTCATCTACGATCGCCGGCACACGCGGGGCATCGACCAGTTCGGCGGTCTCGCCAAGCCGATGCCGCTCTACGCCGCGCTTTTCATCATCGCTACGCTCGCGAGCGTCGGCCTCCCGACCACGAACGGCTTCGTCGGCGAATTCATGATCATCACCGGCTCGTTCATGTCCCATACGCTCGGGCGGATGGTCGGCATGCAGGCGGTGGGAGCGGCGATCGGCGTCATCCTCGGCGCGGTCTACATGCTCATGGTCGTGCAGAAGATGTTCTTCGGCCCGGTGACGAACAAAGAGAACGCGCATCTGCCCGACATGACGGAGCGCGAGCTCGTCGCCGCGACGCCGCTCGTCCTGATGATCTTCGTCATCGGCCTTTTCCCGAACATTTTCCTGTCGCAAATCAAAGGCGCGGCCGCCCGCGTGAAGGACGACGTCGAGGCCCGCGTCGACGCGCATCCCGGACCCAAGTACTTCGAGGGCCCGATCAGCCTCTCCCCGCCGCGCGCGGAGTCGCCGCGCGTCCAGAAGCCCGCCGTCATTCCGAGCGCAGACGCTCCCGCAGCGCCCGCGCAAGCCCACTGAGGCCGCTCCATGTCGACCCTCCTCGCTCTCTCGCCTTTCTTCGTCGTCGGCATCGGCGCGTTGCTCTTGATGCTGGCCGAGGCGTTCTCCAGGCAGGCGCCCAAGGGAGAGCCCCAGGCGGACCATGGGCTCGCAGTCGGCGCAGCGCTCGTGCTCTTCACGGGCGGCGCGTTCGCCGGCGGTTTGTGGATGTTCGGCGTCGACCACCTGGACGTGAGCGGGGCGGCCCCGTGGCTCCTCATCGACCGGTTCTCGTTCTTCTTCGACATGGTGATCTGCCTCGGCGCGGGTCTCGCCGCCCTGGTCGCGGGCGGCTACTTGCCCGAGCACCGTCTCGACCGCGGTGAGTTCTACGCGCTGCTCCTCTTCGCGACGTTCGGCGCGATGATGCTCGCGGCGGCGGGCGACGCGCTCACGCTGTTCTTGGGCCTCGAGACGATGAGCATCGGCGCCTATGCGATGACCGCGTTCCGCCGCACGAGCCCGCGCGCGACCGAAGGCGCGCTGAAATACTTCTTGCTCGGCTCGTTCGCAGCGGCGCTCCTGATCTACGGCTTCGCGCTGATCTACGGCGCGACGGGCCATACGGACCTCGTCGGGATCGGTGAGGCCGCGCGCACGCCCGCGGGCCATAGCCCGCTGCTCATCATCGGCGCCGTGCTCGTGCTCGTCGGGATGGCGTTCAAAGTCAGCGCGGTTCCTTTCCACGCGTGGACGCCGGACGCGTACGAGGGCGCGCCGACGCCGGCGACGACGTTCATGGCCGTCGCCGTGAAGACCGGCGGGTTCGCGATGTTCCTGCGCGTCCTCCTCGTCGCGCTCGGCGATCCGAAGTGGACCTCGTGGGCCGCGGGCTGGCCCCCCATCGTCGCCGCGCTCGCGGCGGTCACGATGACGTTCGCGAACCTCGTGGCGGGGCGGCAGGAGTCCGTGAAGCGCATGCTCGCCTACTCGAGCATCGCGCACGCGGGCTACCTGCTCCTCGGGATCACCGCCATCATGCGGATGTCGTCCGAGGCGGTTGCGAGCATTCTCTTCTATCTGCTCGTCTACACCGTCTCGACCGCGGGCGCGTTCGGCGCGCTCGCGATCTGCGGCAGCCGCGATCGCGAGGCCGTGAGCTACGAAGACCTGGCCGGGCTCGGCCGGCGGCACCCCGCGACCGCGCTGGCGTTCTCGTTCTTCCTCCTGTCGCTCGCCGGGATTCCGCCCACCGCGGGCTTCTTCGGGAAGTGGTTCTTGTTCAAGGCGGGCATCGAGTCCGGCCTCTACTGGCTCGTCATCCTGGCGCTGATCAACAGCGTCATCGGCTCGTATTACTACCTGCGCGTCCTCATCTACATGTACATGCGCGAGCCGGCCGCGGGGGCGCCCGTCGCCATTCCGATGCGCTCCGGCTACATCACGGCGGCGCTGATCCTGAGTGCCGTTCTCGTGCTCGTGCTCGGCCTGACGCCGAGCGCCTACCTCGACGCCGCCATCACGGCCGCGGCCTACGCCGCGAGCGGGTCGGGCGGCTGAGACGACGCGCGCAGGGTTTGCAAGGTGTCGAGCTGACCATGCACAATCTCCCCTTTTCGGCGCGCGCCGCTGTTCTCTCGGCTGCGGCCGTCGTTGCCACGGCCGCCACCGCCGTTGGCTGCGAGCACAAGGCACCGGAACCGATCGTCGTGAGCGACGCCGCGCCGCACGGGGGGGTGTCGGCGAGCGACGCCGCCCCGGCGATTCACGTCGACAAATCGGGCGCGGCGGTTCCCATCGCGAACGTCGAGGCGGTCGTCAATCCGCAGAAGCTCCCGGCCTACCAGGGACCGACGGGGAGCGTCGAGGGAACGGTCTTCGTCCGAGGGCCCGAGTCGCCCGACGTTCCGGACCAGGACTTCCGCTCGTGCCCGGCGGCGCTCGACACGTACGGAAAGCTCTTTCGCGCAGGGCCGCCGCGTGGGGACGGGCTACGGCCGCTGGCCGACGCCGTCGTCGTCGTCACAGGGTACAAGGGCTTCTTCTTGCCGGAACAGAACGAAGCGCAGCTCGTGACCATCACCGCGAACTGCGGGTACCCGACGCGCACGCTCGCGATCACGTTCGGGCAGCGCCTCGACATCGCGAACGAGTCGCGCGTGGCGTTCGCGCCGACACTGTCGGGCGTCTACCAACCCGCCGTGATGCTGGCGCCGCCCTTCCGCGCCGGCGAGCCGGTGAAGCTCTACCCGCCCCGTCCGGGCCACTATGTCATCGGCGACCAGATGCAGCCGTTCGCGCGCGAAGCCCTGCTGGTGCTGCTGCAGCCGCTTCACGACGTGAGCAACACCGCCGGCCATTTCCGCATCGACGGCGTGCCCGTGGGCAAGCTGAAGGTCGGCGCCCAGCTCGACGCGCTCGGCCCGCCGATTCCGGAGCTCGACATCGACGTGCGGCCGAACGTGGTCGAACGCGTGGAGCTCGTCATCCCCTACGAGCCGGCCGACGCCGGCGCCATCAAGTACCACAAGGTCATTCCGTAGCGGCCCGCTCGGGCCACTCGCAAGGATGACTCACTGCGGGATCGCCGCGGCGCGCCCGAGGACGAGGCTGTCGCCTTGCGTGATGGGATCGTGCGCGAGCGCGGCGAGAACCTTGCGCGCCTCGGCGGCAGGAACGACGTGCGCGAGCGCCTCCGCCACGGCGACCCACGCGGCGCCGCTGATCGGATCACGCACCGTGCGGGCTTCGGTGAGGGCGGCGAGCGCGTCGCGGCGGTCGATCGCGGCGAGCACGAGCCGGACGCCCCGGTCGTCGGCGTCGGCCGACGCTTCCTTCGACGCGATCGCGCGCGCCAGCGACGCGTCCCCGGCGAGGAACGCGCGCGCCGCGGCTTCTTCGAGCGAGAGGCGCACCCGGATTGCCCGGCGGCGAACGAGGGAGGCGTCTCTTCGAGCGATCGCATCGTCGACGGCGAGCCTCGCCGCGAGCGGGTGGACCGCGGCGCCGAACGGAGCTTCACTCGCGTCCACGGCGGCGGCGGCCACCCGCCGCGCCTCGCTGGTCCGGCCCGCGAGCGCCAGGCGCTCCGCGGCGGCCGCGGTGGCCTCGCGATACGAAGGCGCCATCTTGACGAGCCGTTCGTACGCGAACGAAGCCAGCGCGACATCGCCGTGCGACGACGCCCATCGCGCCAGCGCGGACCACGCAAGGACGGGATCCTCGGCGGTTGCCGTGAGCGCCACGAGCGCGGTCCGCGCCTCGGAAGCGCGCTCCGGTGTCGCGGTGTCGGCGAGGAGAACGTTCGCCGCGTCCTGCTCGGGATCGAGCGCGGCGGCCTTCGCAGCAGCGTCCCGCGCGGCGGCGCCGTCGCCGCGGCCGAGCGCGCAGGTCGCCTTGACCGCCCACGCCGGCGCGAACCGCGGGTCGATCGCGAAGGCATGCGCGAGCGCGTCGTCCGCGAGAGGATCGCTCGGCGACGCGGCGCAGCGGACGGCGGCGATGCGCGTCCAGATTTCGACGCTGCCGGGATCGCGGCGCAGGGCCGCGCCGTACGCCGCGAGCGCGTCCGCAGTCTGGCCGGAGGCCTCGGCGATGGATCCGCGCAGAAACGCGGCGTAGGCCTCGGGCTCGACGTAGCGCCCTTGCACGATGCGCCCGCCGTAGTCGCGCGTGACCTCCGAGGTGGCCGCGCATCCCGCGAGGGCCGCGCCGATCGCGAGCACCAAAACGGCGCCTTCCGGCCGCCCGCGGGCGCTTCTCGGGGAGCGGGAACGCAAACGGGAACGCAAACCGGAGCCCACTCGCGCGAGCTCCCGTCAGCGGCGCCGGGCGGCGGATCCGGCGGTGCGCTCGTCGCCGCTCGATTCCTCGAGGCCGCCGTCGGGCTCGTGCGGCACGTGTCCTTCCGCCACCCGCAGTCTCTCGGCGATCTCGATGATGCGGCGTTCGACGCGGCCGAACATGCTCGACGCCGGAAACCGCCCGCTCGCGTCGCGCTCGCCCGCCGGAAGCCCGGTCAACACTTCGATGCCCTGCGCCGCCCGATCGACCGCGTAAATGTGGAACTGTCCGAGCGCGATCGCCTGCGCAACGTCGTCCCGCAACACGAGATGAGGGCGGTTCGCGCTGGGCACGAGCACGCCTTGCGAGCCGTTGAGGCCGCGCGCCTTGCACAGATCGAAGAAGCCCTCGACCTTCGCGCAGACGCCGCCGATCGCTTGCATTTCGCCGAGCTGATTGACGCTCCCCGTGACGGCGACGCCCTGATCGATCCCCACGTCCGACAAGGCGCTCAGCACCGCAAAGAGCTCGCTCGAGCTCGCGCTGTCGCCGTCGATCTCGCCGTAGCTCTGCTCGAACGCGAGCTGCGCGCGCAGGCTGAGCGGCCTCTCTTGCCCGAACATCCGCGCCAGGTACCCGCGGAGGATGGCGACGCCCTTCGTGTGGATGCTCCCGCCGAGCTGCGCCTCGCGCTCGACGTCGATGATCCCCTCGCGCCCGATGCCGACGACCGCGGTGATCCGCATCGGCTGCCCGAACTCGACGTCGCCGGCGCTGAACACGCTCAGGCCGTTGACGACGCCCACGCGCAAGCCGCACGTGTCGAGCGCGACTTCGCCCCGCAGCGTCACCTCGCGAATGTGCCGCTCGGCGCTGCCCGCGCGCTCGCGGCGCTCGAACCAGGCGCCCCGCACGTCCGCCGCGGCGACGACCGTCATCGCCGGAGGGGCGATCGATGCGCGGAACGGGTGCTCGGCCTCGCCGTCCCCGTCGCTTCGCAGGCGGGGATTCGCGACCGATGAGGCCGACGCGTCCGCTGCCCGAGCCGGACCGTCCGCCTCGCCGAGAGCGCGCGCCGCCGCAAGCGCGCTCGCAAACGCCATCGTCTCTTCGAGCGGCGAGAGCGTGAGGGCGAGCTTCTCGCGGTCGCCCGCGAGCCGGGTGGCGAGGTCGAGCAGTTGCGCGCGCGCTTCGCGGTCGAAGTGTCCCCACGCGCGCTCGTTGGCCATCGCCATCAGATACGCGTCGAGCGCCTCCAGCGTGCGGGGCACGCGCGGAATCATCGGATCGACTTCGACCTTCACGCGGAAGAGCGAAGCGAAATCCGGGTCCGCGTCGAGGAGCGTCGCATAGAGCTCCGGCGAGCCGACGAGGACGACGCGCACGTGGATCGGCACGGGCACGGGACGGAGCGACGTCGCGTAGAGGCCCAACGGGCCGAGCGGATCTTCGGCGCCGATGCGCTGCTCGCGCAGCACGCGCTTCACCCGCTCCCAGATGATGGGGTCCGTGAGGAGGTCCCCGGCGCGCACGACCAGCACGCCGCCGCTCGCCTTGTGCAAGGACCCCGCGCGAATGCGCGTGAAATCCGTGAGAAGCGCGCCGTAACGCGCGCGCCGTTCGAGGTACCCGAAGAGCGCGGGATACGTCGGGTTCGTGTCGTAGATGACCGGCGCCGGTGAGCCTGCGGCATGCGTCACCAGAAGATTGACCTTGAAGCGATTGAGGCGGGTCGCGAGCTCGGGATCGTCCTTTTCTTCGCGCGGCGGCTTCTCTTCCTCCTCGTCCATCTCGACGAGGTCGTGCCAATCGTCGACGAGCGCCTGCTTGACGCGCGCGACCCAGCCCGACAGGTCTTCGCCGAGGCCTTCGACCGCCTTCGCGAACTCCTTCATTGCCTCCTCGATGACGGAGCTCGCCGCCGCGCGGAACGCCGCTTCCCGCGCGGATTCGAAGCGCGCGCTTTGCGCCCGCACGTGGTTCGCGGCCTTGTCGACTTCGCGCGTCAGCTTGTCTTCCGACTCGGTGAGCGCACGCTTCGTCGAATCGTCGAGCATGTCGAACTGCTCGGCGCTGACGGGCTTGCCGTGGAGGATCGGGAACGTCTGCACCCCGCCGTGGACGGGACGCACGCCGAAGCCGAGCGTCTTGGCGACGACTTCGAGATCGCGGATCACCGCACGGTTCTTCGATTCGAGCTCGCCCGAGAGCTTCGACTGGGCGCGCTTGAACTCTTCGCCTTCGACCACGGCCGGGATCTGCTCTTTCAGTTGCTCGATCAGGCCCTCCATGGCGGCGACGAGGGCGGGGCCGGCCGAGGGCGCGAGGACCAAGGGCCGCGGCGCCTCGGGATGATCGAAGTCGTGTACGTAGACGATGTCGGCGGGCGTGGGCCGCGCGCTCGCGAAGCGCGCCGCGTAGCGCACGATGTCGTCTTCGATCATCACTTCGGGCTCGGCGGCCACGAACACGTGAAAGCTCGGCTCGCGCGCCGACAGCCCGAGCTCGAGCGCACGGCGAGCGACCGCCGGCACGAGCTCGAGCAGGCCTCGGCTTTCGCGCGGCGTCTCGGCGACGACCGTTGGATCCGTACGGACCACGACGTCGTCCGCCGCGACGCGAAACATCGCCCGGGCCGGGGCGAGCGACGAAGATACCGCCGCGGTTCCGTTCACGAGCGCCGTGCTTCGGGAGGCCAACGCGGCCGATGCGGCGGCCGACACGTCGGCGTGCGGCGCGTGCGGCGCGTGCGGCGACGGCGAACGAACGCCGGCGCCTTCGGGACTGGCGGGGCCATTGACGACCCCATTGCCGTCGCTGAGGACGGACCCCCGGCGCTTGGCACGGGGCTGGGGCTTCGTTCGGGCGCGCGGGTGTCGGCTCGGCATGGGGGCAGCCGACAAAGTCTTAGCATTTGTCCCGCTCGCCGCGCGTAGGCGGTGCGCGGGCGGCGCGTAGGCGGTACGTGGGCCGTACGTGCGCCGCGTGTGGGCGGCGGCGATGCGCGGGGAGCGAGGATGGCGGTCCTCGTTCGGTCCCTTTCACCCGGAGCGATAACCGCGCTACTATGTCGGGCCTATGGCCAGGCTGATCCTTGCGACGGCGGAGGGGCAGCAAGCGATCGACCTTCGCCCGGCCAATAGCCTCGGCCGCCACCCGAACAACACGATTCAGCTTCTCGACAAGATCGTGTCGAAGGAGCATTGCATCCTCGAGCAGCGCGAAGGGCATTTCGTCCTGCGCGACCTCGGCAGCCTGAACGGAACGTACGTCAACGGCGAGCGCGTGCGCGGCGAGATTCTGCTGAAGCACGGCGACGACATCGCCCTCGGATCGACGCGCGCCCGGTACGACGATGGATCCGGCGCTGCGCTGCCACCTCCGCCGGTCGGGCCCGGGGCCGTCCAGCATTCGATGAGCACCCCCGCGTGGAGCGGCGGTCCGGCGCCCCGCTCGACGGCGGGAACGCCGTCGGCCATCCCGGCGGTTTCGCAGGTCGTGGCGCAACGCGGATCGTACCCGTCCTTCACGGGCCCCACGGCGCCCGCCGTGTCGCAGGCCCCCATCCCGCCTCCCGTGCTTGCCCGCCCGCCGAGCGTCGCCGGCACCCGCGTCGACGTGCTCGACGCCGCACGCGCGATCGGGACGCAGATCGCCGCGCAGGCCAAGGGCTTCATGTCGTTCGACGGCGTGAGCCACGACGTGCAGCAGCTCCGCCTCGACTACGAACGGCTGCGAATCAGCTGGGAGCTGACGCGCGACATCGGCCTCGAGCGCGACCTCGATCGGCTGCTCGACAAGGTGCTGCTCGCGCTCTTCAAGTTCACGAAGGCCGACCGCGGCGTCATCCTCCTGCGCGACGAGCGCGGCAACCTGCATCCGCGCGCCGCGCGCCGGCGTGACGGGACCGATACGCCGATTCAGGTCAGCTCGACGATCCTGAACCATGTCATCACCGAGCGCGCGAGCGTGCTGACGCACGACGCTTCGACCGACTTCGCCGCGTCGAAGGGCAAATCGATGATCCTGAACCGGATCTCGAGCGCGATGGTCGTGCCGCTGCTCCACCAGAACGAGAAAGAAGTCCTCGGCGTCTTGTGGGTGGACTCGGAGGCGCTCGCGCAGTTTCAGCCGAAGGACCTCGAAGTGCTCACGTCCGTCGCCGGCCAGGCCGCGATGTTCATCGAGAACACGATCCTCCAGAAGAAAGTCGAGCAAGAGATCGTCCTTCGCGATCGCTTCATGCGCCTCTGCGCGCCGAACGTCGCCGAGCAGATGATCAGCGGCAAGCTCGAAGTGAAGAAGGGCGGCCAGTCCCTCTCCGACCTGACGCTGTTCAACAGCGACATCCGCGGCTTCACCGCCATGAGCGAAGGCACGTCCGCCGAGACGCTCGTCGAGATGCTGAACGAGTACTTCGAGCTGATGGTCGAGACGTTGTTCAAGTACGAAGGCACGCTCGACAAGTTCATGGGCGACGGGATCATGGCGTTCTGGGGCGCTCCCCTCGCCCATCGCGACGACGCGGTCCGCTGCGTGCAGTGCGCGCTCGACCAGATGCAAGTGCTCGGGCGGTTCAACCGGCAGCGCATGGCCGAAGGCAAGCCGAGCCTCGCGGTCGGCGTCGGGATCCACTCGGGCCCGGGCGTCGTCGGCTACGTCGGCAGCTCGAAGGCGCTCTCGTACACGGTCATCGGCGACACGGCGAACACGAGCTCTCGCCTCTGCTCGAGCGCCGCCGCCGGGCAAATCGTCATCAGCGAGATGACGCTCGCGCGCCTCGGTTCGCGCTTCGAGTTCGAAGAGATCGAGCCGCGATCGCTGAAGGGCAAAGAGAAGCCGATGCGACGCTTCAACGTACTGCGTCAAAAACCGAGCGCGGCCGTCGCCAACGCCGGCTGATCGCTCCGGCATGCTGCGCGGACGGCGCGCCGCGGCGAGCCGCACACGAGACCGGCGCGCCTGACCGGGGCGTCTCCGCGTGCTAAGCGTGCCCACCGCCGTGCGCCACGACAGCCATATTTTGCCGTTCGAAAAGCCCGTCGTCGACCTCGTGGCGAGGCTCCGCGAGCTCCGCGAAATGGCGCGCACCGACCGCGCGCTCGAGCCCGAGTTGAAGCGCCTCGAGGACAAGGCGACCAAGCTCGCGCGCGAGCTCTTCGCGGGCCTCTCGCCGTGGCAGAAGGTGCAGCTCTCGCGGCACAAGAACCGGCCCTACACGCTCGATTACGTCGATCGCATCTTCGAGGACTGGGTCGAGCTCCACGGCGATCGCCGCTTCGGCGACGACGCGGCGATCGTCGCGGGCCTCGCCCGTTTCCACGGCCAGTCCGTCGTCGTCATCGGGCACCAGAAGGGCCGAAGCACGAAGGACAAGGTGACGCGCAACTTCGGGCAAGCGCACCCGGAGGGCTACCGCAAAGCGCTCCGCATGTACGAGATGGCGTCGCGCTTCCGGCTCCCGATCCTGACGCTCATCGACACCCCGGGCGCCTATCCCGGCATCGGCGCCGAAGAGCGCGGGCAGAGCGAGGCGATCGGCGCGTGCCTCGCGGCCATGGCGCAGGCCCCCGTGCCGATCATCGCGACGATCATCGGCGAGGGAGGCAGCGGTGGGGCGCTCGCGCTCGGCGTCGCCAACCGCGTACTCGTCCTCGAGTACGGGACCTACAGCGTCATTTCGCCCGAGGGCGCCGCGTCGATCCTGTGGAAAGACGGCGCGCGTGGCGAGGAGGCTGCCGTACGCCTTCGGATGACGGCGCCGGACCTCTTGCGCCTCGGCGTCGTCGACAAGATCGTCGAAGAGCCGGCCGGCGGCGCGCACCAGGATCACGATCATGCGTCGCGCCTCGTCGAGGCGGCGATCACCGCGGCGCTGCGCGAAGTTCGCGCCGTCGGCGAAGGCCGCGCACTCATCCAAGACCGCTACGCGCGGTTTCGCCGTCTGGGGCAGTTCGCCGGAGAAACGCCGCCGATTTCTTGACCCGAAGCCCCTTTTTGAACGATCCGAGGAGCTGCAGAGTCGACGAGCACCCCGAAGCGCGAAGAGGCGAGCAGATGGGCGAGAACATGGAGACCGGGCAAACGATCGCCGGCAAATACCGCTTGAATCAGCCGTTGGGGACGGGCGGCATGGCGTCGGTCTGGTCGGCCACCAACGTCTTCACCGACCGCGAGTTCGCGGTGAAGTTCCTCCTGCCGCACGTGGCGAACACGCCCGAGGCGGCGCAAAGGTTCCTGCTGGAGGCGCGCGTCAGCGCCCGCGTGAACCACCCGAACATCATCGAAGTCTTCGACGTCGGCCAGACCGAGGATGGCACGTTGTTCCTCGTGATGGAGCTCCTCCAGGGCATGTCCCTCGAGGCCGGGCTCCGCCGCCAGAAGCCGGCGATGCGCGTGCACGAGTTTCTC
Source organism: Polyangiaceae bacterium (assembly GCA_035482215.1). Taxonomy (GTDB): domain Bacteria; phylum Myxococcota_A; class Polyangia; order Polyangiales; family Polyangiaceae; genus Palsa-1150. Next base: position 1,064 of record DATHQY010000470.1, on the reverse strand, counting down.
GACGTGATGGTCGAAGTCGGGCGCGCGCTCGCAGCCGCCCACAAGAGCGGCGTCATCCACCGCGATCTGAAGCCGAGCAACATTTTCTTGCACACCGATCGCGAGGGCCTGGTTCTGTCCAAGGTGCTCGACTTCGGCGTGAGCAAGTTCGTCGACGAAGACGGCATCGGCGCCCTCACGATGGTCGGCACGATCCTCGGTTCGCCGCTCTACATGAGCCCCGAGCAGGCCGTCGGCGCCGAGGACATCGACGGGCGCACCGACGTGTTCGCGTTCGGCGCGATCCTCTTCGAGGCGCTGAGCGGCGAGCGCGCGTACGCCGCCACGAACCTCAACGCGCTGATCGTCGCGATCGCGACGACGCAGCCGAAGCGCCTCGGAGACGTCGCGCCGCATTTTTCCGAGCCGCTTCGCGATCTCGTCGACGCGTGCATGGCGACGGACAAGACCCAGCGCCTCGCGTCGTTCGACGAGGTCGCCGACCGGCTCGAGACGATCGCGGAGGCGCTCGAGAGCTCCGACGCGCGTCTTCCGCCGCGCCGGCGTACCCTCTCGGAAGGCACGATCGTGGACGACGGCCGCGCGAAGCGCGACAGCCACCGACCCCGCGCGCTCAGCGGCAGCGGCACGTCCGTTCCGCCGCACTCGCTCTCGGCGTCGCAAGCGTCCTCTTTCTTCGGCGAAGGAGGGGGCCGGCGCTCGCTCGACGGACGCGATCGCGCCGGAGAGCACCGATCGCGAACGACGGCATGGGCGGCGATGGCGGGCGGTGCCCTCGTGCTGTCGGTGCTCGCTCTCGTCGTCGCCGCGAGCCGGCCGCGCGCGGGGATGCATGCGACGAGCACGGCCGCTGCGTCGCCGCCTTTCGCCGCGGACAGAGCCACGGCGCAAACCGTGACGACCTCGGCGGCCCCCATCGCTACGGACGATCGCGGGAGCGCGGCCGTTCCGGTCATTCCGGTCGATGACCTCCCCATGGCCGGCGCGGCAGGCCATGCCGTTGCCTCCGGCAAGGCAGGACACCTGGCTGTCTCGGCGTCGCCCGGCGCTTGCGCCGTGTTCGT
>DATHQY010000469.1:0-2668 GCA_035482215.1 Polyangiaceae bacterium | reverse complement strand
GCCCACGGATCGGCCACCGCAAAGAGCACGCAGTCCGCGCGCTTGATCGCGGTCTCCGCCGCGATGGTCGCCTGCCCGCCCCACTGGATGCCGGTGCCGACGACGACGAGCGTGCCGCGCGTACGCTCTCCCGGCGTCGCCGCGGAAAAATTTTCCACCGACATCCTGAACCTCCGGAACGGGCTCTCCGCGTCCCCCCTCGACCAAGCCCGGCGCCGTGGGAGCCGCGGGGGACGCTGTAAGGTAACGAGCGCTTCGACGCTATTCCCGTTTTTCGCAGGGCACCATTTCAATCGCTAACAAACTCGCGCGTCGCGCCCCGTGGCCGCCGCTCGAGCCCAGCGCCCTACGTTGACGATGCCGTTGGACCTTGGTACGGAAAAAAGCCTTCGAACGCTGCCGGCGAGAGATTGCCCGCGACTCCAACGACCCTCGCGTAACGCCGTGAAAAATGCGTACCATCAAGGGCCGATACACTCTCGAACGTGAAATCGGACGGGGTGCGACGGGTGCCGTATGGGTAGCCCTCGACGGGCGGCTCGGCCGTCGCGTCGCGGTCAAGCTCCTCCGTAGCGAGAACGCCGACTCGCACACCGCTCGGTCGCGCTTCGAACAAGAAGCGTGGGCCATTGCCCAGCTCCGTAGCCCCCACGTCGTCCAGGTGCACGACGTCGGCGTTCACGATGACGAGCCCTACATCGTCATGGAGCTGCTCGAAGGCGAAAGCCTCGACGCACGGCTCGAACGGCACTCACGCCTCTCGCTCGCGGTCGTCGCGGACATCGTCACGCAGGTCGCACGCGCGCTGGCGGTCACGCACGAAGCCGGCATTCTGCATCGAGATCTGAAGCCGGCCAACATCTTCTTGGCACGCGAGCAGAACCGGGAGGTCGTGAAGCTCCTCGACTTCAGCGTCGCCGTGCTAACCGGGCGGGTCGACGTCAACGGCGCGGCGCTCCCGGTGCCGTCCGGCCTTCAGGGCACGCCCAAATACATGAGCCCTGAACAGCTCAGCGTGGTCGAGGCGGACCACCGGGCCGACCTGTGGTCGCTTGCGGTGCTCACGTACCGGATGCTGACGGGGCGCCTCCCGTTCGAGGCCGACAATCTTCTCCGCCTTCGCGCGCTCATCTGCGCGGCGGCCTTCGAGCCCGCGTCCTCGATCGTCGCGGAGCTCGGTCCCTCCATCGACGCGTTCATGCAGCGCGCGCTCGCGCGCGAGCCCGCCGATCGCTTTCCCACCGCGTCGGACTTCAGCAGCGAGCTTCTCGAGGTCGCGCGCCCGCGGAGCTCCGCGGTCCATCGCGTACTGATTCTCGACGACGAGCCCGACATGGAGCTCCTCGTTCGCCAGCGGTTTCGCCGGCAGCTCCGAGATGGCACCTACGAGCTCTACTTTGCGCACGACGGGCAGGAGGGGCTGGACGAGCTGCGACGACGGCCGGACATCAACGTCGTGCTCACGGACCTGAACATGCCCGGAATGGACGGGCTCACGTTTCTCTCGCGCGTGCCCGAGGTCAATCCGCTCGTGCGCGTGGTCGTCGTCTCCGCGTACGGGGACATGTCCAACATTCGGAGCGCCATGAACCACGGCGCGTTCGATTTTCTCGGCAAACCCGTCGACTTCGACGATCTGCAGCGAACGATCGCAAAGTGCTCGAGCCACGTCACGACGCTCCGCTCGGCGCTCCACGCGCAAGAAGAGAACGGCATCCTGCGGACCCTCGTCGGCCAGCGCATGGCCGATCGGCTGGTCGCGGCGGTTCGTGCGGTGGAGACGATCCGTCACGAGTCGATCGACGCGTGCGTCGTCTTCATGGGTCACTGCGGATGCGACGAAGTGCTCCAGCGCGAAGCGCCGGACGTCGTCTTCCGCCACTTCAACGACCACTTCGATTTTCTCGTCCCCGAGATCTCCGCGCGCGGTGGCACCGTCACGCGGTTCGTCGGGCCGATCGCGATGGCAGTGTTCGACGGTACTGATCATCTTTCGCGGGCGCTCGACGCGTGCCTCGAAATTCGCGAATGGATGCGCACCCACGACACGGGCCGAGCGCCGCGGTCGAGCGAGACCTGCGGCGTCGCGTTCGGCCTCGATGCGGGCACGATCATGACCGGCGGCATCGGATCGGTGACCCTCGGCCGGCTCGAGCACGTCTATATCGGCGATCCGGTCACGACGGCCGCGCAGCTCTTCGCCGCCGCTCGCAAAGGCGAAGTCCTCGTCTCGGCGCGGCTCGGAGCGAGCCTCGCAGCTCGCTACGTGTGCGAGCCCGACCCGGGCCGCCGGGTGACGACTCATCGCGAAACGCTGGGGGTCTCTCATGTGCGGCGACGGGCTTCGCGCGTGCCGCCGCCCGACGAAGCCGGGCCCACCTCGTGCGGCCCCACGATGGCGCCGTTCAGCCAAGACCGTATCGTTCGACCGGCGGGCTCTTAGGTCACCCACTGCGAGACGAGGCTTGTGGCCCGAGGGAGTTGGTGGTCGCGTAGGCCGTCGGTGTAGACGACGAACGAAGCGCGGTCGCCGAACCCGACCCGAATCAACCGCAGGAACTCTTCGGCCCGCGAGAGGGCAACATGCGTGCGCCATTCGCTGTGCCAGTGGTCCGGCTCCAGCGCCGATTCGAGCGCCAGCTGCGCATAACCCCACCCGATGAATTGC
>DATHQY010000468.1:0-3148 GCA_035482215.1 Polyangiaceae bacterium | reverse complement strand
TGGCACCGCTGGCGAGAGCTGTGCGCACGCGCCGCGCGGCTTCCACCATATGGGCGAGGGCAGGCTCCACTTCCTCCCAACCGCGCGTCTTGAGGCCGCAGTCCGGGTTGACCCAAAGCTGATCGGCGGGAAGAACGCGCGCCGCACGAAGGAGCAAGTCGACGATCTCGTCGACCGTCGGCACGCGAGGCGAGTGAATGTCGTAGACGCCCGGCCCGACTTCGTTCGGGTAGCGGAACGTCGCGAACGCATCGAGCAGATCCATCCGAGAGCGCGACGTCTCGATGCTCACGACGTCCGCGTCCATCGCGGCGATCGACTCGATGACGTCGTTGAACTCCGAATAACACATGTGCGTGTGAATCTGTGTGTCGTCGCGGACGGGCGACGAAGCGAGGCCGAACGCTTCGACCGCCCATGCGAGGTACGCGTTCCAGTCCGCACGGCGCAGAGGAAGCCCTTCGCGGATCGCGGGCTCGTCGATCTGGATGATCCGGAGCCCGGCGGCTTCGAGATCGTGGACCTCATCGCGGATGGCCAGGGCGATCTGGCGGCACGTCACGGAGCGCGGCTGGTCGTCGCGCACGAACGACCACTGGAGGATCGTGACAGGGCCCGTGAGCATCCCTTTCATCGGGCGGTTCGTGAGCGATTGCGCGTAGCGGGACCACTCTACCGTCATCGGTGCCGGTCGCGAGACGTCGCCGTAGATGACCGGCGGTTTGACGCAACGCGAGCCGTAGCTCTGCACCCAGCCGTTCGCCGTGAACGCGAAGCCTGCGAGTTGCTCGCCGAAGTACTCCACCATGTCGTTGCGCTCGAACTCGCCGTGGACCAGCACGTCGATGCCCAGTGCTTCCTGCCGGCGGACCGCGCGCTCCGTTTCGCTCCGGAGGAACGCGTCGTACGCCGCCTGATCGCGCTTGCCCGCCTTGTGCTCGGCGCGTGCGGCCCGGACGGCTGCCGTCTGCGGGAACGACCCGATCGTCGTCGTCGGAAGAGGGGGCAGTCCGAGGGCCTTCTGGCGCTCCCGCCGTGTTGCGTACGGGCTCGCTCGGCGCGCCATGCTCGCCGTGATGCTCGCCATGCGAGTGGTGACCTTCGGGTCATGAACGCGGCGCGACGCGCGACGGCTCGTCTGGCACGCGCGGCTCTTCTCGAAGGCGGGCGATACGGTGTCGCCGCGATCGACCGCGCGCGCCAGCGCCGCGACTTCTTCGAGCTTGTCGGTGGCGAACGCGAGCCAGCTCGAAAGCTCTGGATCGAACGTCTCGCCCTGGCGATCGACCGGGCAGTGCAGGAGCGAGCAGGACGGCGCGACGAACAGGTTCTCCGCGCCCCGCGCGTCGGCCAGAGTGCGGAGTTTGGCGTAGGCATCGTCGAGGTCCGCTCGCCACACGTTGCGCCCGTCGACGACTCCGGCCGAGAGCACGCGGTCTTTCGGAAGCGCCGCGCTCACGGCGCGGAGCTGGTCCGGTGCGCGCACGAGGTCCACGTGGAGCCCTGCGGTCGGCAGCGAAACGGCGAGATCGAGGTTCGAGCCGAGCGCGCCGAAATAGGTCGCCAGGAGGATCTTCGGTGCCCGCGGAGCGCGCGCGAGGCGTTCGAAGACGACGCGGTACGCGCCGTGGATTTCTTCCGAGAGATCCGTCACGAGGCAAGGCTCGTCGATCTGCACCCACGTGGCCCCCTCGCGGCCGAGAGCCGAGAGGAGCTCTTCGTAGACGGGGAGCAGGCGGTCGAGCGCCGCCCGCGCCTGCCTGCCGTCCATCTTGCCGAGCAGGAGAAACGACACGGGCCCTAGCAGCACCGGGCGGGTCGCGATGCCGAGAGCGGCGGCTTGCCGGAGCTCGGCAAGCGGCTTGTCGCCCGCGAGGCGGAAGGTCGTTCCCTCCTCGAGCTCGGGGACGATGAAGTGGTAGTTCGTGTCGAACCACTTGGTCATCTCCATGGCCCGTACGTCCGCGCCGGACGACTGCCGCCCGCGCGCCATCGCAAAGTACGTGTGCAATGGATCGAGCTCGAGCTCGCGGTACCGCGGCGGCACGGCGCCCACCCATTGCACCGTGTCGAGCACCTGGTCGTAGAGCGCAAAGTCGTTGCTCGGGACGTGCTCGATGCCGAGCGACCGCTGCAGGCGCCAGTGTTCGGCGCGCAGGCTCGTCGCCGTCGCCTGCAATGCGTTCGCGTCGCTCTTGCCGGACCAAAACGCCTCGAGTGCGCGCTTCAGCTCACGTTGTTTGCCGATACGGGGAAATCCGAGATTCGTCGCGATGGTCATGGTTTCCTCCTCGCCCCCTCGGGTGATGGGGAGATCGCGGGGACGGGCGGGAACCGGGCGAGCGCGCGCCATGCTACCGGCGCGCGTCGTTTCGGACCTACCCGCCTTCCCTCGAGGCTCCGGGTCGAACCGACGCCGGATCGCGGCGACGGGTGCGGGCAGGTCTTCGGACTCGCGAGCGTTCCGGCTCTCGCCGGGTTCCTACTGTCCGCCGCTTCCCAGTCCACCATAGGACCAGTGCATGAAGCGGAGGTCGTTCTCGCTTACCGCTGCGGGGCAGCCCCGGATTCACACCGGGTTCCCTTTTAAGCCACGAGCAAAGCCCGAGGCACCAGCACGCTGCCTCGATACCACTCCGCTTCGGCGCTCGTCAATTCCCAGCGCTGCCCATCCGGCATCCGTGCAGGTCGCTTCCGGTTCCCGGGCTCCTCAGGCGCGGGCATAGTACGCGCACGCGGAGCGGCCATGGCCAATCGAAGCGACGTCATCACGGTCAATGCGGGATCTTCGAGCCTGAAGGTCGCTCTTTTCCGTGAAGGCAAGCGGGTTCGTGCTGCGAGCGTGAACACCAGCGACCCGCGAACGGCGCTCGATGAAGCCGTCGCGAAGCTGTCGCTCGACGGAAGCTTGACCGCGCTAGGGCATCGGATCGTGCACGGCGGTCCTCACAACGAGCATCCTCGCCTCGTCGATGACGCGCTCATCGGCGAGCTCCGCGCCATCGCCGAGCTCGATCCGGATCATCTTCCGTCGGAGATCGCGATCGTCGAAGCGTGCGCGTCGCGCTTTGTCGGCATCCCGCAGGTCGCCTGCTTCGACACGGCGTTCCACGCCGCGCTCCCGCGCGCAGCGCGCTTATTGCCCATC
>DATHQY010000467.1:0-5521 GCA_035482215.1 Polyangiaceae bacterium | reverse complement strand
GCACTGCGTTCGGCGCTCGTGCCCGATCATTGGCATAGCGAATGGCGCGCGCACGTGGCCATCTCGCACGCCGAGGAGTTCCTGCGTTTGATAAGGGTCGCCTTTGGCGACCGCGCTTCGTTCGTCGTCTACACCAGCGGTTTGCGCGACGACCAGCTGCCGCGTGCGACGAGCCTTGCCCTCCGGTGGGTCAGTTAGCTCGCTTCGTCCGCCTCCGTAAGCATGCATTCAGATCCGTGCGGCGGCCATTTCCTCAGACCCTCGGAAAGCCACGTTAGCTCGCGTCGCGGTGCACCGAATCGATCGAGAAGGCCGGAAGGCAGATGGCCACGTACTCCGCCCCGTCCTCTCCTGGCGTTGAATATTGAACCCATTCGCCCGCGTGTGCGATGACCGCTTGGCCGGCGTGCACATCGAGGACGCCCGCCTTGGACGTCACGCGCAAAGTCCCGTGAAGGACCAGTGTGTACTCGTCGAACTCGGGAGACTGCCCGGGCTCGATCCATCCGCTCGCGCTCTTCATGCGCGCGACGCTGGCGGTGGTGGTCTTCGAATTGACGCGCCCTACGTACTCTTCGATGAGTTTCTCTTTGTTGCCCGCCGCGACGATACGCGTGGGCTTCGGGATGTGCGTCGGCATATCCTCACGGTAGCTGGTTATTGGCAGGCGATCCCCACCGCGTCCACGAGCTCACCCGCTCGCCCTTCGATCCCGACGAGCGAGATCGACGGCGGGCAGCGCAGATCGAATCCCGCGCCTTTGTGCTCGCCCGCCAAGCTCGTCTTCTGCTTGTCGGCGCCGCGCGCGCAGATGAGCCCCAGAGATCGCACCAGATGGTCGGCTGTCCCATAGATCCCAATCGCGGTCGCGTCGCGCGCGCATGCCACCGCGAACGGCTGCCGTGCGTTCGTGCCCCCGAACAAGGGACCCAGGACCGAAGCGGCCGGAGGCGGCCCCTCACCAAGCCCCTCGTCGTCGCCCGACCCGGTCGTGCCCTCCGCGCTCTGGCCGTCGCCGCATCCGATACGCACGCGTTCGACGGCGTGTAAGTCGGCGTCGAAGTCGCCGGTGTACCGCATGACGGGAAGTCCCGCCGGGCAGCGCCAGCGATACGGCGTGCCGCCTCCGCCTCCGGCAGTGCGCCGAATGGGCGGCGCGACGCCGCAGAATCGCTCGTCGGCTTCGAATGGATCGGCGGGCAGGCGCAGCTCCGAGAGCGCCTTCGCTCCGCGCACGTTGAGAAAGAAACGGTCCCACGAAAGCGGTGCGGAGACGGCGTCCACGAGATCGCGGAGTGGCGAGCAGCCGAGCGCGTGACGAGCGGCCGCGACGGCCGCGTCCTCTCCCGGGCTCGGCTCGGAGAAGCGCGCGAGCGTCCATTCGACCGGAAGGCGCTTGTCGTGACCGGGCCGCGATCGCACCGTCAGGAGAAGCCGGGATCCTATCGGATCGGCCAGCCCGTGGAGATCGATCACGTGAACGCTCGACGACAAACGGAAGCCCGAAATGCCGATGGCTCCCGCGGTCGCGACCGCCTTCACGCGCGGGTCCACGTTCGATGCGATGGGAAATTCGGCGGCGGTCGGCCCTATTCGTTGTTGTTCGCCGTCGTTCAGAAGCACCCGGCGGCAGTCGGGGACAGCCTTGTCCGACGTGCCCGCCACGCTCGCCGCGATCGCGCAGTCGGAACGGAGACGCTTTTCGATGTCCGTCGCGTCCTTGTAGAAGTTGTGCTTCTGGAACATCGAGAGCGTGATCGGATTCGCCTGGTCGGCACCATGCGCGTACCACGTGCGCTCATCGCCGATTCCGCATTCGTTGTCGGCACCGACTCGAAGATAACCGGCGCAGACGCAACACCAGACGAGCGCCGCGCAGGCCGCGAAAGCAAGAATCGGCTGCGCGCGGCGTAATCCCGGCGTCCGCAACGGAAGCACCGCGACGGGCAAGAGCGCCGTGAAGACGGGCGGCAGGAACATGCGGCCGTGCATGTAGTCGCCCCCGATCTGGACGACATAGGCGATTTGCCCGAGCGCGATGAGAACTGGAAGCAAGATCGCCGCCAAAGAGAGCCACCGGCGGGAGGTGCCGAACGTCACCAGCCGCACGAGGACGAGGATCGCGAGGACCGCGGCCGGCCACGCCGTCCAGTACACTGCAAAGAAGTTCTTGAAGTAACAGAAGCCTTGCGTCGGGTTGCCAAGGAAGGCCTCTTTGGCGAGGGCCGTATTCGGCACCCAGGCGCCGTAATATCCCATCCGAAAGAACTGGTACGCGGCGGGCGGGAGGGCCGCAGAGACGCTGATCGACACAGCGCTCCCGATGCCGTCGAAGACGCCCCGGCGTCGCCTTGCGAGCGTCGCCACGAGATACAAGAGGAGAAAGCCGCCGCTTGCGAGGCCCATCTCCGGACGCACGAGAGGCCCCAGCCCGAGGAGCGCAGCGCCGGCCAGCGTTTTCGCGAGCACCGTGCGGTCCCGGGCGTCCTCGACCGGTCCGGGCGTCACCGCGCGCACGAGCACGCGGTACGACGCTCCGAGCCAGCACAGAGCAAGGCCCGTTTCGAGACCGGACGAGGCGTAATCCCAGGCCGGCGGCAGGACGGCGTAGATGAGGGCTCCGATCGGCAGGGGGACGCGCGCTATGCGTTGCCACTGGTTCGTCGGCTCGGTCTCGTCCTGCCGCTCGCGGGCCAGGCGCCAGGCGGCACTCTCCGCAAGGAGAAGACCCGCGATTGTGAGCGCGATTCCGCCGTAGACCGCGGTGTACTCGAGGCGAACTCCGATGCGGCCCGTCAGCGCGAGGATGGTGAGCCAAAGGGGACTGGTCGCAGCTTCGACCCGCTCGCCGGGATTGAAGACGGGACCGTCCCCATGAAGCCAGTTGCGAACGATGCGCAGATTGATGAACCCATCGTCATCCATCCACCGGTGACTGATGCCGCCGACGAGGAGAATCGCGGCGGGAACGGCGAACGGCACGAGACGGAGCACGAAGCCGACCCGCACCCGGCCGAGCCACTCTTGGAGCCGCCGCATCCCGCCCCCCCTTTACGGCTTTCGTGGAGCACCCGCAATCGCCGCCGACTTCGTTTTCGGCAAAGGGCGGGCGGCGAGCGCCCATTTCGTCGCGTGTCCTCCCTCAGGACGCGCGAAGGAGCTTGAGCGCGTGCGTCCAGCTGTTCTGGCGCAGTCCCGGAATGCACCAGAGGATGCACAGGGGTTCGATGGCGCGCGCTGCTTCGGCGCTTCCCATGTCCGCCGTATCCCACCCGAACTGATCGAGGATCGTCTTTACGTCCTCTTTGGCGGCTGCGTCGTTGCGGCAGATGAACATCGTCGGCGGGCCGCCGGGCAGGCTTGGATTGACCATGTAAAGGCTGCCGACGCACGAGAACGCTTTGACGAAGCGCGCGGCCGGAGCCTTGCGCTGCAATCTCTCCATCAGCGACTCGTTGAGATCCGTGAAGAAGCGGAGGACGCCGTTTTGCGGCGGCGCATCGGCGATCGGATTCGTCGTGTCCATGACGACCTTGCCCGCGAGGTTCTGCGGACCCGCCTGGTCCACGACCGCTTCGGCCGCCGCACCTTTGACAGCGAGAACGACCCAGTCGCCCCACGTCGCGGCTTCCGCGAACGTTCCCACGTGGGCCTTCGCGCCTGCACCTGTCTTCCACGCCGCGAGCTTGATCGGCTCACGACTCGCTCGCATGACGGAGTAGCCTTGCGCGAGGAATCCGTCGGCCAGCACCTGTCCCACTTGCCCTGAACCCAGCACGGCGATGTTGCTCATGAACGAGCTCCTTTCCGGGCGACAAGCGTAACGCCTCCGAACAAGCCATCCAGAGGCGGCGCGGCCGAACGCCGTCGCTCGCGCACGGGCAGACCCGAGCACGCGCATTCGCACGCTGCGACGCAACCGGCATGCCTCCGCGATTCAATGTAGTCTGGCGCGCCCAAAGGAGTGCGCCATGTCGATCGTCCTCTATCACCACCCGTTCTCGCGAGCCGCCAACGTCGTCTGGATGCTCGAAGAAGTCGGCGTCCCGTACGAACTTCGTTTCGTCGATCTGCTGCAGGGTGCCCATAAAGGCCCGGACATCGTGGCCTTGAACCCGATGGGCAAGCTGCCGGTTCTCGCCGACGGCGACGCGGTCGTGACGGAAGCAGCAGCCATTGGGCTCTACCTCGCCGATCGCTACGCTTACGGCCGGCTTTCGCCGAAGGTCGACGACCCCGGGCGCGCGACCTACTTCCGATGGTCGCTCTTCGCGCCTTCCGTCATCGAACCCGGCTCGATGGCCAAGTCCGCGGGATGGCCGTTCAAGGAGGGTCAGGCCGGTTGGGGCAACTACGAAACGATGCTGGGTGCGATGGAAAAGGCCGTGTCCGGCGGCGCTTTCCTGCTGGGGAGCGAATTCTCGATGGCCGATGCCATATTCGGAGGCACGATCCGGTTCATGCTGATGTTCAAGATGATCGAGCCGCGACCGGCATTCACGGCCTACGCCGAACGCCTCGGCGCGCGTCCCGCGCTCCAGCGGGCCGAGGCGAAGAACGCCGCGGTTCGCGAAGAGCGCGGGCTGAATCGCTCGTAAGAAGGATCTTTCGATGACCGACACGCAGACCCCCGCGCCGGGCGGCGCCATGCCGCGAACCGTCGCGATCGTCGGCGCGTCGAGCGCTCGGAACAAATTCGGCAACAAGGCCGTGCGTGCGTATTTGCGGCGGGGCTGGACCGTCTATCCGGTGAACCCCACCGAGACGGCCATCGAAGGACTGCGCGCGTACCCGTCGGTCGAGTCCATCCCCGGTCCAATCGAACGCGTATCCATGTACGTCCCACCATCCGTCGGGATCACGCTGCTCGACGGGATCCGCAGGAAGAACCCCGCCGACGTATTCCTCAATCCGGGCTCCGAGAGCGAGGCGCTCGAGACGCACGCCGCGTCGCTCGGGCTGCATCTCGTCGTCGCGTGCTCGATCGTCGCGATCGGCGAGGTACCGTGAGGCGGACATGAACCCATTCTTCCTTTATCAACTCCGTACGACCGATCCGGAAGGCGCACGCGCCTTCTATGCCGCCGTGTTCGGCAATGCCGATGCGGACGTGTTTCCGCTCCACGAGCAGGCGATCGCGCGCGGCGCCCGGCCGCACTGGCTCGGATTCATCCAGGTGAACGACATCGACGGAGCCGCTTCCGCGTTCATCGCGCGCGGCGCCGTGCAGCTCGGTCCGAAATGGAATCGCGACGGGCTCGAGGGCACCGTGCTGCGCGACCCGGGCGGAGCGGTCGTGGCGCTCGGGAGCCCGCCTGCCACGTCCGCGACGCCGTCGGTGCCTGCGAGCGTCTTTCGGGCGGGGATCGGCTGGCACCTGCTTCATACGGCGGCGGTCGAGCGGGCCAAGGTCGATTATCGCGATCTCTTCGGATGGGACTTCAAAGAGCCCATCGAAACAGCGAATGACGGCGTCTTCCATCCTTTCGCATGGTCGGCGGGCGGACCCGTCGTCGGCGCG
>DATHQY010000466.1:0-3948 GCA_035482215.1 Polyangiaceae bacterium | reverse complement strand
TCGATCGGTGGAGTGCCAGCGAGCGCGCCCGGGCCCTGCTTCGCGAGCGCGACCACGCTCTCGAGCGGGTTGGGGTCCGAGAGCGCGTGCGGCGGGGCGAGCGCCGTCGGCGGGCCTGGGTCCCCGTCCGTGTCGAGTTCCGCCGCCGTGCCGTTCGGATTGAGCACGCGTACGCTCGCGCCCGGGGTGACCGTCTTCGCGACGATGCGGTGCCGGCCTTCGCGAACGGCGACATGCGCACCGAAGCGCTGCCACGACCCCCAGTCTTCGAGCCCTCGCGTCAGCACCTCGGTGCCGTCGATCCACACGGTCAGGGCGCCCTGCACCGCGAGAATGAGCTCGCGGTCGGACGTCGTCGTGAAGAACGTTTCGAGATAGAAGACGCCCTCTTCGACCTGCTCGTCGGCCGCGGCAATGCAACGCTTCTGCGTCACCGAGAGTTGCCGCGGGACGTTTCCGCGGATCGGATCGGCGGGCCACGCGGCCGGCCACGGGGTGGCCGCCTCTGGAGCGAAGGAGCGCGCCGCGTCCTGCGCGGCGCCATGCCCGAAGGGGCCCGCGATGCGGATGCCCTTGGCGCATCCCATCCGCCGCGTCACTTCTTCGTCGAAGGCGTCGCCCGTACGCTCTGCCTTGTCGTAAACCTCGAGCGCCCGCCAGTCCTCGAGCTCGGCCACGGCCCGCCATCCGAGGCGGCCGGGCTGCGCGAGCAGCGCCTCGAACGGCGCGCGATTCTGTGTGAACAGGTCCGCCACGGATCCGCGGAGCGCGAGGAGGTGCCGCACCGCGAACCATCCTACGAGCTCCGCCTGGGGGTCGGGGCTGCGCGCCGCCGCCGTCATCGACACGACGTATCCCGCTGCCGCCGATCGCGGATCCCCGTGCGCGTCGTCGTAAAGCGCCCGCGCGAGGCTCGCCCACATGCCGTCGTGCGGTACCGCATTCAGCCGCTTGCGGGCCGCCGTGGCTTGGGCCGCCGTCCCTCCCGGGGCGAGCATTTCACGGAGTGCCCAGCGACCGACGACGTCGCCGTCCTCCGAGGCCAGAGCCGCGCGCCGCTCGTCTGCGATCGGGCCGGCGGTCGCAGGGGTCCCGGTGCCTCGAGCGCAGCCGGCGCACCCCGCGCACAGCGCCAGGGCCGCGCCCATCGCCCGGATCCAGGACGCGCGGAGCCTCATCACTTGAGGGCCACCGTGGCGCGCTGGCCGAGAACGGCGTCCACTTGCTCGCACCACCGCCGGAAGCGTTCGTAGTCCTGCGCCGCGATGCGCGTCTTCGTGAGCTCGATCCGCGTCGTGACGTGCAGCGCGTCGCCCGCAGTCTCGACCGCCAGGGAGAACGATCCGAAAGGACTGGATCCCGACTGGGCCACGGGCACGTCCTTGAATCGGGCACCTGCTGGGACGCGCAGCGTCCAGTCGTCTCGCTCGGTCTGCTGCGCGGGGATCCGCACGTCGAGGCGCCGCGCCGTCTGGGACGCGTAGTCGCGCACCATGTGCTCGCGCCGCCCGACCGGCACAGTGAAGCCGTCGCCTTCGGGCCGGCCGAAGCGCGGCACTTTTCCGTGGACGTGGAGCATCACGGGCGCTTCGACGTCTTCGAGATCGCTTGCGTCGAGCTTCGTGACTTGGCTTCCGGGCAGGATCGCGGCGAGGAGCTGCTGGACCCGCTGGCTCCTCGTCGCGTTCGCGTGGAAGCGCACGCGCCACCCCGCGGCTTCGACCCCGGTCACGTCGGCGCGCCACTCGAGGTCCGCGGCGCCGTCGGGGCCGAGCGCAACGTCGACCTTGTTCGCGGTCACGCTTTCACTCGCCGGGGGATCGGGCAAATGAACGAGCTTGGGTGCGCCTTCGTTGACCTGGAGGGCGAGAGCGCTGCGGTCCATCGCGGGCAGTTCGTGTTCGCCGGTGTATTCGGCGGTGCCATCGAGATACACGTCGAGCGAAGGCACGTACGCGATCATGTGATCGAAGAGCGCCAGGCTCGCGGGGTTCGTCTCGATGTCGCCCTTGTTGCCCGTACGGACGATGACGGGCGTAGCCTTGATCCCGAGCGCGCCGAGCATCGTGACGATGAGCGTCGCCTTGTCTTTGCAGTCGCCGAACCCGCGCGCGAAGATCTGCGCGCATCGGTACGGCTTGAACCCGTGGATGCCGAATTCGAGCGCCACGTACCGCGTCTTCTGGACGACGTAATCGTAGATGGCGCGCACGCGCGCCCGATCGTCCTTCAGGCCCTTCGTGAGCTCCGTCGCGATGCGGCGGACTTCGTCGTCGGGTACGAACTGGTCCTTGACGAGGCCCCAGTACCAGCGGTCCATGTCGTCCCACGTCTTGTAGGTCGAGACGCTCACGTGCCCGAGGACCTCCGCCCACGGAGGCTGCATCTGTTCTTGCTCGGGCGCCGGCACGTTGTCTGCGACGAACCGGAAGACGCGCTGATCGCCACGTTCTTGGATCTCCCGGCGTAGGCCCGGCACGCGCGGCTCGTTGAAGAAGAACGTGCGCGACTTCGGCGTCATCAGCACATACTCGCTGTGCGCGACCGGTTCGCTGCTCTGCATGTAGACGATCTCGCCGAAGTAGTCGGCGAACTCGTTTCGCGCCGCGACGTCCTCCACGCGGTACTGGAGCTCCACGACGTCGCCCGGTTCGAGCCTCGGGAAACGCACGTAGTAGCTGCGGGTCGACGTGTAGATGGCCAGCGCCGGGTCATCGGCCATCGCGCCGGCGCCGTTCTCCACCGCGTCTTCGATCCGGCCGTCCTTGCGGTACACGCGCGCGGCGCGAAGCTGCACCGTTTCGCTGTCCATCTCGTAGGCGAACTCGTATTCGCGCGACTCCGCCGCCGCCGAGTCGGTCAGGGGCTGGTACACGACCTGGTGGAATCGGCTCGCGAGCCCGTTCGGGAAGACCGTCGTCACCTGCAGGTCGACGAGCGACCTTCGCGCCTGTCCTTGCCCGGGCGCCCCCCGCTGCGCGAGGAACTCCGATGCCGGACGCGCGTACTGCTCGTCCGGCCGCGGCGCCACGGGGCCCATGTGAACGAGCTCGTCGCGCACGTCCTTGGCCTGCGGCATCAGGTCGAGGATTCGCTTGAGGATCTGCGTCTGCTCGTCGTGTTGCCCGGCGACGCCGTACGCCGTCGCCAGCTGGCGCATCGTGTCGGTGTCATCCGGGGCGATGTCGAGGGCCTGCCGGTAGAGCGCGAGGGCGCGCGGCCGATCGCCGAGCCGGATCCACGCCTGCGCACCGGCTTGGAGCGCGCCGGCGCTGTCCGGATTGGCCGCGATGAGCCTGTCGACCCAGTGCGACGCGCGGACTGCGTCGCGGCGCGCGACCGCGAGCTCGAGGCGCGAACGAATGAACGACGGGTCGTCGAAGCGAAGCGCGGCGTACCGCTCCGCCATTTCGCTGGCTTCGGTCTCGCGACCGGCGTCTCGTAACGCAGCGACCGCGGCGCGAAGGAGGCCGACGCAGCGAGGCGAGCGAAGGAGCGATCGCTCGAGGAGCGCAAGGCCGGTATCGCGTAGGCCGGCGGCTTCGTAGAGATCGACTTTCGCCGCTGTCGCCGCGGTGTCGTCCGGGTCGATCGCGAGGATCTTTTCGTAATAGGGGACTGCGTCGCGCGGGTTGACCCCGCCGCGCTCGTAGTCGGCACGCGCGAGCAGGACGGCGATGGCTTGATCGGCGGGCGCCGCGGCCTTGCTTCCTCGGCGCGACGCCGCGAGGTCCTCCGCCTTTTCGATCCAGCCTGCCTGTTGGTTGCGGTTCTCCGCTGCGCTCGCGGCGAGCAAGAGCCGCTCGATCGTCGGCGCCTTCTCCGCGGCTTTTCGTGCGAGCTCGCGCGCGCGATGCTCGGTCGGGTCATCGGCCCCGGTGGCTTCGAGGTAGCGCGCGTAAGCCTCGAGCACCGCCGGATCGTCGCCTTTGACGAGCCGCTCGAAGG
>DATHQY010000465.1:0-6976 GCA_035482215.1 Polyangiaceae bacterium | reverse complement strand
TTTCGTCCGCGCTTGGCCGCGCTTTCCGCGGTTTTGTACCGCTTGCCCCGCGCTTTCGTCCCGCTTGCCCCGCTTGCCCCGCTTGCTCCGCTTGCTCCGCTTGCCCCGCTTGCCCGCGTTCCACCGCCGTTGTCGTCTCTGCCGATCCGCTGTTCTGCCCGTCCGCTGTCCTCTCAATGCGCGTCTCGTCCACTGCTCTGCGCGTTCTCACTAGCCTCCGCGTCGGCGAGCGGGTCCTCGTTCGCTCGGACGATGGGCTTCTCGCCGCGGAATATGCGCTTTTCGACGTCACGGACATCGTCCTTCGGGCCTCGGACCCGGTGTCGGTAAGGGAAGCCGGCTACATGACAACGGCCCACGAGGCCCTGGGGCGTCTCGCCCGCGTGGGCATCACGCCCGGCCTTGCGTCCGAAGCGGCGCGGGCACTGGCACCGGAAGTCGCTACGTCGTACGCCCGCGGCGCGACCGCGCGGAACATCGTCCCGCGGCTCACCGCGTATGAGCTCTTCGAAGGCGGCGTCTTCAGCGCCGCGGCGCAGCACTATGAGGGCGCTTGGCTCGACCTCACGTCGCTGGCGCGCGCCGTGGCTCTTCCGGCTGCGTCCACCTTGCTTCAGGCGCTGCATCTCGCTGCGGCCATGTCCGAAGTACCCGGTTCGACGCCGGTGCATCTCTCGACGGCCGCGGCGACGAGAGACCGTCGCCCCGGCGAGCGAACCCACGTGCGTTTGCCGCTCGACGGTGCCCGGGCGTTGCCGGAAGCGCTGCATCGGCTCGGGCCCCAGTCCGCGCCGATCGAGCTCGACGCGACGATCGAACGGCGAACGCGCCAAGCCCTGCTCGTGCGCCTCCGCGAGCGCGCCACTACCGACATCTCACCGCGGCTCCGCACGCACCTCAACGCGCTCGAAGCGGCCCTCGCGATGCGCACCATGCAGCTCGGGCCGCTCGCGGACGACGAGCTTCGCGCGATCGAGCGAAAGCTTGCGGGCGGCGACGCGCAAGGCGTCGAGGGGGAGCTCGACGCACTCGAGGAGAGCCGCGGGCGGTTGCCCGGGATCCGCTACCTACGCGCCCGTGCCGCACTCTTGCGCGGGGAAGAAGCGCCACGAAGTGTGGCAAAAGTGCTGTCCGAGCTCGCCGAAGAAGACTCCGGGTTCCACGAAGCCGAGCTCGGAGCCGCACGAACGTGGCTGGCCGCCGGCGACGACGCAAACGCCCGCATGTTTGCTCAACGGCTCGCTAATAACCCGACCGCTCCCGAGAGCGAGCGCCTCATCGCGCTCGAAATTCTGGATGAGACGGACGGCGGCCCGAGATTTGATGAGGCACCGGGTCCAGCCGTGAACACTCCATCGCCGCTTCCCCGGGCCCGCGTGCCGCTCTTCCCATCGCTCGGAGAGATGCCGTCGCCTCAGCCCGTTCCGCAAATGCCCTCCTTACTGCCCCCTGCCCGTGGCTGGTCGCACCAGCCGCAGGCGGAGGGACAGGTCTGGGAGCCCACCTTGGAAGAGCCGACCGGTCCGGGACGCCGGTCGCCCGAGCCGTCCCAACCGCCACGCGGTGGCTGGGGGCCGACGAACGGCATTCCGAACGCATCGTGGGTGCCAGCTCCGGATCCGGCGCCGGCCGGGCCCGTACGCACGCGCATGAGCCCGCGCTACGAGCCGGAGCTCGTGGAGTCGCTGGCCCTTCCCTTCGGGGCGAGCGAGTCGGTGCTCACCGTGAACGAGCTGCCGCGCACTCCGCTCCAAGCGCGCATTGCGATGACGCGCCTGTCACGCGACCTCGCACGCGACTACCGCCTTTGGTACGGAAAGACGCTGCGCTGCAACGTGCTTGCGGTCGACGCGATGCAACAGCACCTCTCGCACCGCTATGCCGGCGCGTCGATCGCCGACGAGAAGGTCGCCTGGGAGCTGCGCCGGCATGGATCGCTGCTGAGCGAGATTCTCGCGCGTGCACTCGGCGGGGTCTGGGTGGACATCGGCCCGACCGAGCCCGGCTACTGGGCCATGGCGATTCCGCCGTCGACCCGCCTCTGGCCCATCGGGCGCGTCTACCGCTTCGTCGCGCTGGGCAATCGCGAGCGCGACCTCGTGAGCTATTACGTCGACATCGAAGCGCGCGTGCGCAAAGCGCAAATGTAAGGACGCGTGCCCGAGCTGCCCGACGTCGAGCTTTACATAGAGCACCTGCGCCGCCGAACGCTGGGGCAGACGCTCGAACAACTGCGCGTCGCGAGCCCGTTTCTCGTGCGTTCGTTCGATCCGCCGGTCCGTGCGACGTCCGGGCTCCCCGTCAGGGGCGTGCGGCGGCTTGGCAAACGCATCGTGTTCGACCTCGAAGGCGATTTGCACATCGTGCTCCACCTCATGATTGCCGGCCGGCTGCACTGGAAGCCCCCCGGAGCCAAGGTGCCGGGCAAGGTCGGGCTCGCGGCGTTCGACTTCCCGTCCGGAACGCTGGTGCTGACCGAGGCGTCGACCCAGAAGCGTGCGTCGATTCATGTCGTCCGGGGCGATGAGGGCGTGGCTTCGCAAGACCCTGGGGGCATCGAGCCGCTCGACGCAGATGACGCGGCGTTTCGCGGGGCGATCCGCCGCGAAAACCACACGATCAAGCGGACCCTGACGGATCCGCACGTTTTCAGCGGCATCGGCAACGCGTATTCCGACGAGATTCTCTGGCGGGCGAAGATGTCCCCCGTGCGCCTGACGAACGCGATGACCGACGAAGAAATCGCGCGACTGCGCGTCGCGACGCAGGCCACTCTGCGCGAGTGGCTCGAACGGCTCTCGCGCGAGGCGGGCGACCAGTTTCCCGAGCATGTCACGGCGTTTCGCGACGAGATGGCCGTGCACGGTCGCTACAAGAAGCCGTGCCCCGCATGCGGAGGCCCGGTGCAGCGGATCGCGTATGCGTCCAACGAGTCGAACTACTGCCCCCATTGCCAGACCGGGGACAAGCTCCTCGCGGACCGCGGGCTGTCGCGTTTGATGCGCGGCGACTGGCCAAAGACTCTCGAGGAATTCGAGCAGCGAAAGCGCGAACGAATCCTGGCAAGCGAGCCCGGGGAGAGCCCCGCCGCCGCTACCCCCCGGAAGCGCCGCACCGGTCGATGAGCCGCAAGAGCCCATCGCGCCGCCCACTGGCGCGATCGGCGAAGGGCGAATCGGCCGCCAGGACGAGGCGGACGATCTCCGCAAGCTCCGCGGAATCGCGCAGCGCGCAGGCACAAACGGCCCGCGTGCGCAGAAGCTCGCGGCCGATGCGCGGCGTGGGCGCTCCCGCGCGGAGCGCGCGATCCAAAAACGCGGCGGCGCGTGGGTAATCATCGTGGAGCATCAGGTTCTTTCCGACGAGATACGCCGCGAGACCGTCCCCCGAGGGGTCCGAAGCCTCCGTCGACGCCGCGGCCCACAGCCCCATCGACAGCGCGCCCAGCCACGCATCCACGGGATGCCCCGGTGAGCCCACGAGCAAATCGGCGATCGCCTCCCGCGCGTCTTCATCGCGGGCGCCGATCGCCTTCACTTCGAGCGTGCGCGCCGCGTCTTCGTCGATCGTGCGGGCGGCGATGCGGCGATAGGCGTCCTCGGCCTCGGCGAGGTGCCCGCGGAGCAGATCTTCGTCCGCCGCCGCTTCTTCCGCTCGATCGCGCCACGTGCGCGGCACATTCTCTTCGCTCGCGAGCCGGCGCAATTCGGCGAGCCCCGCCGCGCCATCACCGTAGCGCGCGGCGATGCGCGCGCGATCGAGGAGCGCATGCCAGTCCTGCGGGTCGAGGGCCAGCGCCGCGCTGTAATCGGCGACCGCGTGATCGAAGCGCCGCTCGTCCCGGCACCGGTCGGCCGAGCGATGGAGCGCGTCGACCGCGTGCGGGCACCTGCGCGCCCACACGCTCGGCCGCTCGAACATTGCCTTCGCGTACGCGCTCGCCTCGGTGGGCATGACGAGCGACCGGAGCCAGCCGCGGAACTCCTCGTCGAGCGCGGCCCACGACAGACCCGTCAGCGCTTCGATCGATCCGCCGCCGTACCACGCCCGCACCGTCTCGGGTCCCCACCGGTCGAGCGCCCACCCGATGACCGCCCCCGCCACGGTGTAGCTCTTCGAGGCGTTTTGGCCGAAAAAGTCCAGCGAGAAGAGCTCGCGCAACGACGGCAGAATGCCGGCGTCGAGCATCGCGCGCGCCCACTCCGCATCCGTCAGCTCGCCGTCGCCGGGCGACGTGGCGACCGCGATCCCTTCGATGAGCCCGGGGTTCGGAATGAGCCCCCCGCCGACGCGGAACGGCCCCTGCGCGAACGTGCCCGCCACGACGTGCGCGATCTCGTGCCCGAGCACCGGATGGGGATACGGCGAGACTTGCACGTAGATTTCGCGCCGCCACGGCTTGGCGATCGATGTATCCGCCGCCCCCATGAGCAAGCGCTTTTGCTCGGCGCTCTCGAATTCGAACGCCGTGAGCCGCCCGTCGAGGTGCGTGCCGAGGCGTGTCTCGTCCGCCGCGAGCTCCTCTTCGCAGTCGCGAACGAGAAGCGCGACCTGATCGGGCAAGAGCGAGTCCGGATACAGCACGTCGCAACGCGGACCCGACGCCCGGCCTCCGAGCGCGCGGGCGATCGTGGCCGCCGTCTGCCAGTGCCCGAAGCGCGGCCCGTTCGCTGCGATGGCCACGGTACCTCCGAGCAACGCGATGCCGCACGCGAGGCAGGCGCGCGCGCGCGGCGACCGGAGGGCGGAACGGAGGTCGATGGCCCCGGCGATGCCCCCCGTCTTGCCGCGAACGAACGCCGCCGCGACGAGGACATACCCGGCGATCGCGGCGAAGGTGCCCGCGCGGTAGGTCCAGAGCTCCACGCGGACGTCGACGACGGTGTCGTAAAGAGCGCCGCTGAAGAACCCGAAGAACGGGTCGTACGCGAAGATCATCGGCGACGCGAAAAAGCGCCAGATGCTCACCGCGACGCCGAGAAGCGGCCCCGCGACGGCCAGGAGAACGCACGCGATCCGCCGCCGCGCCGCCGTGCGTTGCCGGCGCGCGATCTCCGAGACGAACGCCCCCCAGACGCCGCCGAGCAACGCGCCCATGCCGGCGGTCAGGGCGAAAAGCAGCGAGCCGCCCCAGAAATCGCACATGCCGGCGCGCAGGCCGTGCGCGATCGCGGTGAGGTACGCGAGGGCGGCCAGCGCCGCGCCGGACGCCAGCCCGCGCGCCGCGCATCCGAGGGGCGCGGGGCACGGGAGCGCCGCGAGTTCGAGCGCCGTGGCGATCGCCGCGGCCGAAGGGACGAGGAGCCCGCTCGCGACCGCGTGCTCGTAGCCAGGGCCCCCGAAGAGAGGCAGAAACCCGATCGCGCCGAGGCCGAGGACGACGACGGCCGCCGCCACGCGCTGCGGAAGCGACTGGTGGAGCGGTGTCACGGATCTCTCGAGCCTCCCGGGCGCTCGCGACGCGAGTCGCCGCGTCGCGCGTCAGGGCCCCTGCGGATGCGGTTCGGATTCCGACGGCGGCGGAGGCGGTATCGACGGGGGCGCCGGCGCCGGCGTGCCATCGAGCACGAGCGGGAGGACTTCGTCGACGCGCTTGATGAGGTGGATCTTGAGCTCCGCGCGAACGTCCTTCGGCACGTCCTCGAGATCCGGCTCGTTGCGCGCGGGGACGAGCACCTCGCGGATGCCCGCGCGGTGCGCCGCGAGGAGCTTCTCCTTGATCCCGCCGACCGGGAGAACGCTCCCGCGGAGCGTGATCTCGCCCGTCATCGCGATGTCTTTGCGCACCGGGCAGCCGAGGAGCAGCGACGCCACCGCGCTGAACATCGTCACGCCCGCACTCGGCCCGTCCTTCGGTGTGCCGCCTTTCGGCACGTGCAGGTGCAGATCCGTCGCCTTCAGAAACTCGGGGTCGAGACCGAGCTCCTTCGCCCGGCTCCGCACGAACGACAGCGCCGTGGCGGCGCTCTCGCTCATCACGGCCTTGAGGTTGCCCGTGACGGTCACGTGGCCGCGCCCCGGCATGCGCGTCGCTTCGATGAACAGAATGTCGCCGCCCGTCGGCGTCCACGCGAGGCCCGTCGCGACGCCGGGCGCGCTCGTGCGCTCCGCCATGTCCGGCAAGTACCTCGGCGCGCCGAGAATTTTCTCGACCGTGGCGTTGTCGGCGACCAGATGCAGCGTCGTCTCCCCTTCGGCGACGCGCATCGCAACGTGGCGGCACACCGCGCCGATCTCGCGCTCGAGCGCGCGGACGCCGGCCTCGCGCGTGTACGAATCCACGATTCGCTCTACGCCGTCTGGCGCGAACTCGAGGCGCTCGTCGGTCATCCCGTGCGCGGAGAGTTGCTTCGGGCACAAGAAATCTCTTGCGATGGCGAGCTTCTCGGACCGCGTGTAGCCCGGGCACTCGATGACCTCCATCCGGTCCATGAGCGCGTCGGGGATCGTGTCGGGGTTGTTCGCCGTGCACAAGAAGGTGACCTGCGAGAGGTCGAACGGCACGTCGAGGTAATGGTCCTGGAACGTGGAGTTCTGCTCCGGGTCGAGCACTTCGAGCAGCGCCGCCGCCGGATCGCCGAGGACGTCGACCCCCATCTTGTCCACTTCGTCGAGCACGATGACGGGGTTGCGCACGCCGACCTTCTTCATGCCCTGCAGGATCCGGCCCGGGAGCGCGCCGACGTACGTGCGCCTGTGCCCGCGGATCTCCGCCTCGTCGCGTACGCCGCCGAGCGCGATGCGATGGTAACGGCGCCCCATCGCACGCGCGATCGAACGCCCGAGCGACGTCTTGCCGACTCCCGGCGGGCCGATGAAACACAAGATGGGGGCCTTCTTCGACCCCGCGAGCTTGCGCACGGCGACGTATTCGATGATGCGCTTCTTGATCTTCTCGAGGCCGTAGTGGTCCTCGTCCAGGCAGCGGCGGGTCTCCTCGACCGAGAGCTTGTCGGGCGTCGTCTTGCTCCAGGGG
>DATHQY010000464.1:0-2949 GCA_035482215.1 Polyangiaceae bacterium | reverse complement strand
TCGCCCTTGGCTCTCCGCGCACGGCGCTTGCTGCCGCCAACGACGCGGAGGCCGGCAAGCTCCGCCAGGCGGCGATCGAGCAGGACTATCTCGCGACCGACTTCGCCGCCGCGGAGGCCAAGCTCACCCAGGCCCTCGGCCTTTGCAAAGATCCAGGGAACTGCACGCCAGCTGTACGTGCACGAATTCACTGCGATCTCGGCGTCGTGCTCTTTGCGCAGCAGAAAAAGGAAGACGCGGACGGCCAGTTCGCCGCGGCGGTCAAGGACGACCCGAGCGTCACGATCAGCCCCGATCTCTCGACTCCCGAGCTGCAAAAGGCGCTCGCCGCCGTGAAGGCGTCTTCGGCCGGCGCCGAAGCCGCGCCCGAGAAGAGCGCTCCGGAGTCCGGGGAAGCCAGCACGCCCGAGGCCGCGAAGAGCGCGGCATCCTCCAGCGCGGAAACCGACTGCCCGCCGGGCTTCCCCGGATGCAAGGCCGCCTCGAGCGGAAGGACCTGCAGCACCAACGACGACTGCAACGGCGGCGAAACCTGCCAGGGCGGCACCTGCACGGGAGAGGCGATCTCAGGTTCCGAGGAGGAAAACGTCGCGCCCAAGAGCAACTGGGTTAGCCTGACGTTCGAGCAGGAGTTCATCCTGCTCCCGTCGGCCAACAACGTGTGCGCCGGCGGGTCCGGCTACACCTGCTTCCAGTCCGACGGCACCTACGACAAATACTCGCCCCTTGCGGGATCCCCGGGGGACTCGGTCGGTGGCGGCTTTTCGCTGGCCAACCAGGTCATCATGGCCGGGTACGAGCGCGCGTTCGGCTCCAACCTCACACTCGGCGCGAAGATCGGATTCGCCATCAGCAGCGCACCGACGCGCCCGAACGGGACGGCATTCTTCCCGCTGCACCTCGAAATACGCGGCACCTACTGGTTCTTGCACAACTCGCTTTCACGGAAGGGCTTCCGCCCGTACGTCCTTTTGGTCGGTGGCGCGGCAGAGGCCGCGTCGTCGCTCACTGCCTACGTCTATGACGGCCGGGTGCAGGCGCCGAACGGACAGCAAGAGACGTCCCAGTACAACGCGTGGAAGCACGTCGGCCAAGGCTTCATCGGCGGCGGCATCGGCACGGCGTTCGCGTTTTCGCCCAACTTCGGTATCACCGCGGAACTCCGGCTCATGGAGTACTTGCCCACGAGCGGCACGGGCCTCGGGCTCCAAATCGGTCCAATGCTGGGGTTCTGATGGCGCGCAATGAGGGCGTTCGGATGAGCGAGCCATCACGCTTCGACGCGCTCATGGCCGTCAACAAGCGGCCTCCGATCGCCATGGTTTCGGGCCACGGATCGTGGCTCGTCGACGAGAACGGCAAGCGATACCTCGACTTCGGGCAGGGCTGGGCGGTCAACTCGCTGGGCCATTCGCCGGCCGTCGTCGCCGAGGCGATCGCCGCGCAATCCCGCAAGCTCCTGAACGTCGGCCCCGCGTTCTACACGCAGCCGGCCACCGAGCTCGCCACGCTCATCGCGGACGGCCGCGCGCTCAACCGCGTCTTTTTCACGAATTGCGGCGCCGAGGCGAACGAGGGCGCCATCAAGCTCGTACGCAAGTGGGGAGGCCTACACCGCGGCGGCGCCTTCGAGATCATCACGATGGTCCATTCGTTTCACGGCCGAACGCTTGCCACGATGTCCGCGTCGGGCAAGGCGGTGTGGAACACGCTGTTCGAGCCGAAAGTGCCCGGTTTCGTGAAGGTCCCGATGAACGACATCGCCGCGGTCGAGCGCGCGATCGGCGATCGCACGGCCGCGGTGATGCTCGAGCTCGTGCAGGGCGAGGGCGGCGTCAATCCCGCGGACGAAGCGTACGTGAAGGACCTCCGCCGGCTGGCGGACGAGAAACGGATCCTCCTCGTCATCGACGAGGTGCAAACGGGGATGGGCCGCACGGGCAAGCTCTTCGCGTACGAGCATTTCGGCATCACGCCGGACATCATGACGCTCGGCAAAGGGATCGCGGGCGGCGTCCCCCTCGGCGCGCTCGTCGCGCGCGACGCGGTGTCTTGCTTCGAGCCCGGCGACCAGGGCGGGACGTTCAACGGCGGCGCGCTCGCGACCGCCGCCGGCGCCGCCGTCTTTCGCGTCGTGAGCGATCCCGCGTTTCTCGCCGAGGTGAACCGCACCGGCGAATACCTGGCCGAACGGCTGCGCGCGCTCCGCGCCCCCGACGGCTCATTCGTCCGCGGCCGCGGCCTCATGCTCGCGCTCGTTCTCCCGGCCGACGGCGCGGCCGACATCGTGGCGCGCGCGTTCGAGCAGGGCCTCGTGCTCCACGCCCCGCGGCCGCATGTGCTTCGCTTCACGCCCGCGCTGAACGTCTCGCGGGCCGAGGTCGATCAGATGGTCGAGATCCTCGGCCCGCTCCTCGCGGCGTGAGCGCGGCCCTTCGACGGGCCGCGGCCCTCGCTACACCGGCAGGCTCTTCACGGCGGCGAGCAAATTCTCCGGCGTGATGCCGAGCTCCTTCATCACCTCGGCGCCGGGCGCCGAGAGACCGAACCGGTTGATCCCCACGATGGCCCCGTCGAGGCCCACGTACGGCGCCCACGTCGAAGGCACCGTCGCCTCGATCGCCGCGCGGCGCCGGCACGACCGCGGGAGTACTTCTTCGCGATACGCCGCCGGCTGCCGATCGAACCGCGCGAAGCACGGCATGCTCACGACGCGCGTCCCCGCGCCGAGCGACTCGGCCGCCTTCATCGCGTGCTGCAGCTCGCTGCCTGCCGAAAGCAAGATCAGGTCGAGCGGCGCCGTCTCTTTCTTCGCGATGTAACCGCCGCGAAGGACGCCCTCGCGTTTGTCTTTCACCGGGATGCTCGCCAGGAGCGGCACGTTTTGCCGCGTCAGCGCGAGAAGCGTCGGCCCATCCGTGCGATCGAGCGCCGCTGCCCATGCCCCGG
>DATHQY010000463.1:0-13652 GCA_035482215.1 Polyangiaceae bacterium | reverse complement strand
CGCAACGGCCGCTGCCCGAGCTGCCGGCCTCGATCACCGAGCTCCGCCTTCGCGTCGTGCCGCGGGCGGACGACGGCGCCGACGTGTACGTCGACGGCGACACGAGCGACGCCACCGAAGCGGCGAGCGCCGCGGCCGCGGTCGCGCGCATGGTTCGCCGGCACAACGACGTCATCACGTCGATCGTGACGCACGGGCTCCTCGATCGCGTCGATGTGACGAGCGAGGGCGCGCGCGTGAAGCTGCACCTGACGGCCACGCTCGACCAGATCCAGACGCTCGCGTCCCTCGTAGGGGCATTCCTCGGTGTGCCGGCGCCCTCGGGGGCCGGCGTTCCGGCGCCAGGGGGGAGCGGCGGAGCCCTGCCAGCGCCGCCCGCGGGACCGGGAACCGCTGGCGGCACGCGAGGGATTCATTAGCTTCGGTCGCCTCATGCGCCACCGCCGGATTGTCACCGCTTCTCTTGCTTGGGGGTCTCCCGCCTCGGTCTCGCTCACCTTGGCCGCGCTCGCGTGGGTCGCGCTCGCCTTGGGCGCCTGTTCCAAACGGGTCGACGAGCCCGTGAGCACCTTCACGCCCGCCGAAAGCCAGCCCCTGCCGCCGCCGCCCACGAAGCTCGAAGTCGAGGACAAGTCGCCTGGCGAGGGCCGTGAAGCGAAGGCGGGCGACACGGTCCACGTGCAGTACACGGGCACGCTCATGAACGGGAAGAAGTTCGACAGCTCGGAGGATCACGGCGGCGATCCGTTCAAGTTCACCCTCGGCAAGGGCGAAGTGATCAAGGGCTGGGACGAGGGCGTCCTCGGGATGAAGGTCGGCGGCAAGCGCAGGCTCCGCATTCCGCCGGACCTCGGCTACGGCGAGAACGGCAGCCCGCCCACCATTCCGGCCAACGCGGGGCTCATCTTCGACATCGAGCTCGTATCGATCGATTAGATGCGGTTTCTCGGCGCCTCTCGCGCCCCGCGACCCGACTACGCCCCCGGCACGTTTTCCGCGATGGCTTCCGCCAGCGCAGCGGCGCGCGCGGCCGGAGCCGGCCCGAGCCGCATGGAACGCCCGGCGGTCTGCACTTCGACGAACGCAGCGCCGTCCTTCCGTCCGCTGGGTTCGCTGGGGCTGCCTTTCCGCGGGGCGAGGCGGACCGAGGCGATTGCCGACCACTTCGTGAGAACGCCCGCGAACGTCAGGCCTCGTCCGTCGAGAACCACGTCGAGTGGGATCGTCTCCGACGCGCCGTACGAAGCGAGGCCGAAGAGCGCCAGAAGCATCGACGCAGACACGACGAAAAGTGCGCCGACGCGGTGGTGCAGGAGCTCGTAGTAACTGCCGAGGACAGTGACGGCGAAGGCCGAGACCACCATGCCGGCCGCGCACCCGTAGAAGGCCCGTGGCGAGCCGACGCGGTAATACGAAGGGCGCATCTCGACGATCGCTTCGCCCTCATCGGTCACCGTTCCGTGCCGCAAGGCGCGTCGCAGGAGCCAGACGAAGGCGACCGCGAGCGCGAGGACGATCGGCGTCGCAAGCAGCTGCAAGCCGTCGGTCGCCAGCATCGCGTCGAAGGCTCCGTGGGCGAACGCGGCCAACGCGAAGAAGCGGAGCCAGGGACCGAGGCCCTCCTTGCGCGCAATCAGATGCCGGCCCATCGCGTAGCCCCAGATGGCACCGAAGAACATGTGCGCGGGCACGGTCATGAACGTGCGGGCGGCGATCACCGCCCCGGACATGCGCCCGATCGCGAAGTACTTCACGTTCTCGGCGGCGGCGAAGCCGAGCGACGCGGCCGAGCCATAGATGATTCCGTCGACGGGCTCGTCGAATTCGTGGCGGTGGGCGGCGAACGACCAGGCCGCGAGCCACTTCGCGCCTTCCTCGACGGCACCGACGGCCAGGGTGAAGACCGCGAGCGAGAGCGGGAGCGCGCGCCATTGCCCGCCGAGCGTCGCCGTCGCAGGATCGAGCCAGGGGCTCGTGCTGGAGAGCCCGAGTTCGACGCCGGCCGCCGGAATGACGGAGAGCGCGCCGAGCGCGAACGTGGCGGCGACGAGCCACATGGGCTCGGGCCGCGCGCGGTCGAAGCGGCGCAAAAAGAGAAGCCACGCGAACGAAAGCACGAAGGGCAGGATCGCGCAGGCGGTGGCGAGACCCAGGTGGACCGGCAAGCGCGCGGCGGCGACGCGGGTCATGGGTGGGAGGCGCGGCGATTGGAGGAGCCGGCGCACGTTCGCCGCGCGCGCATACGCGGCGATGCCCGGGTCTCCGTCGAGGTCGACCACGACGGGCGTCGCGAGCGCTTCGGTCACGGGAATCGTGGCGAGCACCGTGCGGTCGCGTGAGAAGACGACGTCGGCGCGTGGGTCCTGCTGCGCGAGGCTCGCGAGGGCGCTACGCGTTTCGGGCTCCAGGGCGAACGCGAGGGCGCGCCCGCCTTTGGCGGCATTCACGGACGCGAGGGCGGGCGGGGCATCGTCGCGGCCCGCGAGGGCGGGGAGGGGCACGACGAGCGGCTGCGAAGAGCCCGCGGCGAGCGGATCGACGAGCGTGGTCCGTCCGATCTCGGGCGCTTTGGCGCCCGGAGAGGAGGTCGCCGGCGCTTCGGCGCCCGGACGGGAAGGCGCCGGCACGACGCCCGAGGCCCGGTAGACGCTGATGTCGCCGGGCCACAAAATGAGCGCGTTGACCGGATCGACGACGTCCGCGTCCACGACGACGCGAATGCGGCCCGGCGCGCCGCCCGCGGTGTCGGGCTGGATGCGCTGGACGTCCGCCGCCACGCCGGCGGCGATGAGTCGCGACTTGATCCGCCGGGAGAGCGTATGCAGATCGAGCGGCGGCGCCCCCGCGGGGTCCGGCTTCATCGTGTACTCGAGCGCGGCGTCGTTCGTGCCGGCAAGGTGCGGGGTGCATCCCGCCGCAGCCCCCGCGAGCAGCGCGCATGCGAGCGCCCGTTCGACGAGGCCGAGGCCGTATCCCGGGCTCCCACGGACCGCGTCAGGCGAGTTTCGCGTCGACGGGCTCCGCGATAAGGTCCCCCCCCGATGGCGGACGCTCATTTCCTGTACATCGTCATGGCCGTTGTCCTCTTCGGCCTCGTGAGCTGGGCCATCGCGGTCAACATCTGGGCGCCGCGACGAGCCCCCGTTTTGCCTTCGCCGGATCCGCCCCCGCCCGGCACGGCCAAGTAGCGCGCGGGGCGATCCACGCGGGCGAGACTACTCGCCGAACGCCTCGTCGAGGAGCATCTTCTGCTCGAGGTCGTGCGCGGCCTTGCTGCCCGTAGCGGGGCTCGCGCTCTCGGCGCGCGACGCCAAGGAGAGCGGCCGCCCGCCGAAGAGGGTTTCGCGGCGCGCGTTCACGAAGTACCAGGCGCCCATGTTTCGCGGCTCCTCTTGTACCCAGACGACCGGCACATCCTCGCGATAGGGTGCGAGCGCTTTTCCGAGGGCGCCACTCAGCGGGTAAATCTGCTCGAGCCGCACGATGGCGATGTCCGTGTTGGACCGCTTTCGGCGTTCCGCCGCGAGGTCATAGTAAACCTTGCCCGAGCACAGCAGGACGCGCCGCACCTTGCCAGGATCGACCGTGTCGTCGCCGATGACCCGCTGGAACGACCCGTGGGCCAACTCGTCGAGCGGGCTCACCGCCTCTGGATGGCGCAAGAGCGATTTCGGCGTGAAGACGACGAGCGGCTTGCGCCAGTTGCGGTTCACCTGGCGGCGCAGCAGGTGGAAGAACTGCGCCGGCGTCGTCACGTTGCAAACCTGGATGTTGTCCTCCGCGGCGAGCTGCAAGAAACGCTCGATGCGCGCGCTCGAGTGCTCCGGGCCCTGGCCTTCGAACCCGTGCGGCAAAAGGAGCACGAGGCCCGAGAGGCGCGACCACTTGTCCTCCGCCGAGACGATGAACTGATCGATGATCACCTGCGCGGCGTTCGCGAAGTCGCCGAACTGCGCTTCCCAGACCACGAGCTTGTCGGGCCGGTCGAGCGAATAGCCGTATTCGAAGCCGAGCACTCCGGCTTCGCTGAGAGGCGAGTCGTAGATCTCGAATCGTCCGACGGAGCCGGGCCCCCCGTTCGCGCCGGGCATCGCGAGCGCTTCCGATCCGGGGTCACCGAGGTGGGCGAGCGGCACGTACGGTTCGCCCGTTTGCGTGTCGAAGAGAACCGCGTGACGGTGCGAGAACGTGCCGCGCCGTGCGTCCTGCCCGGTGAAGCGAATGCCGTGACCTTCGAGCAAAATCGACGCGCACGCGAGGTGCTCCGCCGCGCCCCAGTCCAGCGGCTGGCCTGCGGCCGCTCGCTCGCGCCGCTGCTCGACCGTCTTCAACGCCTTCGGGTGCGGATGGAAGTCGCTCGGAATCGTCGCGAGCTTGTCGAGCACCGCGAGCAGTTTCTCTTTCGGGAAGCTCGTCGAAACCTCGGCCGCCTTCGAGTCGGGACCGCCCTGGTAGGGCGTCCACACCCCGCCCATCGTCTCGGGCATGGTGTGGTAGTCGCCTTGTCGCGCCTCTTCGAGTGCGCGATCGAGCGTCGTCCTGCGCTCGTGCGCGATCGCGTCGGCCTCTTCGTACGAGATGTGCTCGCCCGCAACGAGGTGCGAAACGTAGACCTCGCGCACGGTCGGCTTCTTGTCGATCAGCGCGTACATTTGCGGCTGGGTGAAGCGAGGCTCGTCGCCTTCGTTGTGGCCGTATTTCCGGTAGCAGAACATGTCGATCACGACGTCCTGCTTGAAGCGCTGCCGAAACTCGATCGCGAGGCGCGTGACTTGGATCACCGCCTCCGGGTCTTCGCCGTTCACGTGGAACACGGGCACGCGAAGCATGCGCGCCACGTCGGTGCAGTAGTGCGTCGATCGCGAATCGCGCGGGAGCGTCGTGAAGCCGATCTGGTTGTTGACGACGAGGTGGATCGTGCCGCCCGTCGTGTAGCCCTCGAGCTGCGACAGATTCAGCGTCTCGGCGACGACGCCCTGGCCCATGAACGACGCGTCGCCGTGCACCAGCAGAGGCATCGTGCTCTTGTGCTTGCGGCGGTCGATCTTGGCGCGCACGCGCCCTTCGACGATCGGATTGACCCACTCGAGATGGCTCGGGTTGAAGGCGAGCGACAAGTGGAGCGGGCGCCCGCCCTGGGTGACGACTTCGCTCGAGTATCCGAGGTGGTATTTCACGTCGCCCGTGCCGAGGAAGCGCTCGGGCTTCTTGTCGTCGAACGCAGCGAAGATCTCGCGCACGTTCTTGCCCATCACGTTGACGAGCACGTTGAGGCGCCCGCGGTGCGCCATGCCGATGACCAGCTCTTCGATCCCGTATTGTCCGGCCGCCTCGATGAGGCGGTCGATCATCGGGATCATGCTCTCGGCCCCTTCGAGCGAGAAGCGCTTGGACCCGACGTAGTTCTTGTGGATGAACTGCTCGAAGATCTCGGCCTCGGTGAGCTTCGTCAGAATGCGAATGAGTTCGCTGCGATCGAGCGACGCATGGTTTTTCGTCGACTCCATCTGCTGCTGGAGCCATTGGCGCGGCTCCGTGTCCTCGATCTGCGTGAACTCGACGCCGATGGAGGAGCAGTACGTCTCGCGCAAGTGCGCGACGATCTGGTGGAGGGTGGCGCGCTCGGGCAGCCCCGCCATGCCCGCGGTGGAGAAGCTCTTGTCGAAGTCGCTCTCGTCGAGGCCGAAGTGCGAGAGCTCGAGTTCGGGCGCGGGCGGCGGCTTGCCGAGCGGGTTCAAGTCTGCGAACAGGTGGCCGCGCACCCGGTACGCGTTGACGAGTTGCGCGACGCGGCTCTGCAGCTCCGTCGCGGCAATGAGCGTCTCGCGGACGGCGTCGCGGTACGCCACCGGGGGCGCCACGCCCTCCTCTTCGGCCGCCACCAGCGCGTGACCGTTGGCACCATTCGCGCCATTGGCCGCGAGGGCCGTGCCATTCGTCCCGTTCGGACCGCCGTACGTTCCGTTGTTTCCGTTGTTCGTTCCGGCGGCGCCGTTGCCGGTGCGTTTGCCGTTCGCGTATCCCCCGCGCCCAGCGGCGCCGGGGCCGACCCCTGCGGCCGTGCCGATCGTGGCCGCGATCTCCGCCGCGGCCGCTCCGTTCGTCTCCTCGAAAAAGCGCCGCCAATCGCCTTCGACCGAGTGTGGACTCGAGAGCCAGCGGGTGTGCAGCTCTTCCACGTAGCCCGCGTTGATGCCGAATTCTTCGAACATGAGTCTCCAGAAGTGGGCTCCGGGCGACTGCTCCGGAAGCCGCGGGCCGTGTCATCGCCTCGAGGGCGAGGGCAGCGGCGGAATCGATGCATAGCCCATAGCGCCGGACGCTGCGTACTTCCAGAGCAGAGGCATGCGGAATGCGGCGGCTCTGGCACCGGTTGTTTCGGCCCACTTTGCATCGCGAGGGGCCTTCTTTCCTCCCGTTTGCCTCCCGTTTGCCGTTCGCCCTTGGGGCTTGCCCGGCGCACCCCGCTCCGCGCTTGTGGGGCTCGTGGTGGCGTCTGGCGACGCGAGATGACACGGTGGGGACATGGGAGTGTCGGGTGGGGCATTCCGTACGAGTGTAATGTTGGACTTGCGGCCCTCGTTGGAAAGACGCCTTGTCGGAAAGACGCCCGCGCACGGAGCTCTCACGGCTCTCGCTTGAGCCGAAGCAGCCCCTGCTGACCAAGGATACGGGCTCGATGAGCGCGCAGCGATTGCGCCGCGAGTGGTACGAGCGCGACGCGATGACGGTCGCGCGCGCCCTGATCGGGTGTCGATTGGTCGACGAGCGCGACCCCGCCAGGCCACTGCGCGTCGCGCGCATCGTCGAAACGGAGGCGTACCGCGGCCCGAAGGACCAGGCATCGCATTCGCGCGTCGGGATCACGGCGCGGACGCGCGTGATGTTCGGCGAAGCAGGCCACGCTTACGTGTTCTTCATTTACGGCATGCACGACTGCTTCAACATCACGTGCTTCGGCCCGGGCAGGGCACACGCGGTGCTCGTTCGCGCCGGCGAGCCGATGGCGGGGTTCGATCCGCACGCCCGCCTCGACGGGCCGGGACGCTTCGCGCGCGCATTCGGCATCACCCGCGCCGACAGCGGCGGGGATTTGACGCAGGGCCGGCTTTACCTCTGCCCGCGCGAGAAGCGCCCGCGAATCGTGGCGACCGCGCGCGTGGGCGTCGCTTACGCCGAAGAATGGGCGGACCGCCCGTGGCGCTTCTACGACGGCGCAAGCCGTCACGTCTCGCGGCCGCCGAAAAACGCGATCGGGCGCGGGCAACCCGCCTAGAGCCACGAGTCCGTGGACCGGAACGGTCGACCGACGGATGCCAGGGGACCTGGGGTGCCCCTCAGCGAGCTCGGCGCGCCGTCGGCTCGGTGCTTTCTTGCCCACGCTCGGGCGGGCGCTCGGCTTTCGCTCCATCGAGCGGGTCCATCCGGCAGCTGCCCTGAAACTCGACGCCTCGATCGATGAAGAGCGACGGCGAATGCAGATTGCCCACCATCTTGCCCGGCGCGTGCAGCTCGATGGCCGTGGCCGCGCGGATGTTGCCGCGCACGATCCCCCCGCGGACGATGACCGTCGCCACGTCGATTTCGGCGTGCACTTCGGCGCCCTCGCCGATGACCAGGGTGTCGTCGCTGCGAATCTCGCCGCGGAAGACGCCGTCGATGCGAACGCGCCCTTCGAAGTGGAGCTTGCCTTCGAATTCGGTGCCGCGCCCGAGGAGGGCTGTGATCTCGGTGGCGGGGAGCTGCTGTTCCATGGCAGTCCCGGCCTTACCAGGGCAGAGGGCCTGGCGGCAACTGCGTGGCGGCTCGCTGCAAGTTTGGAGACCCTTTCCGCGCCGTGCTCTACTTCGAAGCATGGCCTTGACGGTCCAGGGGAAGGGCTTGTTCGGGGTCGCCGCGCTGGGCGTGCTCGTCGGTCTCGCTTTCGCTGCGCCACGGGCGCGGGCGGACGACACGCGCGCGCCGGCGGATGCCTCCGCGTCTCCGGCCAATGCGGCCGCGCCTTCCGCCGCCACTCCGCCGGCAACGCCACGGCTTTCGCCGAAGGCGGTACGGGGCGGGATCGAGGCGAGCGCGCCCGAGTTCGAAACGCTGGCCGACGGCTCCACCCGGCTCTCGATCGCGTTCTCGCAGAGCGTTGCGTACGACGCGAAGATCGCGCCTGGACGCCTGGTGTACGTCGTCAAAGTCGCTCGCGCGGCACACCGCAACGACTACAACCCGCTCGTCACCGTTGACTTCAACACCCCCGTCGCCAGCGCCCGCCTCACGCCCCACGGGCGCGACCTGTGGTTCATCGTGGACCTGCGCGCTTCGGTGAAGCCCGACGTCACAACGGAAGCCGCGAAGGACGGGGGCGTCGTGCTCCAGATCGCGTTTCCGAAGGGCGACTACGTCTCGTCTGCACCGGCATCGCCCCCGGTCGCCTCGTCTCCCTCGCATTGAGGCGAACGCGCCGGCTCTGGCTCGTTGCGCTGGCGAGCGCGCCGGCGCTGGTGGCCGTTCCAAGCCGCGCGGGCGCCCAGACCGCGCCCGCGGCACCCGTTCCCGCCGTGCCGTCCCCGCCGCCGGCTCCCGACGTGCCAGCCCCCGCCCCGGTTCCCGAGGTGCCGTCCCCGGCGCTCGGGTCCGCGGAGGCTGCGGCCGGCGTTGCCTTCGGCGCCGACGAGGTGCGTCTCGATACGAAGACGCAGTCGCTCGATGTTGCGGGGCACGTCCGCGTCGACGAGCCGCCCTTTCACTTGTCGAGCGACGCGCTCGCCATGAAGCGGGTACCCATCGGCGTCGAGCTGGCGGGTCACGGGATCCTCGCGTTCTGCCCTTGTCTCGGTACGCCGCTCTCGGTTCGGTTCTCCGGCGCCACCGTCGCCCCGCCGTACGACGTGATCTTGAAGCAACCCGTCCTCGACGTATTCGGAGTTCCGATCGCCTGGGCCCCAGCCGTTTGGCTCCGCTCGCGGGCGCGTCCCGGCCTGCTCCCGCCCGACCTCGGATGGCGCGGTGCCGATGGGTTCTTCGCGGGAGGTGGAGTCCACCTGCCGTGGTTTGCACCGACCCGTGCTGGGGCCGCGTCGACCACGACCGGCGCGGGCGATGCCGCGGCCGGGCTCGACCTTCGCGCAGGCGGTTATGTCGAAGGGGGCTTCGCCGTCCAGACCGACCTCGCGACGGAAGCCACGCGGACCCGGATCGGATGGGACCGATTTCGCGGCGAGGACGGCGTCTCGCTGGATGCCAGTGGCGCTTCGAGCCCTTCCGCGAATCCATCCGTGAGCTGGCGAATCGCCGCGCTTCGCGGGGAACGCGCGGTGCGTGCCACGACCGACGTGGGCCAGGCCGCGCAAGCATTCGATCGCGGGGCCGCCGAAGCCCGCTGGACTGCTCTCGGGTGGACGGTCGCTTCGCGCGTCGAAGCCGTCGCGATTCGCGGCGGCGACGCGGCGGATCTCGGCGCGAGCGGTCCGGTGCTCGTCGTACGCCGATCCGACGCGATGGGCCCCGGCGGAACGTACGACGCGACGCTCGAGGGGGGGCAGCTCGCGAGTGCTCTCCAGGGGGCGACGAGCTTTGCCCGTGGAGAGGCCCATGCGCAGTGGGCTTGGTCCTTCGGGCCCGCCGCGACGTCCGTGGCCCTGCACGGAGTCGGGCAGGTGGCCGACGACGGCACCGAACGAGCCGCCGCCGGTGCGGCGCAACTCCGCGGACGACTGGGCGTTCCTCTGATTCGCGCCTTCGGGGCCGAATCGGTGGTTTCCGGGGGCGCGGCTCTGCCCGACCCGTGGGTTCACACGACGGAGCCCTATGTCGAGGCGGCGGCGATCGAGACGCGCGCCGCCGACGCCGCGCTCCTGCCGGCTGCGCGCGGGATGACGGCGCCGAACGGGGAAGCGTGGGTCGCGTCCGCTGGATGGACGAACGCGATCGGCCAATGGGGAGCACGAACGTCCGGCGAGCTCGACGTCGCCGCCGGCCTCGTTGGCTCTTTGCCGGCCTCCGGCGAGGTGTCCGGCGCGGAGGGTGTGGTGCGTGCCCGGGCCTCGGTGCAGGCCCCTGTCCTGTCGCTTCGGGCGGACGCAGCGCGCGTGATCGCGGGTGCCGATTCCCGCGGTGGCGCATTCTCGGGCACCTTGCGTGCCGGGTCGCGTAGCGGTCTCCACGCGGGGGCCCATGTTGCAGAACGCGATGGCGTGGACCCCGTGCTTGCCCGAGCGCTCGTCGACCCGACCCTCGAGCCCGCAAGCGGATTCTTCGCGGCCACGGGCTGGACCGCCGGGGCCGACGCGGGCGTTCCGTTCGGCTCCCGCATCACGTTGCGCGCGTCGAGCGATGCGGACCTCACGGCTCGCGAGCTCGTTGCCGTGGGCGGCGCGATCGAGTTGCACGACCCTTGCGGCTGCGTGGTCCTGCGAGCGAACGGCGCGGAGCGCATCGGTCGTGGCGGCGTGGACGTGTGGCTCTCGATCGATCTACCCGGCGGTGTTCCGTGACGGCGCTTGCGCGGCCGGGCCCTCCGATGCTTTGGTGGCGGCCATGAAGGGCGACCCCCGCATCATCGACCTGCTGAACGAAGTGCTCACCGGTGAGCTCACGGCCATAAACCAGTATTTTTTGCACGCGCGAATGTGTCTCAACTGGGGTTACGAGTACCTCGGCAAGAAGATCTACAAAGAGTCGATCGACGAGATGAAGCACGCGGACAAGCTCATCGAGCGGATTCTGTTCCTCGATGGGCTGCCCAATCTGCAACGGCTCGGAAAGATCGCCATCGGACAGACGGTCGTCGAAATCTTGAAGAACGATCTCGCGTTCGAGCTCGGAACCGTGCCCCGTCTCAACGCCGGCATGCAGACGTGCCGCGACGCGGGCGACAACGGCAGCGAAGACTTGCTCCGGCACATCCTCGTCGAATCGGAAGACCATGTGGATTGGCTCGAGTCGCAGGTCGAGCTCGTTCAGCAGGTCGGCGAGGCGAACTACCTCGCGCAGCAGATCCGTCCGTCCTCGTAGGCGCGCCGATAGAGCGCAAACGGCGAGCCGGCGATGCGCGTCGACGGGTGGGCCGTGGGGGCTGATGTAAGCCTTACGTTTCGAGCGAATGTCGACGTTAACCTGTTAACCTTGGGGACGCTACCCGCGCCATGGCTCCCAAATATAGGGAGTTTCAGCCGTTTAGCGGGCCTCGTCCCCCGAGCTAACGTTCGTTCTGGACTTGAAAACGGAAATCATTATCCTCTGAGGAGAGATGTTCGTCTGTATCTGCCGCGCCGTGACCGAACGCCAGGTGGCCGCCGCTATTGAAGGGGGCGCCCTGAGCCGCGAAGCCGTAACCAGGGCCTGCCGCGCAGGGGATGACTGCGGAGCCTGCCACGGAACGATCGAGGACATGATCGACGAACACGGCGATCGCCGCGCGTGTCCGGGCGGGTCGGTGCGCCTGCCGCTCGTGGACGACCGCGAGCGCGCGGCCTAGAGCGGGGTCTACCGAGGGCACATCTTCTCGACGAGGTACGACGCCACGTCACTCGGCTTCGTGCCGGGACCGAAGCCGGCGTCGAACCGGAGCTCGAGCGCGAGCGCGTGATCGACGCGAGGGCCTCCCAACAGGAGCGTCACGTCGCGCCGCCAGCCTTCTTTTTCGAGGAGCTCGACGAGCGCGCGGGCATTCTCTTTGTGGCAATTGCGCTGGGTAATCACCTGGCTCACGAGAATCGCGTCCGCCCGGAGCGCGCGCGCCCGCGCCGCGAGCTGCTCGTTCTCGACTTGCGCGCCCAGATTGTAGACCTCGAAACCCTTGTAGCTCTCGAGGCCCTTGTCGCCCGCGTAACCCTTGTAGTTGAGAATCGCGTCAATCCCGACGGTATGGGCGTCGCTGCCCGTGCATGCGCCGACGAGGACGATTTTTCGCGCACGCTTGTCGTGAATGCGCCGTTCGATTTCTTCGCGCGAGAGCGACTCGGTCTTGAGCTCGGCCACGTCGATCGACGACGGATCGACGGAATGGCGCGAATGGCCGTACACGACGAAGAACGAGAATCCCTCCGCGCAGAGTTCCATCGTCGCCACGATCGGCTCGGAGAGCCCGTGCTTCTCGGCGAATCGCTTCGCCGCTTCGCGGGCGCGCGGGCTCGGCGGCATCGCGAGAACGAACGAGAGCTGGACCATGCCGTCGTTCGCGCGATCGCCGTAGGCGCGCAGCGGCTCGGGGCCGGATGCTCGAAGAGGCAAAGCGGCGGCCATACGCAAGAATAGCAAAATAACGCGTCAGCGCCGCTCGCCGGGCGTGCGGCGCCGCCGGAGCACCGCTCGACTGACAGGCGCTGAGGGCGTTCAGCGCGCTTCGAGCGCGTCCAAAAGGGGATTCACGTAGTCCGCGCTCCGCGCGACGACTCCCTCGTAGCCTTTGCCGCCCGTGCGCGTGCGCTTGACGTCGGCGAATGCACCTCGGGCGATCGCTTCCCACAGCGATTCCCGCTCGACCTCTTCGAGAAGCGAAAGCGCTTCGTCGAGCACCTGCGTCGCGCGCGCGGCGACGAGGCCCGTGCTCTTGAATTCGATTTCGTCGCCAAGGTCGCGGCAGGCCTCGTGCACGTACCGCGTGGCCTTCAGCGCCAAATAGCGGTCCATCAAAAGGGGATTGTGAACGGCCTCGCTGAACATGCCGAGAAGCTCGATGCTCTGTTTCGTCGCGACCCCGACCAGGTCGAAGAGCGCGTCATGCACGTGGGCGAAAAAGATGTCGCCCGTCTTGTGCTTGGTCGGCGGCATCCATTTGATGGGGTGGCGGTCGAAGATTTGCCGGACGAGCTGCGCCTGGGCGAGCTCGAGGAGGAACGAGTCCTTCTTCCACGGATCGATCTCGAACGCATGACCGAGGCCCATCTGCTCCTCGCGCAGGCCCGCGCGCAGCGCGAACGCTTCGTTGATGAACTGGCTCGCGAGGACCGTGTGCGCCTTCTCGACCGCGTCGGCGGTCGTCAGGTAATTATCCTCCCCGGTGTTGATGACGATGCCCGATCGAGCGATGAATCGGCGCGACACGTACTGGTCGACGAACGTGCGGCACATGTTGATGTCACGAAACAAGATGCCGTACATCGCGTCGTTGAGCAGCATGTCGAGCCGCTCGACCGCCGCCATCCACGCGATCTCGGCCATGCAGAGGCCCGACGAATAGTTCGTCTGGAGAATGTAACGGCCGTGGCGCTCGGTGGCCTCGTCGAGCGACTGCCGGATGATCCTGAAGTTCTCTTGCGTGGCGAAGGTGCCGCCGTAGCCCTCGGTCGTCGCGCCGTGGGGGACGTAGTCGAGGAGCGACTGCGCGGTGGCGCGGATGACGGCCACGATGTCCGCCCCGGCGGTGGCCGCCGCCTTGGCCTGGATGGCGTCGTCGTAGATGTTGCCGGTGGCGACGATGACGTACTTGTGCGGCGCCTCGGGGTACTTGGCGCTGGCCTTGAGGGCCTCGCGGTCTTGCTTGGCGCGATCGATGCGCGCGAGGGCCGCCGCGGCGTGCGGCTCGAGCGCGGCGCGCGCCTGGGCGGGGCTCGCGCCGCCTTCTCCGCGGTCGATCTCCGGGCCGAACGCGAGGCGCTCGGCCGCGTCCTGGACGGTCTTGGCGCCGCTGGCGAGCGCGCGCCCGAGGAAGAAGCCGA
>DATHQY010000462.1:0-6463 GCA_035482215.1 Polyangiaceae bacterium | reverse complement strand
CTTTCGCCGCTCGCCCTGTTCTCGGTGGGGTTGCAGCTCCGGCCGCGGCTCCCCCGCGGATCGATGGGCGCGCTCGCCTTGGGCCTCGGATGGAAGCTCGTTCTGGCGCCGCTCCTTTGCCTCGGCGTAGGGCTCGCCTTTCGCGTGCGGGGGCTCACGCTCACGGTCGGCGTGCTCGAAGCCGCGATGGCGCCGATGATCTCCGCCGCGATTCTCGCCGACGAATACGGCCTCGATCCGCCGCTGACGAATGGGCTCCTCGGCGCCGGAATCCTGCTTTCTCTCGTGACCGTGCCGCTCGCCGCGCGATGGCTGCCGTGACGAGGGTTCGTTTCACCGGAACGCATCCGCGTGCTCGTCGGCCCAGCGATCGAATCCGATCGCCGGGCGGCCGAGAACGCGCTCGACTTCACGCGTGACCGTCGCGAGGCGGCCTTCGCGAATCGCACGGTAGATCGACAGATGCGCCTCGATCATCGCCCCGGTTTCGCCGAGGGTCGCCTGAAACTGCGCCACTTCCGCCTCCGACATGCGCTCGTAACGGAGGGACTTGCCGATGACCGCGCCGATCTTCGCGGCCATCTCGGCGTAGCTCAGCGCCTCGGGACCGGTGATGGGGAGCCGCCGGCCGACCCACTCGGCGCTCGTGAGCGCGGCGGTCGCCACGTCGGCGATGTCGTCGGAGTGCACGAACGGAATGCGCCCGTCGCCCGTGGCGGAGCGCACGACGCCGTCGCCGCGGATCCCGTGGGCCCAGTAGAGCGCGTTGTCCATGAAGCCCGTGGGCCGCACGAAAACGAACGGTATGCCCGCCCCTTCGATCCGCGCCTCGCCGTGCGCGTGCCAGATGCCCGTGCCGACCCGCTCGGCGGCGTCGAACGACGACAGCTTCACGAGGCGTTGCACGCCGGAGGTTTTGGCGACGTGCGCCGCCGCCTCGTCGCGCGCTTCGAGGCCGGGGCCCGAATTGACGAGAAAGAGCACGTCCACGCGCACGAGCGCCCGGGCGAGCGAGGCGGCGTCGCCCAGATCGCCGAGGGCGACGTCGACCCGATCGCCGAAACGCGCCTGCGCCTTGGCGGCGTCCCGCACGAAGACGCGCGGCCGGTCCCCCCGCGCGAGGAGTCGCTCCACGACACGACCGCCGATGTTTCCGGTCGAGCCGGTGATGAGATAGTTCACGAGTGCCTCCCGATGATTTGTATGATTGCTCAGATTCTGAGAGAGATCGTACGAGCGCGGACCGATGCCGTCAGCTCGCGTTCGGCGCGGCGACGGCACCGCGCGCCCGTCGCTGGGAGATGCACCCGTATGACACGAAGCTCACATTCGACGAAGAGCCGGCGCCCGAGAAAAGCCGCCGCGAAGGCGCCCCGCCGCCAGCCGCAGCAAGATCGAGCACGCCAGACCGTCGCGGCGGTGCTCGACGCGGTCGTGAGAATCCTCAAGCGACAGGGCATCGACGGGGTGACCACGAACCGCATTGCCGAAGTCGCCGGCGTGAGTATCGGCTCGGTGTACCAGTACTTTCCCGACAAGCGCGCCGTCTTCGCCGCCCTCCACGAGCGCCACCGCGAACAGATGGCCGCGATCGTCGAGGGCGCAATGCTCGATCACGCCGCCGCGCCGCTCGCCACCCTCGTGCGGGCGCTCGTCGAAGCGCTGATCGACGCGCACGCGATCGATCCGGAGCTCCACGATCTGCTCGCGAGCGAAGTGCCCCACGGAGCGCAAGGCGCGGAGGCGTTCGACGCGCGGCTTCGCCGGGTCCTGCGCGTGGCCTTCGCGGCGCGCGAGAAGGAGCTGCCGCGCGGGCGCGACGTGGAGCGGCTTCTCTTCACGGTGCCCATCGTGATCGACGCGATGGCGCACGGGGCCGCGCTGCGAAGGCCCGCGCGCATGTCCGTGGCGGCCGCAAAAGACGAAGCCGTGCGCGCC
Source organism: Polyangiaceae bacterium (assembly GCA_035482215.1). GTDB lineage: Bacteria > Myxococcota_A > Polyangia > Polyangiales > Polyangiaceae > Palsa-1150. The sequence continues at coordinate 4,525 of DATHQY010000462.1, read as the reverse complement.
GCGCTCGCTTGCCTGGATGCGCCACGCGGGTAAGCCCGGAGCGGAGGACCTCGCCATGCGTTTCCTTCTCTGGGATCTGCCACCCGCCACGACGCGGAGACATCTCGTCGAACGCTTGCTCGTCGTCGGCGGGATTGTCGGCGCCGTGACGATTCTCTTTCTCTACGACGCCGGCTTCATCGGACCACGAAGGCTCTCGCCCTCCGCGTTCGTCGACACGTTCGAAGACGCCAACGGGCACAACGAAGGCTTCCGGCGTAACCATGCCAAAGGCGTCGGTCTCCTCGGCGAGTTCCAATCGAACGGGCGCGGCGCCGCGCTCTCGAAAGCCACAGTGTTCGCGCCCGGCTCGGTGCCCGTCCTCGGTCGATTCTCGTTCGGCCCGGGCGGACCGCATGCCCCCGACGACAGGGGCGTCGTGCGCGGCCTCGGGCTCCAGTTTCAGCCCGCGACGGGCGGCGAGTGGCGGACCGCCATGGTCTCCCTCCCGGTGTTTCCGGCGAGCACGCCGCAGACGTTCCACGACTTGATCGTGGCGACCCTGCCCGACCCGTCGACCCGGCATCCCGATCCGGAGCGCGTGCAAGCGTTCCTGGCGCAGCACCCCGATACCGCGAAAGCGCTCCAGCGCATCAAGTCGCAGCCGCCCGCCGCCGGATTCGAAGACACGATCTACAACAGCCTCAATGCGTTCTTCTTCACCGATGCGTCGGGCCGCCGCACCCCCGTACGCTGGTCGCTGGTCCCGGAATCGAGCCCCGCGGTCGCCGGCGCGATGCCGCATGACACTCCCAACTTTCTCTTCGATCGCCTCATCGCGAAGGAAGCCGCGCATCCGCTTCGCTGGCACCTCGTCATCGTCGTCGGGCAGCCGGGCGACCCGACCGACAACCCCACGATCGAATGGCCGGCCGACCGCGAACGCGTCGACGTCGGCACGCTCACGGTGAACCGGATCGAGAGCGAAGAAACGAGCCCCGCGCGGGACCTCGTCTTCGACCCGCTCGTGCTCCCGGCGGGCATCGAAGCCTCGGACGATCCGGTGCTCAACGCGCGTTCGGGCGTCTACGCCGAGTCGTTCCGCCGGCGCGCGGGCGAGTCGCCGAAGGCGAGCGCGGTCACACCCGCCGAAGTGGACGTCGCACCGGGCGCCGGAGGGAGGGTTCCGTGAGCGTGCATCAATATTCTTGGGCCACGCGCGCTCTGCATTGGCTGATGGCCGCGATGATCCTCTCGATGCTCTTCATCGGGGCCGCGATGGTGGCGTCGGTGCAGGACTACCGGTGGCTCGTGGCCGTTCATCGTCCGCTCGGGATCGCCATTCTGGTGCTCGCGATCGTTCGCTTCGTGAATCGGCAGCGGACGGTGCTTCCGGATTTCCCTCCGACGGTGCCTCCATTCGAGCGCCGCGTCGTCATGATCTCCGAGAGGCTGCTCTACGGCCTCATGTTCGCGCTGCCGCTCGTGGGCTGGGGGATGCTCTCGGCCGGGCACTACCCGATCGTCCTCGCCGGGAGCCTGCGCCTGCCGCCGATTCTTCCGCACAGCTTGGCTCTCTACGCATTCTTGCGATCGGCTCACACGGTGTTGGCGTATTTGTTTTTCGCGGTCATCCTCGCGCACTTGAGCGGCGTTCTTCTGCACACGATCGTCCTGCGCGACCGCCTTCTTCTTCGCATGGTGCCCTGGCGCCCCAAAGACCCCTGATCGAGGCGTTCCGACGAGCGCGGACGGACAACCACCGATCGTTTTCTATCTGGACGGCGCTCGGGGTGCCGCCCCGAACGCAGGCCGTCGAGTCACTCGGCGCCGCGCGCGAGCAGTACGCGCTACGGTCGGCACCTCGACGACGCCGGCGTCGGCGGCCCTACCTTCGCCTGTGCTCTTTCGAGTGCCCCTGCTCCGTCGCTACGGCCTCCTCCTCGGCATCTCGTTGGCGCCCCGTGTCCGCCGGCGCGACCCGCACCTTCCCTGCAGATGCCTCCACTCGGGGTCGCCGCTCCGCAGAAGTCTCGGCCCGCGGCGCTCCCTCGCGAGGCCTCCGCGCCATTTGCTCCTCGTGCCGCCGCCGCTGGTTCTCGTGCCACCACTTCATCCCCTCGTCGTGCTCGCGGAAGTCTTCCTCGCCGGCCGTGAGCGCGACGAGCGCGTGGATGGCGAGGCCGACGCCCCAGCCAAGCAGCGGCAAAAACCAGATCCACCATGGCGTGAAGCGCAGAAGAACGAGGCCGAGAACGAGGAGCGCCGCATTGACGATCGCGTAGACCCCCGCATGCCGAAAGAGGTTCAACCGCTGCTGGCGCATCCAGGCATCGCGGTTCTTCACGAAGTCGCCGCCCGTCCCGCTCGGCGTCTCTTTGCTGGCGCGAAGCGCGCGGCTGGCCTCTCGGAGCGAATCGGGATCGATGCCCACCTCGGCAGCGACCGCCAGCAGATCTTCGAAGCCAAGCTGGGTCGAACCCTGACGCTCCGCTTGGCGATCGATGGCCTTCGCGAGCACGTCGCGCACTTCGCCCGTCGAGAAGCGTTGCGCTTCCGTGGCGCCCTGCGGCAGCCCCCCCTGGGCTTGTCCGGGCTTCGAAGACGCCCGCTCGCCGCCTTCGCGAACGGCGGCGTCGAGGGCTTGCGCGACCTCGTCCATCGAGGAAAAACGATCGTCGGGGCGCTTCTCGAGCGCGCGGAGAATCACGTCCTGGATGGCGCGCGGCACGCCGGCCTGATCGAGGGGGTCGCGGTCGATTCGATCCGTGAGGACGGACGCCATGACCGCCATCGCGTCGCCCGATCCGCGCCAAGGAAGCCGCCCCGCGAGCCGCTCGTACGCGACGACTCCCCACGCGAACTGGTCGGTGCGACCGTCGAGCGCGTCCCCGCGGATTTGCTCGGGAGCCATGTAGACAGGAGTCCCGAGCTTGACGCCATCGATCGTGAGCGTCGGAAGAGCGGGCATTTCGGTTTCGCCGTGGGGGTCGAGGCTGCCGCCCTGCCGGCGTGCGATGCCGAAGTCGAGCACCTTCACGACACCGTCGTTCCGAACCATCACGTTCTCGGGCTTGATGTCGCGGTGGACGAGGCCCCGTTTGTGCGCCGCAGCGAGCGCCCGCGCCACGTCGGCAAGCTCCGCGATGCACGTCGCCGCGGGGACGGGAGCGTCTCCCGCCGCGCCGCGCAGCGTCCGACCCGGGACGAGCTCCATGACGATGAACGGCGTCCCCTCGTATTCGCCGACGTCGAAAATGGAGACGGCGTTCGGGTGGTCGAGCGCGGCCGCCGCGCGGGCCTCGCGGAGGAGCCGAGCGTTGGCCTCGGCGCCAGCGTGCCCGTCGCGCTGATCGTCGGAGATGATCTTGAGAGCCACGCGCCTCCCCAGGCGGGCATCATGGGCGCGGTAGACGCAGCCCATCCCTCCCTGCCCGAGTGGGGCCTCGATCGTGTAACGCTCGAACGTGTCGCCCGGCTTCAGCATCGCGCGGGAGGATAGTGGATTTTGGCGCCGACCCCATCAAGGGGACGCGTGCAGCCACTGTCGACGGCTCTCCGCACGATCGGACATTCTTCGAGGGTATGCATCGGTGGTGGTCTGCGGTCGCCGCTTCGGGTTTCAGCTTGCTCACGCCAAGCTGCGGAAGTCGCACTGGCCTTGCGCTGGACGCCACGGAGCGGCCCGCTTCCGAAAGCCCGAACGACGGCAACGGGAGCTCTGAGCAGCCAGGTCCCGGTAGCGTCATCTGTTCGAGCCTCGAGGGCGCAGTATCTTCGTGTATCGAGACCGCGCAGAGCGGTCCGATCCAGCTTTGCGACAGCAACTTTCCTCATTGCGTCCGACCGCCCGGCTTCGACACGTGGGGGTGCTGCGCGGGAAGCGCGCCTTACAACGGCGCAAGCAATTGCCGGTTTTCTTCGAACATCTCGTCATGCCCGGTCTATCAAGCCCAGGCGACCGTCGACGGCGGCCCGACGGTGATCGACGAATGCTTACCGGTATCCCTCCCGACGACGGCCAATGAGCCGGATTGCAGCGTGTTCGTGGCCCGTTTCCCCGCCACGGCGGGAACCTCGCCGACACCTTCGGCGATCGCCGATTGCAAGCGCTGCGCAGAACCTGGTCTCTCCGTGCCAATCGACGATGAGTCGCCGATGCTCAGCGGAGAGAAATACAGCTGCCTTTGCGAAATACTACCGTTGCGTGATTGCGACGAAACGTCCAGTTCGACAGCCTCCTGGTGCTACGCGGACGCCGATGCGGGCACAATCGCAACATGCCCGGAGGCTTCGCTCGACATCAACGTCCCTCCCGGACTCGCGGCGGACCTCTATATCGCGTGCTTCGAATGAGCTCCGGAGCCGGCGCCCGAGCTACACTCGACGCGCGTGACGTCCGAAGGCCTCCTGCGGAATCGCATCGCTGCCCTGTTCGACGCACCGGTCGTCGTCGTGCACGGGGCGCCCGCGATCGTCGCCGGCGATCTGTTCCCCGAGGAGCGCGAGCACGTCCGCCGTGCGGTCCCCAAGCGGCAAGCCGAGT
>DATHQY010000461.1:0-5426 GCA_035482215.1 Polyangiaceae bacterium | reverse complement strand
AAATGGGCCTCACCGCGGCTCGCATGGACATGCTCTATGTGATCCACAAGAAGGGGCGATACCCCACCCAACAAGGTGTGCTCTGGCGCACGCTGGGCGTTTGCCCGTCGGTCGTCAGCCGCATGCTCAAACGGCTCGAGGAAATGGGCTACGTCGAACGCGACGTCGTCACCAACGACGCACGCAAGCGGACGGTCACGCTGACGATCAAAGGGCGGGCGCGGATCCTGCGCGCAATACGGCAGTTCATCGGGTGGGGCTATGCGCAGCTCGCGCTTCATTCGGCGCTCGAGCCCGATCGGTGGCACAGCGAGTGGCAAACGCACGTTGCGGTGTCGCGCGCCGAGGAGTTCCTCCGTTTGATCCGGATCGCCTTCGGAGACCGCGCCTCGCTCGTCGTCTACACGGACGGCCTGCGCGACGACCAGCTGCCTCGCGCGACGAGCCTTGTCTCGCGCTGGGTGCGCTAGGCCCGCTCTCTTCTGCGCCAAGCGCTAAGCTTGGCCGGTCCCCTTGACGCGGCTCTGCACTATCGCAGTGATTCTCACGTTCGCCCTGGGATGCGGCCTGCGAACGGGCATTGCCGATACCCTCCCAGCGACGGACAGCGTCGGAAGCGCCGGGGACGCCGAGGCAGGCACGGGGGATGGCGAGAGTGACGCGGTATCGCCTTGCCCCGCGGGCCAGGTCCCGTGTCTCGGATGCAAAGGCCAGGTGACCTGCGTCGATCCCGCCGTCTGTCCACCTGCGCCGGAGTGCCCGTGAAGAGGCGCATCGATAGAGATCTCCTCGAAGCGCTCACGCGGGGCGAGGACGGCGATCGTGTTGTTCTGCCGGGCGGGCCGATTCCGCACCATTCATTTCGGCGAGCCGCTCGCCATGTTCGCGACGCATCGATGTTCCTGCGCCCCGCCCTCCTTTGCATGCTACTCGGCGCCGCCTGCGCCCCCCGTACGAATGGCGCAGGCGCGCCGATCCCCGGCGCCGGCCGCCCGACGACGGCCGAAGCGAGCGCGATCCTGCGCGTGCGTGGCGCCGAGATCGTCGACGGCGCCGGGCGCTCCGTGATCCTCCGCGGCGTCGCGTTCGGCAACCAGGTCTGGGCGAACGAGCGCATCCCCAGGATGCATCATGGGGAGTCGGACTTCGCGCGCGTGGCGTCGCTCGGGATGAACGTCGTACGCTTCTATCTCAATTACCGCACGCTGGAGTCCGACAGCGAGCCGGCCAAGTACCTCGACGACGGCTTTCGCTGGCTCGACGAGAACGTGGCCTGGGCGCGAAACAACGGGGTGTACCTCGTGTTCAATCTGCACGTACCGCCGGGCGGCTGGCAGTCGCTCGGAGAGGGTGCGGAGCTCTGGACCAACCCCATGCTGCAACGGCGGTTCGTCGCGTGGTGGTGCGCGCTTGCGGCGCACTTCCGCGGGGAGGCGGCCGTCGCGGGCTACGACCTGCTCAACGAGCCGGGGGTGACGACGAGCATCGATGATGTGCTCCGGATCGACCGCGCGGATCGCCTTCGCCGTGCGTGACGCAAGATCCCTCCTGACATGGGGGCGGAAGCGGTCTACGATTCCGTGACAGCAGTCCATTCGCTTGCTTGGATTCGTTCTTTGGTTAACCTGAAGAGGCTTTAGTCATGCGAATTGCTTTTTTCGTGTCTATTGTCGCCGTCCTGACGGCCTGCGGCACCACCGCTAGCAGCGGTAAAAACGCCGGACCCACGTCCACGTCCGTAAGTGGCACGGTGGGAGGTCAAAGCTTCGACGTGAAGGACGCGGTGGGATTCTACAACACCACAAACCAGTATTCAGGTCTCTTTATTACGAATTTCACCGGGAGCTGCACGCTTCTCGCAGGGGGCCTGACAGTCCCTCCTTCGACTCAGCTTCTGGAGATAGAGCTCATTGCCGATGGAATCGCGACGGCCCCCGGTTCGGGAACGTACACCTTGGGTACGACCCAAGACGCGCTGCTCATCGCTACGTACGCGGCGTCGGACGCGAACTGCAACGGGACGGTCACGGAGGAAGCCAACGCAGGTTCAGTGACCATGGACACGGCGAACGCCACCACGGTGACGGGCACCTTCGACCTGACGTTTCCGAACGGGGACCATCTGACCGGGCAGTTCGATGCGCCCGTGTGCAACATCGATATTACGAATCTCGGCTCGAATGGCGGAAGCTGCGGCGGGTCCGATCAGTAGACCGCGCGTCCCGTCACACCTCCGTCAGCTTGACCCGCCTGCCTCCGAAGATCGCCGCCACCTCGAGCTGTCCCCCCAGCGCCTCCACGTATCGCCGGAGCGTCGAGATCAGGTGATCTCCCCGGCTTTCGAGCCGCGATAGCTCGGACTGGGACATCTCCGCGCTGCGCGCGACGTCGACCTGCGTCATCGAAAGCCCCCGCCGGAGCTCCTGGAGCGTCAGCTGTTCGACGCGGGCGCGCGCTTGCCGCGCAACCCGCGCCAGCGCGGGGCCATCGAGCCGCCCGGCCTTCACCCGTTTCCAGCTCCGCGTCCCCGCGGGCTCCTTGCGCGCTCCCATCTTCGTCCTCCGTTCCTTTGGCGATCGAGTCAGATCGAGTCAGCGGGCCCCGGCAACCTGTGTGGCCAGAGGACGGCCCGCGAGGAACTGCGCCCACAGCGCCTCGGCGAGGCGGACGGAGTCGCCGTAGAAGCTCCGATCGAGCCACTCGCCGACGACGATCAGACCGCGGTTCTTCGCCGCGTCGATCCCGTAGAGGATGCGCAGGCCGGGAGCCGTCGTTCGCAGCGTGATCTCGCGCAGCGCGGCGGTGTGGGATGGCACGTCGACGACCTCGAACCCCGCCGCGGCCAGGGCGGCGTAGTACCACTCCCGGACCTCCGATGGGTCGACGAGGCGCGCGCAGGCCGTGATGGCCGAGGGGCTGGGCGATCCGTACGGCCAAAGCCGCCTGCGCGCCTGGAGGTCGAAGATGGACAGCATGCGGGTCGTCGCGAGCCGCCGGATTCGGCACAGCGCATCGGCGACCTTGGCGGTATCCTCCGCCGACAGGCGTGACAGGCGCGCGACGAAAGGCGCCGACTCGAGGTGCCTGATCACGCGCCGCACGTATCCGTTGAAGCGCCCGTACTCGTTCGCGAACTTCACGACCTCGGGAGCGAGGCGCTCGACGATGTCCGGCAGCCCGCGTGAGGCTACGCTCGGGTGCTCGTACCACAGGAGCAGCTCGCTGCTGCCCGGTGCCTCCGTCCCCGCGCCGAGCTGGGCGATGACCTCGATCGTCGCGGCCACGTCCTCGGCCGGGATCTCGGCTAGCCCGGAGAACCATGCGGCGAATGCGTCGGTCGTCAGGAGATCCAGCACCCGATGAATATGCGGTTCAATGCATATGCTGTCAAGGTGATGCGATCGTCAGCGCGAGGCGGGCGGCCCCAAGACTTCATCCACGAGCGCACGTGCTTCTTCGAGGTGACGGCGTTTCTCCATCGCGAGCGTGGGCGTCGGTATCGGCGGAGACCCGGACATCCGTTTACGCCGATGAAACCAGCTGCCAAAGACGCCGCGGACCGGTTCGAGCGGGAAGGCCGAGCGCACGAGCGTCGACGGGCTGTCGCGCAGGCATTCGACCAGCTCGGCGTTCGCATCGACCCAATCGCACGCGCCAGCCAAGGCTTCGCCCTGCGTCGCGCCGAGGTAGCGGCGTGCCCTGGGTGGCTTTTCGCCGTGGAGCGCGAGAAACAGCGCCAAGGCGACGGTCGCTTCCTCCACCGACAAAGCGGTATTGCGGGCGTTTCGTAGTCAGCCGCACCCTTTGCTCCACACGGCGGCGCCGTTCGCGACGAGAACGCCGAACCCGCAAACGATCGCCGCGACTTCGCTTCGCGCGGCGCCCGGCTCTTCGTTCACTTCGCAGAGCACGAGCCCACCCACCGCCCGCGCCAGCGAGGCTGCAAGCGCGTCGAGGTGGTGAAGGCTCGCGGCTTCGAGCACGACGCGGTACCCGTTCGGAGTCGCCTCGACGCCGCTCCGCACGGGCGAGCCTCCCCCTGGCGCATGGCACGCGCCGGAGCCGCATCCCCCTCCTTCATCGACGTCCGCAACACGAAGCGCGATCTCGAGCGGCAGATCGTCCGCCAGCGGAGAGTGACCGATCATCGCACGAAGAACGCCCGCGACGCCCGCCGCGTCCCCCCGAATGGGCTCCGGGAAAAATTGCACAGTGGGCTCGACGAGCGCCGGTGCGCCGATCCCGTCGCCGTGCGAAGCGCGCAGCCCTGCGTACGCAGCCACGAGCCACCTGAGAGCCGCTTCGTCCGGAAGGTCCATGCACGGTGGATTCTAGCCCGTCGCCCTCCGCGCGTAGCCATGTTGGCAGCCCGCCGTGAAAGGTGGTGAACGCCCCGACGAATTGTTCACGAGCACGAGCGGTCTGCAGAGATGGATCGGCCTTCAGCGAACGACGCCAAGATCTTCGCAAACAAGGCTGTCTCGCGAAGAGACCCCGATGGCCGTCAGGCCCAATTCGGCACGGGTGACCCCAACCCCGTTCCAGGGGCACAAGTCTAGCCAGTACGACGGAAGAATCGGCTCCTTTGTCGACGGCGCTCGCGAGAAGGTCACGCTCTGCAGCTTGCTCTCGTCGGACTCACACGGCGGGATATGACCACGCAGGACTTCTCCGGGAGGAAATGCACTTCGTTCGCACGCGTCGTGGCCGTTGGCGATGACATCGTGCACGCGATGGTCCGGGGTAGCGCCACCGAGCACGGGCGCGTTGGACAGCCCAACCTGCGAGAACGAGCCGCAACCGACGAGCAAAGCGCAGGTGATGACCGAGATAGGGATGGAGGCGTGCATGGTCAGCTCCTTCTTCGAGATGAGAGACTGGCTCTCAAAGGCGTGACGACCACAATCAACGTAAGGCTGAAATGGGTCGCGGGCGGGTTTCGAACCGGCACGGCGTCCGCCGGCGACTTTGCCACGCGCCAGACCCACACGAAGCTGACGCCCGCGCTCGCCAGCGAAGCCAGAACGGGCGCGACGGCTGCAGCGGGCACCGTGACCCCACAGCCCCGTCGCCGATGGCATGGCTAAGCCTGCTGGTCGAAAGGCTGACGGAAAGGGAGGCTCGCCCCAACAATCTGACGGGGGAGACGGTACCGGTCGCTCCGCACAATCGTCCCGGAAAGAGAGCTTCGATGGTCGCATCTTGCTTGCCGGCGACGGAGTTTCGCGTCGCGCCTCTTCAGTGGCTCGTCCGCTTCGCCCGCCTTGCCGCCCTCGTTGTCCCGCTCCCCTTCGCGCTCGCGCTCCCCTCGTGCTCCCCCGGCCCGGCCACTCTCCCGCTCGGTGGCGCGCCAACGGACGCAGCCAGCCCCCCAAGCGATGGCGGCACGGCCGCGCTCGCAGACTCGTCGCTCGACGCTGAAGAGG
>DATHQY010000460.1:0-4485 GCA_035482215.1 Polyangiaceae bacterium | reverse complement strand
GACGAAATTGACGTGAAGGACGGCCGCGCGGCTTGGGTTGACCAGGCTTCGCGGCCCGCGCGGGGCGCGGTAGTGCGCTCCGCGTTCTCTTTTGGTGGCGGCTCGGGAGGCTTTGCACGTCCCGCGTGCCCATCTCATGCGTCGAGGGCGTTCGAGTAGCGCGCGGATAGGGATCGGTTCGCCGTACGAACAGTGCGGCTCGACGCGCAAATCGCGCTCCTTGCCGTGGACGCAAGACGCCTTGCCGGCGAACGATTTCGCGCGCGCGAAACGAAAGCGTTCGCGCTGGCGCGTCCTCGTCTGTGCGCACCGCCTTTGTTGCGAGTGCGTCCCCGGCCTGCTCCGCGAGCCAAGGTCGTGAGGAAAGCCGCGCGAAGAACGTGCAATCCCCCTTGCACGCCGCGCGCGCTATGAGCCGCATGCGCTGCAAAGTCGCCTGCCCGGCGATCGCTGCACTCTGCACCCCTCGTCCGTGCTCGGCAGCTCTCGCGATGCAACTTTTCAGCACAATCGAAGCGTTATCGTTTTTTTGAAGCGACATAGAAGCTCTGGCGAGACGTTGCGAGCATCCCCGGATCTTCGTGGTAAAGACTGCGCGACTCTTTGGTCGCTTGCCGCGTGCGAATGCGCCGCGCGGTCAGTTTTTCGCCGGCGCCTCAAGGCCATTGCGCCCCCTCATTAATTATTGGGAGATAGACACATGCGGACCCCCTTTGCTCTCGCTTGCATGAGAACGGCGATCGTCGCGGTTCCTCTCGCCATCATCGCGTGTGGAACGAGCGACAACGGCAATAACGGCTTCGTCGGCGGGACCGGTAACAGCGGTACGACCGGCAACAGCGGCTCGTCGGGCAACGGTGGGAGTGGCACGGGGAACAGCGGCAACACCGGAAGCAGCGGCGGCGGGACGGGGAGCACGGGCAGCAGCGGCAGCGGGACGGGAAGCTCCGGCAGCGGAACGGGCAGCAGCGGCAGCGGAACGGGAAGCTCGGGCACGATGAGCGGTACGACGGGGACGACCTCCGGTTCGTCGGGCACCGGCACGGGATCAACGGGTTCCAGTTCGGGCTCGAGCGGTACGACCGGCACATCCGGGACGGTTTCGACCGGGCCGAACGACGCCGGGGCCAGCGCCTGCGGAACGCCGGCGGCAAACGTGCTCGCCGACTTCGAGCAGGATGAGGGGATCCTCATTCCGGAAGGCACCCGCAACGGCTACTTCTACGTGTACAGCGACGGCAGCGAGACCATCACGCCGGCGGCGGTGAAGAACGGGCCGATCGCCGTCGGTGCAGCGCCGTCCGACGACAAGACGCTCGCGGGCGAGACCTGCAACAAGTACGCGCTCGTCACGACGTCGACGAACGGTTCAGGAGCAGCGGGCAACTACGCGGGCGTGGGTGCGGCGTTCATTCCGAACAGCTCCGGCGTGAACGGGGTCTACAGCCTCGCCGGTTACGACGGGATCCAGTTCGACATCAAAGGGGGCTCGGGCCAGCCGCCGATGTACTTCGAAGTGCAGACGCAAGAGACGCAGCCGACGACGGCGGGCGGCACCGTCGATCCGAACGACACGGCGGCCAAGAGCATTTCGAACAACAACAACCGAGGCTATTACCTCGCGGCCTCGGGGTCGACCCCGTCATCCAGCACTTCGGTCACCGGGACGGCGATCCCCACGGCCATGAGCACGGTCTACGTACCGTTCGCGTATCTCGTCCCGCGCCTCTTCCCGGCGCCGAGCACCTGCGGCACCGAGACGTGCCAGGCGCCCGCGTTCAATCCGGCGCATGCGCTCGCGTTCAACTTCAACGCCGTCAGCGACGTGAGCACGAACAACACCGTGCTCGACAACCTGAAGAACGCCTGGAACCTCACCATCGACAACATGGTCCTCTACACCGGGGACAACGGGCTCAATCCGACCAACCCGACGATGGCGTCGCCGACGTTCAACGACGGCTCCACCGGCTTCGCTTCATGCAAAGCCGCGATTCCGACGTTCCTCGCCAACAAGTCCGCCGCCGGCAAATACCTCCAGGCGGCCTACCAGAATTGGAAGACCCGCTTCGTCTCGGGTACCGCCGGCTCCGCGCGCAAAGTCATCCGGCCCGAGAACGGCAACGACACCGTCTCGGAGGGGATCGGATACGGGATGATCCTGGCCGTGTACTTCAACGATCAGCCGCTCTTCAACGATCTGTGGAGCTACGAGCAGCAGAACGTCGCCGTGAGCAGCCTGATGACGTGGTGCATCCCGGCCGGTTCGAACTCGTGCAATGCGAGCGGCGGCGGCACGGCGACGGACGCGGACGAAGACATGGCGTTCGCGCTCATCGAAGCGGGCAAGAAGTGGGGCGGCACGTACACGAGCACCGCCACAAGCTTGATCACCGCCATCTGGGCCAACGACATCGATGCCACGAGCAATCTTCCCAAGGGCGGCAGCCACTACGCGACGACCAGTGGGAACGTCACGAATCCCTCGTACTTCGCGCCTGCGTTCTACCGAATCTTCGGATCGTCGTCGTTCGACTCCAGTCACCCTTGGAGCACGGTCGCGACGAATTCGATCAACGCCATTTCGGCGCTCGCCGGGTCCAACGGCCTCGTCCCGGCATGGTGCTCGAACAACTGCACCGCGGCGGCGAGCAACGGCGCCACCACCGACACCGAATACCAGTACGACGCGCACCGCGTGCCCTGGCGTGTGGGCACCGACTACTGCTGGAACGGCACCTCCGCCGCGCAGTCGTACCTCTCGAAGATCGCCGGGTTCTTCAACGGGAAGTTCTCGAGCTCCGGCGGCATGGGCGGCGGAATCGACTCGATCTACGACATCTATATGTTGAACGGCGGCGCGGACACCGGCAACGGCGCGGTGCCCAACTCGATGTCGGCGGTCGGGACCGCGGCGGTCGGCGCGATGTCGGGCGGCGCGACGTATTCGGCCTTCGTCGACGCGGCCTGGCAGTTCCTCCTCGACGGCGGCAACCGCGCGGCGCTCGACGTGAATACGAGCGACGCGACGAAGACGTCGTATTCGTACTTCAATGCGACGGTCGGTCTCATGACGGCGCTGACGCTGAGCGGCAACTTCTACCCGATGTGAGGCCGACGCGGCGCGTCCCAGCACCGCGGCCGTTCCTCCATGACGATGCGCGGTCCGGCCGAGGTGGGACTCGTCTTGCACTTCGGCCGGCTCGCGTTTAGAGCTGTTCATCATGCTTAAGCGCGCTCCTCTCGTTCTCGCGGCTCTCTCTGTGTCGGCGGCGATTGCCGCGATCGCTGCGTGCTCGTCGAATCCGAGCCCCAGCGCATCGAGCGGAACCAGCGGCACGACTTCAGGCACCGGGACTGGATCCACGGGGTCGACTGCGAGCACGGGGGCGACGGGCAGCAGCGCGCCTACGGACGCGGGGTCGGATGCCGGGTCGAACGGCCTCCTCGTCGACAACATGACGATGGCGCCCCCGAGCATCACCCTCGAATTGACCGTTCCGGCCGGGGAGACCCCCGGCTCGTACTACACGTACGAAGACAACAAGTCGGACGACATGGGCACCATGACGTTGGTCGAGTCGACCGGCCAGCTGAAAGACGTGCCGGTTTCGCCGGCCATCGCGAACGCGGACGGAACGACGATTCAGGGAGAGCTCTGCGTCAGCGGCCGCGTGACGGAGTACGGCGGCCTTGGGCTGTCGCTCGCGTACGGCCACGGGCCCGATGCGTCGCCGGATTCGGGGCTGTCGTCGGCGGTGCCGTTCGACGCGAGCCAGTACAGCGGTGCGAGCTTCTACATCATGACGGTCGGTGACGACGCGGGCGCGCCGCCGACGGTGCACTTCAGCATCCCGGACACGCAGACGGCGGACCCCGCAGCGTGGCCTGCCGCGGCGTGCGACTTCGACGGTGGGATCTGCGACGACGATTTCGGCAAGGACGCGACGCCGCCGGCAAACAACGTGTGGACCAAAGTCACGGCGTCGTTCTCGGCGTTGAGCCAACAGAACTTTGGCACGCAGTTCCCGAACGGCATTCTCTCGAATCAGCTGATTGGCATGAAGTGGCAGGTAAACGGAGACGGCTCCGACGCGTCGATCGTGCCGTTCCAGTTCTGCATTTCGGACATCTACTTCACGCCCTGAGGGCGGGGCGTCACGGCGCACCATCGAGAAAGCCGGAGGCGATACGAGGACTCGTACTTTGCTCCGACAACCAGTCGCGACGCGGCGCTACTGGATCGGCCTCTCTTAGGCGGATTCCGCGGTGCCCTTGAGAGAAGAGGGTCGTGGCCGGCGACGGCCCAGTGCCTGCTATGACATCTTCTTCGCCACGCGGGTGGCGGCCCGCGTGCGATGGCTCTCGCCGCCTTTGCCGCCCTCGAACTTCGCGCGGCCATTGGGCAGCGAGCTCAAATGAAAGCGCCCGCTCGTGGCGGCGGCTTCCGCGGCTTTCACCTTGTCGCGCATCATCTCGACGAAC
>DATHQY010000459.1:0-11528 GCA_035482215.1 Polyangiaceae bacterium | reverse complement strand
ACCCATTTCGGCGTCGAGGATGCCAGTTCCGCCGTTGCGTCCCGCAGCCGCCGGCGGAAACCTCGCCCGAAGATTCCAGGGGCATCGTCAACGAGACAAGCGCCTGGGCTCGTCATTGAGCTCAACCCGGCCATCGCGTCGTCCGGGCACGTGCGATGCTCGTCAGATGGAGTGGGTCTACAAGGCGAACGAGTCGAAGATCGACCACGTTTCCACGTTGATACTCGCGGATCGCAGAGGCTTCCTCTGCCGCTCGGCGTACCTGGAGAACGGGGCCTGGGTCAGCAACGTCCGCGAGGTGAAGACCGGCGACGTCCTGCACTTTTACTACGCGCGGTCCGGCAAACCCGCCCATGAGTTCGGCTCGTTCGAGGTGATCGTCCCAGACGTCCACCCGAGGCCGGAGCTCTTCGGCGACCGCGTCGAGGAGACAGCCCTGTACCGCGTGAAGGATCCGGGGTTCGCCGAGATGCTCACGACGCTGGACGGCGGTGGTTACCTGCGGGACCCGGTGCTCAGGGACTTCACCGGATGGCCGTTCCGGAAAGTAGGTCGCGCACCGAAGTACGACCCCCGCATGTTCACCGCCAGGGCGACGCTGCAGCCGTACGAAAGCAGCTGACCGCCGAAGGCGATTCGAGCTGGCGAGCGCCCATTGCCTGCCACGAGATCGCTGCGCCGGCTCATCCCCTTGCATGCCGCGAGTCCGTGCGTTACACACTAAACCGTATGGTTCAGTATGCGAGAGACTGAAACGGAAGGAAAAAGGCCGATGGACGCCAGACGAGAGAGTGAGCCCGCCGCCACGAAGAACCACACGACGATAGAACGGACGTCCGAACGTGAGCTCGTCGTCACGCGAACCATCAACGGCCCGGCGCGCATCGTGTTCGAGGCGTGGACCAAGCCCGAGCTGCTCAAACGCTGGTGGGCACCGAAGTCGACGGGCTTGATCCTGCTTTCCTGCGAGGCGGATGTTCGTGTCGGAGGCACGTACCGCTTCGTGTTCGGCCACGATGCGTCGGAGTCCATGGCCTTCTTCGGGAGGTATGTCGAAGTGACTCCGCACTCGCGCCTCGTCTGGACGAGCGACGAAGGGGCTGGCGGTGAAGCCGTCACCACGACGACCTTCGAGGAACAAGGTGGCAAGACGCTGCTGGTCGTGCGCGAGCTCTATCCCTCGAAGGAGGCTCTCGACGGCGCGATGGCCTCCGGGATGGAGCCTGGAACACGCGAGACCTTCGAGCAGCTCGAAGAGCTTGTCGTCACCCTGGGCGCGGACGTGGGACGGTCGTGAAGTCGTCGACCTCGCCGCTCCGCGCTCGGTCGCCTCTCATTGCGTCTCGCAGAAACTGACGGGCGTCGAGACATTGCACACGGGCGCCGACGGGGGGCAATCGGACGCCTTGAGGCAGGGGGAGCACGACGAGGCGCCGGTGGCGACATAATCGAAGTAGCAGGCGCACGACCCCGTTGGAGCGTACGACGCGAGAGGCCCGAGCTCGGAGCTACGCGTGACGTTCATGGCGCATGGCGGGACGAGGTTCGTCTGCGCTTCGATCTGGGTCAGATCGACTCCGGCCAGTGACTGGGTACCGGTCATCAGCGCCATGACCCGCGCGACGTCGGAGTTCGTCGGTAGGCCGTTGGCGTCGACCCGCACGAAGAAGTGCAACGGCCCCCAGAGCGAATAGTGGCCGTCGCGCACGTTCGCCTTGTCGTGCGCCGTCGCGGTGGAGTCTGGAAAGTAGCCGCAGGATTGATCGAAATCCTTGTACGCAAGAACGTTGATATGGATTGCGGTCGTCGGGTCCACGTTCGTGTCCGCGAGGATCCCGATGGCCTGTTCGGGGTTCGGATCGACTTCGAGTGCGTTGATCACCGCCGCGGCCCCCGAAATGCCCGCGCTGACGTTGACCGGTACCGTCGCCGCGTCGACGCCGGCCCATGAAGCGAAGGGCACGCCGATCCCGACCGCGATCAGCGCTTGTGTCGCGGCCGTCGTGTTGCGCCGATAGATCGAGCCGTTCACCGTCCATGGCGCGACGCCGGAGTCGGACCCGAAACCAAAGACGAAGTAGGCTGCCGTCGCGCTGATCGCCGTCTGGGTCGACGCGCTCGGGACGACGAAGACCATCGGTTGAATTGGACCGAGGAAGTCCGATACGCCCGCGGGCAACTTCCCGCCGGGCAGCGTCCCGCACGTCGGCGCGTAGACGTCCGACGCCCCGATGTCGGCCGTGGGAGGGCCACCGTTCGGGCCGCCGGTCTTGGGCAACGTGCAGGTTCCCTGCGTCTGGCCCGAGTAGTAGATGGGGCTCGGCTTCGCAGAGATGGGAGCGCTCGTGAAGAAGTTCGTCGCGCCGACGCATCCCCCGTCGCCGACGTAAACGAGGTTGATCGGATTTGGGTCGACCGAGAGCGCCTGTTGCAAGAGCGCGATGAAAGGACCGACGGCGTTGGCGCCCTCGACGTAGACGACGGGTGGCGTCACCCCGTTGCTCGGGCTCGCCGCGTCGGGCAGAGCGTCGCACGACGCGGCTTTCGCCGGCGAAGGCCGCGCGAGCAGCGCGAGGGCCGCGAGAGACATGGCGAGAGCGAGCTCGGAGGTGGTTTTCATTCCGTGTCTCCATCGCTCGAATCATTCCCGCCATTCGCGGGGGGGCCGGCGTCGTTCGTCGGGAGTGGGGGCAGGCCGCCGTCGACGAGGAGGCGCGTCACTCTCGTCCCATCGTCGAAGGGCACGCAGGTGGCTTTCGTGCACGCGTTCAGGAACTGCGCCGTGATCTTCGGAGCGCACGGGTAGCACTGGGACGTCAGGTCGACGTCGCACGTCGTGGCGTCCTGGGCAGCATCGGTCGCGGGTGCCTGTGCATCCACCGTCTCGACGTCCGCGGCTGCGTCCGGCCCCGGTGCGCTGGCTTCGGCCATGGTTGATGCGTCGGGGCTCTCAGAGGCCGACGCGTCTCCCCGGAACGTGTACTGCGACAGACCGAGCACCGTGTCACACGCGGACGAAGACCCGGCGATCAGGAGCAGCAGCGCGGCGCGGGCAGCGCGCTGCGACGTCACCGGAGTCCTTCGATTCGGCGATGCGAAACGCATTCGAGTCCTCAGAAAGCCCCCCTGGCCCCGATCGATCCAGGACCCACGACGACTCTGAAGTCCGCCGACGGCGTGGGCTTGGATGACGACTCGCCCCGCGGGAAGAAAAGGAGATACGCCGCGCCAGCTCCCGCGCCGACGATCGCCGCCCCGAAGCCGACGGACGACCACAGCGCGTTCCTTTGCGCGTCGTCGAACAGCGGCCGGCTCGAACCCGGGCACGAGCCGTGGTCACAGGCCGCGTCGAGGTCGTGCTTGTTCTGGAGGGCCGTGACCCCGAAGTAGGTGCCCACCCCCACGCCGACGGCGGCAACGCCGAACGCCACGACGGCCGGCGCGATCGGCCGGCTTCGCGCGGGTCTTGCCGGCGAATCGACGATCGCGAGGTCGGGCGTCGGGGTCACGGTTGGCGCGACGACCTCGAGGTCTAGCGGGACGTCGGCCGTCTCCTCGCCTGCCACGTCGACGTAGCGGACGACGTCGCGGAACCCCGGTTTGCTCGCGGCGACCTTGTGCCGTCCCACGCTCACCGGTAAGGGCGACGCGAGGGGCGTCTCGCCGACGACGGCATCGTCGACGGTGATCTTCGCGCCCGCTTGTGGTGTGACGAGATGCAGGAACGCCACGCGACCTTTGAGCGACTGCACGTCCGTATCCACCGCGGATCGCCGGTCCGGTGGCACGAGATCGCCGCCCTCGGTCAGGTATCTCTGGAGCGCGGCCAACGCGCCCGGGTAATCGTGCAGTTGAAACCGGCACTGACCGATGTCGTAGAGAACACGGAAGTTGGGCGCGATCGCATACGCCCGCTCGAACTCGATGAGCGCCGCGCGCCAGTCTCCGTCGTCCGACAGCTCCACGCCGTGGTGAAAGTGCTTCGACGCATCTTCCATGCGAGCGTCGGGGTCGGCTCCCTTCGACGGTACCGCCACGAGCATCACGGCGACACTCAACACGATGGCCGTGCGGCCAGGTCCTGCGGCAGGGAGTTTCATCGCGCGTATGGATCTTCCTTGTCTACTTCATGCTTGGACTTGCGCTTGGCGGCCGGCGGGTTGCCCGTATCGACCGGCGGGCCGGCGGGCTGCCGGACTTCGCCGCTGCTCGTGGCATTCGCCTCGATTGCGTTGCTGGGGTGCGGGGTCGCGGAGATCCCATCGACGGCCGCGCGCGCGGGCGTCCCATGAGGGGGCAGGCGGCTCAGTGCGAAGATCAGGTTGTGATCGACACCGGCAACGAAGGAATCCGCCTTGCTGGTGAAGCCCGGGGCCTCGGCGCGAACGGTGTGAGCCGTGCCATCGCGCGGCAGGTCGGTTTCGTAAGGATTGCTCACGGCCTCGTCGTCCACGTACAAACGGGCCCAAGCCGGCGATGCACGAAGCTCGACGTGGGACGACGCGACGACCGCGGCGGAAGGGAGGACCGGCGCCGACCCGGCGGCGTTCAGAGGGGTCGGGTGCGGCTCCGCGGTGTTCGGACCCGAGGGGGGAGGTGTCGATCGCGAACGCACGACGGCGAACGTCGTGGCAGCGGCGAAAATCGCGGCGCCCCCGACGATCAGTGCCGCTTTCAGCGGACTCCCGGCAGCGGCAGGCCTCGCATCGGGCCTCGGCGGAATCGGAGAGACGTACGCCTTCGGCATCGTCGCGAACTTCGAAAGCGACGGGGTCAGGCTCGTTCCCGGCTCGCCGGTCCTCACCCTCGAGAAGCTAAAAGGCTGGAGAGCCTCATTCGCGCCATTCGGGCTGCGGGTCCACGCGTCGATGAGGCCGCGCAATTCCTCGCGCTCCGTTTCGAAGAGCGTGCAGAGCAGGGTCGAAAGATCGCGCAGCGACGCGGGCGCTCCCTGGCGCGCCGCGAGCCAAGACTCGAGCTCGTCGCGCATGGCCGCGGCGCTCGGGTAGCGATCGCGCGGATCCGCGGCGACCGCGCGATTCACGATGGAGACGAGCCCGGGGTCGATACTGCGGTTCGCCGCGGCAAGCCGCGGGATGGCGCCCGAAAGGAGGGCGCGGAAAATCGTCACGTCGCTTTCGCCCTGCCACGGGTTGCGGCCCGCGACGGCTTCCCAGAGCAGCATGCCGACCGCGAAGACATCCGTGCGCGCGTCGATCGCCTGTCCGGTGGCCTGCTCGGGGGGCATGTACTTCACCTTCCCCTTGATCATGCCTTCCCTCGTCTCGATGGAGGCGAGAGCGGTCTTCGCGATTCCGAAATCGATGAGTTTGACGTGCCCTTCGTAGGTGAGAATCACGTTGTGGGGGCTCACGTCGCGATGGACGATGCCGAGCGGAGTGCCATCGAAGGCCTTGAGTGAGTGCGCGTATTCGAGCGCGCTGAGGACGTCGACGACGATACGGAGGTACGCCTGAAGCGGTATCGGTGTGCTCCGTTCGTTGCACCGACGCATCACGCGCTGAAGGGACTGCCCGTCGAGATGCTCCATCGCGAGAAAGCAGCGCGCGCCGTCGCTCCCCACCTCGAGCGTCTGAACGATGTTCGGGTGGTTCAAGCGCGCGGCGATCCGCGCCTCACTCGCGAACATCTCGACGCCGACCCCTTCTTCGAGCGAGTCGTGCCGCAACTCTTTCAGGACTACGAGCTTATTGAAGCCCCCCGGGCCTTCGAGCATGGCGAGGTACACGTCCGCCATGCCGCCCCGCCCGAGCGGCGAGACGAGACGGTACTTGCCCAGGCGATCGTTCGCCGGCACAAGTCGGTCGTCTTCCGAGGCTCCCGAGGTGGTCATGCTCCCCGTTCAATAGATCGTCTGTCTCTTTTAACGTACGCTACCGTAACGATTTAAGACCGCCCGGCTCAAACGCGCGGACGCCGCGGAGGCGCTCGATCGCGAACAGATGAGGCAAACGGGGAAGCG
Organism: Polyangiaceae bacterium; assembly: GCA_035482215.1. Taxonomy (GTDB): domain Bacteria; phylum Myxococcota_A; class Polyangia; order Polyangiales; family Polyangiaceae; genus Palsa-1150. Next base: position 5,545 of record DATHQY010000459.1, on the reverse strand, counting down.
ATTTACGTTGATATCGGAATGTCGAGGGGTTTTGGTGCACTTCAGCGCAGATTCGCGGCGCGAATCGCCTAGCTCCCCGCGACCGACCGGGGACTCGACTGACGATTTTGTCACTCGCTCCGTGCGGACTGACGTCCGTCATCACGGACGACCGCGAACGCTCACGTTGTCGGAGCCGCGATTGGCGGTGACTCCACGACGAGCCGACGCGCGCGCGTCAGGGTGTGCAGACCGTGAGCTGCACTTCACCCCCGGGCTTCAGCTTCTTGCCCGGCGCAGGATCCTGCGAGAGAACGACGTTGACGGGCGTCTCGCCAACCGTGATCCAACGCACGTTAGCCTTCAGACCAAGCTGCTCGATCTGCGTCTTTGCCGTCGTGACGCCCGTTCCGACGAGCTTGGGCACCTCGACCTCGCCCGGCCCCGCCGACAGTTCCACGATGACGGGGCCTCCCTTCACGTATCCGACGTTGGCCTTCGGCACCTGGCTGACGACCGCGCCCTCGGGGATCTTGGCGTCGGGAATCGTGCCTGCGACGTAAATCGCATAGCCGGCCTGTTCGATACTGTACGTGGCTTGGGCCACGGGCAGGTTGGCGACGCCGGGCACGCGAGGCATGTCGTCGACGAGGACGACGTCGATCGTCGAATCCACAGGAACCTGCCGGCCCGCGGCGACCGACTGGCGGAGCACCGTTCCCGCCTTGAGATCCGTGCTCGGCTCTCGGCCCGCCACGAACAACGCCACGTGGGCCGCATTCGCGTTCGAGCGCGCATCCGTCTCGGTCATCGCATGCAAGTCCGGGACGGTCACTTCGGGCGGAGCGACGTTCCTCGGGGGGAGGATGTTCGAGCGTTCGATGCCGTAGACGCACGCGGCCGAAATCACCGCGGAGGTCAGAACCGCCACCAGGAATCCAGTCACTCCATCCATGAAGGCCGATGCTATCCGATCGCATCGGGCTCGATGCACCCGCAATCCGTGCGGACGCGGCCGCATCGTGGCCGGGTCGGGCCAGTTCTGCGCCAGATTTCCACCGAGGGAATGCGCCGGTATTCTATGAACCCACCATGAAGGCCAACGAGCTATGGGCGTCCGCGCGCAACGAGGCCCCTCCGCCGGGCCTCGACGTCTGCCTGCAAGCGCTCTGGCTCGATGCACACGGCGACTGGAATGCGGCGCACGAGCTCATCGACGATGTCGAGGCCGCGGACGCCGCCTGGGTGCACGCTTACTTGCACCGCAAAGAAGGCGACGCGTCGAACGCGGGCTACTGGTATTCCCGTGCAGGCCGCACGCAGTTCACGGGGGAGCTCGCGGACGAGTGGCACGCGATCGCCGACGCGCTTCTACGCCGGTGATGTTGCCCTCGCGGACTAGGCGCGGAGGCCCGTCTCGAAGAACGCGACGAGCGTCTGCCAGTGCCGCTCCGCGGCCGCGGCGTCGTACACTGCAGTGTCGCGGAACGTCCACCCGTGCTTGGCGGGATACGTCTCGATCGTGTGGCGGACGCCGGCCGCCGTGAGCGCTTCGCCGAGCGTGGCTTTCATCGCGTCGGTGAAGGACGGGTCTTCGATCGCGCCCGCGACGTACACGCGCGCTTTGATGTTCGGGGCGAGCTTGTGCGGGCTGTCCGGAGCGTCGGTCACGAGGCGGCCACCGTGGAACGACGCCGCCGCCACGATGCGATCGGGGTAGGCGCCGGCCGCCGTGAGCGACATGAGACCGCCGAGGCAATATCCCGTGGTGCCGAAGCCGCCCGGTTTCACGTCCGGCTGCACGGCCAGGTAATCGAGGAACGCGCCCGTGTCCGCCATGATGTTCGTGGTCGTGGCGTGCGCGAAGAACTTCTCCATCAGGACTTTGCGTTGCTCCGGATCGCTGAACATCGTGCGCGCGTCCATGGGCTCGTAGGGGCCCGACCGGTAATAGAGATCCGGCAGAAGCACGAAGTAGCCGTAGGTCGACAGCCGCTCGGCGACCTCGAGCATCGCGGGCCGTATGCCGATGCCGTCCATGTACATAAGGACGCCGGGCCACGCGCTCGCCCCGTCTCCCGGGCGAAACACGAAGCTCCGGCACACTCCGTCCTTCGTGACGATCTCCACCTCGCTCATGGGGGCTCCTCTTGCGATGCACCGTAGCGGCTCGGCGCGGGCCGGCAACGGCCGAAAGTGGGGAGGGTTCGGCGCGAGAACCGGCGCGCCGCGCGTCGGTACGCGTACGAGCGTGTCTCGCAGCAAGTAGCGCTCTTCGGAACTTTCGGCGGCCCCCGGACGTCGCTACGGGATGCTCTCTGCCTATGACCTTGCGACCGACACGTTCGTCCCGATGCTTTCGAGCCTGAAAAACCTTCTCGCGAAGGGCTCGGACCATGCGAAAGCCCGGAGCGTCGAGCCCGCCGTGTTCGTGCGGGCTCGGCTCGCCGCGGACATGTTCCCGCTGAACCAACAGGTGCAGCTTGCATGTCATCACGCGCAAGACGGCGTCGCTCGCCTCACAGGCACCGAATCAACGCCGGCCGGCGCCCCCGACGAGACGTACGAAGCGCTCACCAAGCGCGTCGTGCGCACGATCGATCGGGTGAGGCGCGCGCCCCAAGCGGCCTTCGACGGAGCGGAATCGCGCAATATCCGGATTGCGCTTCCCGACGCGGGCATTGCTTTCGAGATGAACGGCGCCCAGTTCTTGCGCGACTGGGCGCTGCCGCACTTCTATTTTCACCTCGTGACCGCGTACGGGATCCTTCGTCACAGCGGCGTCGAAATCGGAAAGGCCGACTACGCCGGGATTGCCGGTCCCTACATTCGGCCGCTCGCGCCGGCCAAGAGCTGACGATTCGCCCGACGTCCGGCCCACATGAGCCGTCTCCCAGACGTCCCATTCGCAAAATCCGGCGACGAAATGAAGGCTCGGGAGCACTTCCTCCCCATGAGAGTCTGCCCTTACGTTTCCTTGAGCGCCGCTGTTCTGACCCTCGCGGCATGCTCGTCGAATAATTCTTCTGACGACGGAAGCTCCGGGGCCGCAGGTTCGTCCTTCACAGGCTCTACGTCGTCGGGCTCGTCGGGCAATGCGGGCTCCTCCTCCACAGGGGTCGCCGGTTCAACGGGTGGCTCGGGCTCCACGGGCGCAACGGGCACAGGGGCGTCGGGTTCGTCGGGCGCCGGTGGCTCGTCGGGGTCTTCGGGTTCGTCGGGCGCCGGTGGCGCGTCCGGAGTCTCCGGTTCCTCTCGCGACGGAGGTGCATCGGGAGTCTCCGGGTCTTCGGGGCACAGCGGTTCGTCGGGTGGATCGGGTTCCTCCAGCGACGCCGGCTCGTCGGGGGCCTCCGGTACCTCCGAGGGCGATGGTGGGCTCCCCCCTCCCGACTGCACGACCATGTTCCCGGACGGTGGCACCACGATGACGGGCAGCAACGTCAACGGCATGGCCGACGGACTCAATTACGGCATCTGGGCGACGGGCGGCGGGGGCAGCATCACGGTCTTCACGAATGCTCATGCCTTCAGCGCATCCTGGAGCGGTATCACCGATTTCCTCGCCCATAGCGGCCTCGATTTCGACGGAACGAAGGCCTACACCGCCTACGGAACGATTACGGCGCAATTCGTCGAATCCAAAACGGGAACCGCGGGCGGCTATTCGTCGATTGGCATGTACGGCTGGATGCATAGCCCGTGCATCGAGTGGTACATCAACGAAGATTCCTTCTCTACGTTACCGACTTACGGCAGCAAAACCACGGTGACCATCGACGGCGACGTCTATTATTTGAACACCAGCATGACGAGCGGAACCGGTGGCGCCAATGCCTGCGAAGCCGGCCATACGGGCGACTGGACCAACATCACGGCGACCCGTAAGACCCCGCGCCAATGCGGGACGATCCCGGTGAGCGATCACTTTGCTTCGTGGGCGGCACAAGGCTGGACCTTGGGGACCCTCGCCTCGGTGCACGTCAACGTCGAAGTCGGCGGCGGCACGGGAGGCATTCAGTTCCCGCTGGCCAACGTCACGACGACGAGCAACTGAACACGTCGGGCGACTCGTTCGTCGCCTACGCGGGCAGCGGGATGAACTCGGTCTCGTCGCCGGGGACTTTGGGAAAGCGCCCGGCTTTCCAGTCGTCCTTCGCGCGCTCGATTCGTTCGGCGGAGCTCGACACGAAGTTCCAGAAAATGTGCCGCTCGCCAGCGAGCTTCGCGCCGCCGAGGAGCATCACGCGCGCGGGCTCCGCGGCGTTCATTCGCACGCGTCCGCCCGGGCGAAACACGATCATCGTCCCGCGCGTGAACTCGCGCCCCTCGCACGCGACGCGCCCCGACACGACGTACGCCGCGCGTTCTTCGTAGCCCGCGGGGACGCCGAGCGACGCATCCGCGTCGAGCTCAGCGTCCGCGTAAAACGTCGGCGAGGCCACCCGGACGGGCGATCGCTGCCCCGCCATCTCGCCGAGCACCACGGTCAGGCGCATGCCATCGCGCGCGACACGAGGGAGGCTCGTCACCGGCGTGTGCTCGAAGCGCGGCTCACTCTCCTCGGCCTCGAGGGGCAGCGCGACCCATGATTGGATCCCATGGAGGGACGCCCCGCTCTCGAGCCGCTCGGGGGACGTTCGCTCCGAGTGCACGATGCCGCGGCCCGCGGTCATCCAGTTGACGTCGCCCGGCCGGATCGGCTGCAGGCTGCCGAGGCTGTCGCGATGGACGATCTCGCCGTCGAACAGATAGCTCACTGTCGCGAGGCCGATGTGCGGGTGCGGCCGCACGTTCATTCCGCGGCCGGGTTCGAATGCGATAGGACCGAAGTGATCGAAGAAGATGAACGGCCCGACGAGCCTGCGCGCCGGCGAAGGGAGCACGCGCTGGACGACGAAGCCGCCGAGGTCCCGCGATCGCGCTTCGAGCACCAGCTCGATGCTCAAGATGATGCTTTCGCGGCGGCGCCCGACAGTCGGCGCGGCGATGGCTCGAGGCGCTTCACGCCGTCCTCCCCCGCAATGAGCACCACGTCCGCCCGGCCGATGAAGAGCCCCGCTTCGACGACGCCGGGAATCGAATGCAGCGCCCGGTCGAGCTGCACGGCATCCGCGATCGGCCCCGTCGTCAGGTCGTAGATGAAGTTGCCCGCGTCGGTCCGCACCGGGACGCCATGGCGCGCGCGTAGCACCGGACGGCCGTACGCTTCGAGGTGGCAGCGCGTCGTCCCATGCGCGAAGGGAAGGACTTCGACCGGCACCGGCCACCGTTCGCCGAGGTGCGTGGACATCTTGCTTGCATCGACGATGACCACGTTCTTCGCGGACGCGTAGTTGACGATCTTCTCGCGCGCGTGGGCTCCGCCGCCGCCTTTGATGAGGTCGAGGCGTGCGCTCACCTCGTCCGCGCCGTCGACGTTCACGTCGATCGCCCAGGGGCCTTCGTCGGCCAGCATGGGGATGCCGAGGCCGGCGGCGTGCGCGCGCGTCGACTCCGACGTGGGGACGCCCACGATGGCGAGGCCGCCACGCACGCGCACCGCGAGCTCTTCGACGAAGAGGCG
>DATHQY010000458.1:0-4364 GCA_035482215.1 Polyangiaceae bacterium | reverse complement strand
GATGATGGCCGGCAACTGGGCGCAGCACGCGTTCGTCGACGAAGCGTCGCCCGAAAACAACTACCGGAACAGCATCACCTGCATCAATTGCACGTACAACCGCCGCTGCTTCAACGACGGCTATCACATCGGCCATCACCTGAAATCGACGCGCCACTGGGCGGAGATGCCCGAGGAATTTTCGCGCAACCTCCCCAAGTACGCCGACGAGCGGGCCATCGTCTTCGAGGGTGTCGACTTCTTCGGTGTGTGGATGCTCCTCATGGTCCGCCGCTACGACCTCTTGGCGAAGCGGTTCGTCGCGCTCGGGGCGAGCCGCCCGGCGGACAGCGAGATCATCGCGCTGCTGCGCAGCCGCACGGAATGGAAGCGGGCGTAGCCAAGTCAGGGCGAAGGATGCGACCATGCGTTGGGGGGACAAACGCGTGAAATATGGGCTTGGCGTGGCGACCGCGGTTTCGTGCATGGCGCTCCCGGCCCTCGCGCTCTTCGCTGCACTCGCCATCACCGCATGCGCCCTAGACGAATCGCCGGTTGCGGAGGGGGCGACGGGCGCGGGGCCGTTCTCCGCGATCGATGCGGAGTCCCCTTCCACAGGCGCCACCTGCGTCCCGAGCGGCGGGGGCTGCGTGGCCGTCCAACGGTTGGCTGCAGGAGCCTTTCACACGTGCGCTCTTCTCGCCGACGGAAGCGCGCGCTGCTGGGGTCTTTCTTGGACCGGACAGCTCGGCGACGGCGTCCCGCTCCCCCACGATGACGTCGACACGTTCACCACGTCGCCGACGGTCGTCGTCGGCATCACCAACGCGGTCGCGATCGCCGCGGCGGAATTTCATACCTGCGCGGCTCTGCGTGACGGCACCGTGAAGTGCTGGGGAACCGCCTCGCTGGACGAGCTCGGGATCCTCGACGCGTCGGCGTCGGCGAGCATCCCGCGTACTGTCCCGGGCATCTCGACGGCGGTCAACGTCATTGCCGCGGACGACGGCGCCACACCGGGCTTCAATTGCGCATTGCTCAGCGACGGGACCGTCGCGTGCTGGGGGGACAATCAGTTCGGCGAGCTCGGAAGCGCGGACGACGCGAACACGTTCGTGCCCCAGGTCGTACCTGGCCTCAGCGGGGTGACGCGACTCGTCACGTCGTTCGACGGGCGAAACGCCTGCGCGGTACTCGCCGATCAAACGGTCGAGTGCTGGGGCGAGAGCGTGGCCGGGCAGCGGGGCGTCAGCGCGGTCACAGGGCTCCCTGCGATGGTCGACTGGTCGCCGGCCCCCGTCGGCGGGCTGACGGAAGTCGAGCAGCTTTCGGTGGGATGGGGTGCGTCCTGCGCGGCGCTCCAGGGCGGGGCCGTCGCCTGCTGGGGTGCGGAGAGCGCGAACGCCCTCGGCGTGCTGGGTTCGGCCGCGGTCGTGAGCTGCGGGGACGCCGGAGATGCCGCGTGCGCGCCGGAGCCCACGGTGCTTCCGCAGCCCGTGGGGGTCTCGGCGATCGCCATGAACAACGCCGCATGCGCAGTGCTCGACGGCGGCGCCCTCGATTGCTGGGGCAGCAACCTCTTTGGTCAGCTGGGGCGCGGGAGCCAGGATCTCGATTCGAACCAGCCCGCGCCTGTCGTTCGCGCGTCCGGCGCGCCGCTGTCGGGCGTGCGCCAAGTGGTGGCGGGCTTCAACCACGTGTGCGCTCTGCTCGACACGGGCGAGGTGCTTTGCTTCGGTGAAAACTCGTCCGGTCAGCTCGGCGTCGACATGACGGCCGAGATGGGCGCCGACCCCAGCATCGTCTGTTACCCAAACGGTCCGTACGAAGACGCCTACTGGTGCTCGCGCGTCGCGGTCCCCGTCGAGTGGTGACCGCAGGGCCCGCGCCGGCCGGCATCCGCGCCGGCTGAACTCCGCGTCATTAATGCCACGCTCGATGCGCCCGTAGATCCCGGTGCGTCGATGCCCCAGAAACTGCTGCGCGCTGTCATCGAAGGTATGGGCGACGGCGTCCTTGTGGTGGACAGCGCTGCGAACGTCATGGGCGCGAACGGGGCGCTTCGACGCATGTTCGGGCTGCCGGTGGACGCGCCCCTGGCCGCCGCGTGGCCGGAAGAAGCCTACGGACCCGACAGGCAGCCGCTCGACCCAGCCCAGCACCCGATCCGCCGGGCCCTGCAGGGAAACCCGTGCGCGGACCTCGAGGTCGAGTTTCGTCCCCAGGGTCGCGACCTCTCGATCCGCCTGAGCGCGACGCCGATTCAGCTCGAAGACGGCGAGTCCGGCGTCGTCGCCGTGTTCCGCGACGTGACGCGGGTGCGCCAGCTCGAGAAGGGCCTGCGCACCCAGCACGAAGCCTATGCTGCGAAAGTATCCGCGCTCATGGATCACCTGAGCACCGGCGTGCTCTTCGCCGACCCCGACGGCCGCATCCAGCTCGTCAACCGTGCATTCCTGAAGTTCTTCGGGTTCACGTCGGCCGACGAGCTCGTGGGCGGGACGATGATCGCGGAGCGGGGCACGTCCGTCGTCAAAGACAAGGATGCATTCCGCCGCTTGATGGCGCAGCGCATGCGCGACGGCGTGATGGCCCTCGCCGACCGACTCGACTTCGTCGACGGCCGCATCTTCGAGCGCGATTACGTACCCGTGAACGTCGAAGGCGTCGTCTCGGGGCACTTCTGGTGCTTTCGCGACGTCACCGAGCGCGAACGCGCGCGCGCACAGCTCGCCGAGCTCTCGAACCGCGACGAGCTCACGGCGCTCTACAACCGGCGCGGCTTCATCACGCTGGCCGAGCAGTGGCTGCGCATCGCGTCGCGCACGCGCCGGACGCCGCTGCTCCTGTTCGTCGACGTCAACGGCATGAAACCTATCAACGATCGCCTCGGGCACGCACAGGGCGACCGCGTTCTGCGCGATACCGCCGACTTGCTGCGACTCACGTTCCGCGAGTCGGACATTCTCGCGCGCCTCGGCGGCGACGAGTTCGTCGTCCTCGCCGTCGACGCGCAGAACGAGCACTCGAGTCTTCTGTGCGACCGGCTCCAGCGCAACGTCAAGGCGTTGAACGAAACCCAGAAGCGCCCGTACCACGTGTCGCTCAGCGTGGGCGTCAGCGCCTGGGATCCGGCGAAGCCCCGGACGGTCGAAGAGCTCCTCGCGGAGGCCGACGCGCGGATGTACGAGGCGAAGCGCTCCCGCCGCGCCTCGAGCGCAAGCATTCGCGTCGCTTCGGGAATGTAGCCAACGAAATTCTTCTCAAGGATCGCCGCCGGCCGCCGTTCCCGGACGTGAGGGGCCCCCATGGCGATGCCGATGCGTTCCGCAGACTACATGCAAGAGACTCCAGCCACGGAGGATCCTCGCGCGAGCGAGGTGCGCCGGGTCAGCCGTGCGCCGCAGCCGAACGCCGTGCAGTTCGCGCTGCGCGACGCGCAGAACATGCTGGCGCTGCTGGCCGCAAACGTGGAGTTTTTGGCCAAGCCGGACGACGCGTCGGCCGACGAGGTCACCGGGGACATCCGCGACAGCACGCGGCGCCTCGGGCAGCTTCTCAACGTCGTGGCGGCGCTGCTCAATCAGCCCGAATAGGCGTCCGTCCCCGTGAGCGCATAGAGATCCGCGGAGGGCAACGCGGCCCGCAATCGTATTCCGCTGACTCGCTCGCCTTCGTCGCCTTCCACGGGCCAGGCGCTGGGGATGACGGGCGCAATCGGAACGAGCGACAGGGCGAGGGCCGAGTAGGCATAGTGCTGCATCGCGGCTTTGTTTTGATCGTCGAGGGTGGTCGGGCGCTCGGTGTTGCCTGCGAGGGGGCGGTACGGCGCGATCGAGACGGCGGGCGCCCAGTACGGCAGGGTGCCGCGGGCGACGGCGAGGCCGGCGTCTTGGGCTTGTTCGGAGCCGGCGCCTTCGAAATCGACGAAGCGCGCACCGCCGCGCTCGGGCAATGCCGCGAAGGGCAACGGCGTCCTCGGGCCGACGAGGCGGCCTTCGAGCTCGAATTCGGATTCGCCGTGGCGAAGCGTGAGGCGCGCGGAAGGTTGCGGGTCGGGCGTCAGAAGTGCCACGTCCGCGCTCGTGATGGGGGGGATAGACGCCCCGCGAATCGCCGGGATCACCGAGAGGCGGCTCTTCTGCATCGCCTGCACGGCGTCGGTGACTCCGTGCAAATAGGCGACGACGTCCTGGAAGGTGACTTTATCGGTCAGCGTCGGCGTTGCCGGCAGGAAATGGCCGGATTCGTTCTGCGTGTTCATGCGACGTTCGGTCTCCGGAAACTCGCGAGCCCGACGCCGCCCGGCGACGTCGACCTCGTCTTTTCTCCGGAAGTGCAACCGTCGATCCAGGTGCGCGCGGGGCGCTGTTCGTCGCTCGAAA
>DATHQY010000457.1:0-13635 GCA_035482215.1 Polyangiaceae bacterium | reverse complement strand
GTCCCCGTATTCGCCTCCACGTGCGCGTCGGTATGTGCGTCGCCGTTCGCCACCGTCGTCTCACGAACGAGAAAGGCTTCGAGCGCCCCCGGAGGCGCCTCCTCCCCCTCCGCGAGGGCGCGCACGAAAAGGAGCCCCGCGTCCCTGACCGATGTTTTCACCGACACGCGCATGCGTGGCGGAAGATCCGGCAGCGCGGTCGGCGAGTGCGTCGGATGAATGACGGGCGGCTTCGCGAACGTCGAGCGAGGCGCCGGCACGGACGAAGCGCGGGGGGGCATCGATGGCGCAGCCGGGGCCATCGAGGGCGGATTCGGGGCCGTCGATGGCGAGGCGCCGTTCGCAAGCACGGAGATCGCCGCGGGCGAGTCGGGCACGGTGGCCTCGGCCGCATCGTGCGGTTCGTGCGCCGGTTCTGCGGGGCGGCGGCGCGCGCAGGCGGGTCGTGCGCTGTCGCCGGCGCTGCTGGGACAGCGCTCGTCTCCGCGCCCGGTTCGTCCGCGGTCGTGGCGTGAGGCGCCGGCAGTGGCGCCGCCGGGCTCTCCACGGGCGCCGCCGAGGCCGGGGGAACGGGCGGGCTAGGGGACTGCTGCTTGACTGCGTCTTCCAGATCCGCCGCGGCTCCGGCGAGGCCCGCTGCGCGCACGGCATCGTCCGCCTCGCTCGCCGCAGCGACGGCGCGGCGGAGCCAGCGGATGGCCTCTTCGCTCTCGCCTTTGCCCCACAACGCGCTGGCCACCTCGAGTGCATCGGCCACGTCGCTCGGGTCGTCCGCCACCGATTCCGGAATGCGAAGCGTCGGAGCGCTCATCTTGGTGTTCTACTCCGTGTGGCGAATCGTTTCCGGCCCGCGCGATAGAAACGTCGACTCCGGCTTGCGTAAAGCCGACTGTGTTCGGGTGGACAATCGCTGCCGTGAAGACCTGCAGCAACGAATCTCACCGCCTCGGCAAGGTAGAATGCTTTCCCTGCGCACTCAAGGCACCCGCACGCTTTTACATCGGCGGTTCACTATTGGATGATTGGCGGATGAGCGCCGCTAGACCGCTGCTGCCGCCGCCGATGCACGCCTTTACGGGCGCGTTCGTCGACCGCGAGCTCGAAGCAGAGTTCGCGCGGGAGCATTTCGATCTCGACGTGCGGCGTTTTACCCAATTCAGCATCGGGCTGTCGACGCTCGGGTTTCTCGCGTTCGGGCTGCAGGACGCGCTCTTGCTTCCGTCGATGCGCGAAGAGGCGTGGACGATTCGATACGGGATCGTCGGTCCGGTCGGAGCGCTCGTGTTCGCGTTCACGTTCGCGCGCGCATACCCGCGGGGACACCAGGCGGCGATGCTCGCGTTCGGCCTCGCGCTCAACGCCGTCGTGATGTGGATTGCCGCGATTGCGCCGCCCGCCGGCTTCTTCATTTACAACGGATATGCGGTTCTCTTCGTCACGCTCGGGCCGTTCATCGCGCGAATGAACGTGACTACCCAGGCCGTGTACACGGCGCTGTCGCTCGCCCTGTTCGCGACGATTTCGAAGCTGATTTCGCACCCCGACATGGTCATCGCGCTGTCGACCGCAGCCACGCTCGCGGCGATGGGCGTCATCGGGGCGCTGCTCGCCCGGCAGCTCGAGATGCAGGCCCGCATGATGTTCTTGCAGCGAAAAACGATCCGCACCCAGCTCACCGAGATCGAGCTCGAGCGCGCGAAGTCGGAATCGCTCTTGCTCAACATTCTTCCGGTGACCGTCGCGGCCCGCCTCAAGGCCGACGGCGGCGCGATCGCCGACGCATTCGGCGACGTCACGGTGCTCTTCGCGGACATCGTGGGGTTCACGCGAATGGCCGAGCGCCTCACGCCGGTAGAAGTCGTGCGCCGTCTCAGCGAGCTCTTTTCCGCATTCGACGATCTGGCCGAGCAGCTCGGCGTCGAGAAGATAAAGACGATCGGCGACGCCTACATGGCCGCGTCGGGACTGTCCTTGGGCGCGACCCGCGGCGCTCACGCGATGGCGGATATGGCGCTCGGCATGCTCGTACGCGTGAAGGAGCTCGGCGGCCGGTACGGGGACCCCATCAGCATTCGAATCGGGCTCAATTCCGGCCCCGTGGTCGCGGGCGTGATCGGAAAGAAGAAATTCATTTACGACGTCTGGGGAGACGCGGTGAATACGGCGAGCCGCATGGAGTCACACGGCATTCCAGGGCGCGTGCATGTGACGGAAGCCACGCGCCAGCGTCTCGAAGACGAATACGCGTTCGAAGCACGCGGAAGCATCGAGGTGAAAGGCAAAGGCCCGATGCAGACGCACTTTCTCATCGGACGAAAGGCGGGCGCCCAAATCACCGAGCGCGGACCTCGATCGAGCCCCGATTGATCGAGCCTCGACGCCTCGGTCCGCGCGTCCCTCGCCAAGAAGCCCGTTCCCGGGCTCCATCACCCGGCGGGACCGGTCCCGGCGAACGCGTTGTAGATGACGCCTCCGCCGTCGCGGTACGCGGCGAGCACGCGCTGCGCTTCGTCGCGCAGGACGCCGAGCTTCACGCGGATGCCGCGTTTTTCGATCTCGGCCACCCAGTCGTCCCGCCGCGGCCCTTCGTCGAAGCCAATCGCTTCCGCGTCGGCGGTCGTCGCGCCGCACACGAGGCGGCGCACCCCCGACCACGCGGTCGCGCCGAGGCATTGCGCGCACGGCTCGGAGCTCGCGATGAGCTCGTAGTCGCCTGCGCCGAGCGTATGCGTGCCGAGCGATGCTTGCGCGAACGCGATCGCCGCGATCTCTGCGTGCAGCAGCGACGATCGCTGCGCGACGACCCAGTTCGCGCCGGCGGAGACGATGCGCCCGGATGGCGCCTCCACGATGATCGCGCCGAACGGACCGCCTCCATGGTCGACGTTCCGCCGCGCGAGATCGACGGCGAGGCGCATCTTCGCGTCGTCGTCGGTTCGCGGCGTCACGAGGTCGAGCTCGTGATCGAGCCACGCCGGTCGATTCCAGACGACCTGGACGGAGGTGTTCATGACGGCGCGCGCACGGCCTACGAGGCGCCTACGAAGGGCCCAGCGGCGGTTCGCTCGAAGCCAAATTGCATTGATGATAGATGCGCAAATCCGAAGGTCCCAGCGACCCCACGACCGAATGCCATAAACCCCGATTGTTGAAAATCACGAGATCGCCGTCCTGCCACGGATGCGTGTAAACGCGGGAGGGAGCGATCGCCGGGCGCATGAGCGCGTAGAGGATGTGCCTGCACGTCGCGAGATCTCCGATGGGCGCTCCGTCGACGATCAAGTCCTCCACGGCATACGAATGAAGCTGCAGCGCTCTGCGCCCCGTCATCGGATTGACCCACACGAGCGGCAGCGTGGTGATCTTCTCTTCGTCGAAGGGAGGGAGATCGTTTCGCGCGAGCTCGCGGCCTTCGCTGAGAAGACCGAGCCCGTTCGAACGGGCGCGCGCATTCTTCATCCATACGTACGGATGCGGAGCGTACCGCGCCTTCGTGCGCAGCGCCCAGTCCTTCTCCGCGGGCGACAGGGATTCGTACGCCTGGTAGCCCGAGACGAACGCCGTGGTCCCGAGCGGCGCGTCGAGCGCGTCGCCGGTCCCGTCGTCGTACACGATGGTCTGCGTCCGCGGTTCCGGCACCTTGATCGCCAGCAGCGTCGTCACCTTCGGCGGATGGAGCTCGTAGAGCGCCGCGTCGATGTGCCATCGATAGAAATGCGTGAGTCCTCGTGCCTCGTCGTCCGGCGTGAGCGGCCTCGCATGCGCCCCGCGGTGGGACGGATGCCGGAGCTCCGCGTCGGCAATGCCCTCGTGGTCGCGCACGCGTCCGTTGCCCAGGAGCTTCACCTGCGGCCATTCCGGAATCGACACGAGATCGCGAACGAGAACGCTCTGCTGCAGGATGTCCGTGCGGTTGCCGTGCCCGTAAGTCCGGACGAGCGGATCGAATCGTCGCGTGAGCTCGAACTGCGCCTTGGGCGAGAGCTTCTCTTGCCTCCGCACCACGACGACTTGGTGGGTGAGGACCGCCGCGGCAAGATCCGCGAAGGCGTCGTCGGTGAGCGAGGGGAGATCGAGCGTCCCGGCGTCGACGCCGAAGTCCGCCTCGGATGCCGTGGTCCGGAGAGGAGCGAATGCCAGCGGTGGACGTCCGATGCCGCGCGCCGGATTGTCGCGCCCCGGATCGGGGGCCGTTGCCAGAGCCGTCACGTCGATATCCTTTGCCCACGAACTCGGGACCGTCAATACCGACGACACGGCAAGGCACGAATGGATGCGCGAATGCATCATCGGGACGCGACTCTGTACATGCTCGAAACCGTGGCGACACCGAACGAGACAAATCTGATGCGCGGCCTCGATGACGTCTCCGCTCGACCGGCTCGCCGAACGCGTTCAACGCGACCTCGAGCTCACCGATTATCCGCGGCGAGACTGGCTGCAGCCGCGCCTCACCACCGAAGGGGCGCGCGTGTACGACGTCGTCGTCGTGGGCGGCGGGCAAGGCGGGCTCTCGGTCGCCTTCGGCCTCATGCGCGAACGCATTGCGAACCTCCTCGTCGTCGACGAGAACCCGCTCGACGCCGCGGGGCCGTGGATGCGCTTTGCGCGAATGCGCACGCTGCGCACCCCGAAGCACGTCACGGGGCCGGACCTGGGCGTGCCGAGCTTGACGCCGCGTGCGTGGTACGAGGCGCAGCACGGCGAAGGGAGCTGGGAATCGCTCGGGCTCATCCCGCGAGAGAGCTGGGCGAGTTACCTCGCGTGGTACCGGCAGACGCTGCAGATCCCCGTGCGGTCGAATACGCGCGCCGGTGCGATTGCCTACCGGCTCAAGGACGGGTGTTGGGAGATCCCGTGCACGACGACGGAGGGGGAGGACGAGCGCGAAGACGTGCTCTACGCACGGCGCGTCGTCCTCGCCACGGGAATCGAGGGATCCGGACAGTGGCACGTCCCGCCCATGGTTCGCGATCACCTTCCCGCGAATCGCTACACGCACACGCACGACCCGATCGACTTCACGGCCCTCGCGGGAAAGCGCGTGGCGGTCCTCGGCGCCGGCGCCTCGGCCTTCGACAACGCGGCGTGCGCGCTCGAGCACGGCGCGCGCGAAGTGCGCCTCTTTTTTCGCCGCAAGACGCTCGTCACGATCAACGCCTACCGGTGGGCGGAGTTCGTGGGCTTCCTGAAGCACCACGGCGATCTGAGTGACGCCGACAAGTGGCGGTTCATCGTCCAGATCTTGCGAATGGGCCAGCTGCCGCCCGCCGACACCTTCCGCCGGGCAAGAGAACACGCGGGGTTCTTCTTGCACCCCGGCTCGGCATGGCGATCCGTCGCGGCGTCGGCCGATGCCGTCCGCATCGAAACCGAGCGCGGACCGTGCGAGACGGACTTCGTGATCCTCGGGACCGGATTCGTCACCGACCTCGCGCTGCGACCGGAGCTTGCGCGGGTCGAGCCATTCATCGCGCGGTGGGCGGACCGCTTTCGCCCGCCCGAAGCGGATCGGAACGAAGACCTCTCGCGCCACCCGTACTTGGGACCGCATTTCGAATTTACCGAACGTGTTCCGGGCACGGCTCCCTATTTGCGGTATCTCTACAACTACACGTTTGGCTGCCTACTCAGCCTCGGTTTCGGGGGCGCGAGCATTTCGGGAATGAAGTACTCCAACATGCGCCTCGTCTCGGGCATCACGAGCTCGCTCTTCGTCGACGATCGCGAGCGGCACTTGCAGAGTCTCTATTCGTTTGCGGAGGCAGAGGCTTAATTGGAAGGACTGGGGTTCAAGAGCACGCGCGTCGTTTTGCCCTCGGGTGTCGAAGCCGCCACCGTGATCGTGCGGGGCGAACGGATCGTCGATGTCTTCGACGGAGATGCGAGCGCGCTCCCCGCGAGCGTGACCCGCGTGATCGACTTCGGCGATCGTGTGCTTTCGCCCGGGGTCGTCGATTGCCACGTGCATGTGAACGAGCCGGGCCGTACCGAGTGGGAGGGCTTCGAGACGGCCACGCGTGCCGCCGCCGCAGGCGGCGTCACCACGATCGTCGACATGCCGCTCAATTCGAATCCCGTGACGACGGATCGCGCCGCGCTCGACGCGAAGCTCGGTGCGTGCGCCGGCAAGTGCTTCGTCGACGTGGGGTTCTGGGGAGGCGTCGTTCCCGGCAACGTCGGCGCGCTGGAGGACCTCGCGTCCGGCGGAGTGCTCGGCTGCAAGGCGTTTCTGGTGCACTCGGGGATCGACGATTTTCCGAACGCGAGCGAAGTCGATTTGCGGAGGGCCATGCCCGTCCTTCGGGACCTGGGGCTGCCGCTGCTCGCGCACGCCGAGCTCGACCTCGGAGCGCCCGCCGCGCCCTCCGATCCGCGCACGTATGGCGGCTATCTCGCGTCGCGCCCTCCCGAATGGGAGGACGCCGCGATTCGGCTCCTCATCGATCTTTGCCGCGCGACCTGGTGCCCCGTTCACATCGTTCACCTGTCCTCCGCGGGGTCGCTTCCGGCGCTTCGCCGCGCGAAAGACGAGGGCCTACCGGTGACCGTGGAGACGTGCCCGCATTACTTGTGCCTGGACGCGGAGGCGATTCCGCCGGGCGCCACCGAATACAAGTGCGCGCCGCCGATACGGACACGCGCCAATCGCGAGGCCTTGTGGCAAGGTCTCTTCGAAGGGATCATCGACTTCGTGGTCACCGATCACAGCCCGTGTCTTCCCGCGCTGAAGCTGCCTGCCGAAGGCGATTTCATGCACGCCTGGGGAGGGATTGCGTCGCTCCAGTTGGGGCTGCCCGCCGTATGGACGGAGGCCAGAGCGCGCGGGGCCACCCTTCCTGATCTCGCGCGGTGGCTGAGCGGGCGGCCGGCCGCGTTCTCGGGCCTGGCGAGCCGAAAGGGGAGCCTCGCGCCGGGTCACGACGCCGACTTCGTCGTCTGGGATCCCGACGCGACCTTCCCGGTGGACGCGGAGGGACTCTTCTTTCGGCACCGCGTTTCCCCGTATCTCGGACGCGCGCTCACGGGTCGTGTGCACGAGACGTGGCTCCGCGGTGAGCGTGTGTTCGCCGCCGACGGGCACGCAGGCACCCACCAAGGAGCGCCGCGGGGGGAGACGCTTCTGCACCGGTCGGAGGCGCGATGAATCCCCCGGCGATCTTCGCGGGCCTCGTCGACCTGGCGGGGGCGGACCTCGGCGGGGAGGCCCTGGGCGCGAACGACGACTTCTTCGCGGGCGTGGAGAACTTGATTCTGCCGGGGCACGCGCAATTCGACGAGCACCGCTACACGGAGCGCGGCAAGTGGATGGACGGTTGGGAGAGCCGGCGCAAGCGCGGGCGCGGCCACGACCATTGCATCCTGAAGCTGGGCGCTCGCGGCCAAGTCCATGGGTTCGACATCGATACGTCGCACTTCGTCGGCAACCACCCGCCGTATGCGTCGGTCGAGGGGGTCGACGCTCCCGCCGACGCTTCGTTCGCGGAGCTCGACGCGAAGGCATGGCAGCCCTTGCTACCCCAGGTGCCCCTCGCACCTGGTTCGCAGAACCTGTTCGCCGCCGAGCCGTTCGGCGCGGTCACGCACGTTCGTCTCTCCATTTTTCCCGACGGCGGGGTCGCCCGTTTTCGGGTCTACGGCAAAGTGCGGTCTTCGTTTCCGCCCCCCGTGCTCGACGAACGAAGCCGCGCGGAGGTCCCCGCGGGGCTCGTCGACCTCGCCGCGCTGAAGAACGGCGCCCTCGCGATCGCGGCGTCGAACGCGCGCTTCGGCGGGATGAACAACATGCTCCTCCCGGGGCGGGCCCGAACGATGGGCGAAGGATGGGAGACGCGCCGCGGGCGGCCGCCGGATCACCGGCACGATTGGATCGTCGTGCGCCTCGCTGCGCGCGGCTCGCTTCAGGTCGTCGAGGTCGACACCAACCACTACAAGGGCAACTTTCCGGAGCGGTGCTCGCTCGAAGGCATCGAGTGGGACGGCGCGCGGATCACCGACTTGATCGACGTGGAGTCGAACGACCGGTGGTCCGCGCTCGTCGCGCCTACGCGGCTCGAGGCCGATACGCGCCTCTTTTTGCGCGACGCGATTCTTCCGCACGGCCCCCTGACGCACGTCCGGTTGAACATCTTTCCTGACGGGGGCGTGAGCCGCCTGCGGCTGTGGGGGACGCGCGATGGCGGCTGACGCGCGCGATGCCCACGGATCCGCCGACGCCCCGTCGCGCGGCTATGCATGGCTCGACTCGCTCGACGACTATGACGCGCACCGCGCGCTCCTACGCTGCTGCGGGTCGCAGCGCTGGGCCGATGCCATGCTCGATCGCCGACCGTTCGGTTCCGCGGCGGCGCTGCGCGCGGCGGCGCGAGAGGTTTGGGCGGGCCTCGATCGGGACGACTACCTGGAGGCCTTCGCGTCCCACCCGCCGATCGGCGGCGGCGCCGAGGACCATGCGGCGCTCGCGTCCACACGCGCGTGGTCGGCCGAAGAGCAATCCGGCGCCGCGGGCGCCGCGGCCGACGTCGCGCGGGCGCTCCGCGACGCGAACCGGGTCTACCGCCAGCGCTTCGGGTTTCTGTTCATCGTGTGCGCAACCGGCAAAAGCGCCGACCAGATGCTCGCCGCGCTGCAAGTGCGGCTGACGAACGAGCCGGAGATCGAGCTCCTGATCGCCGCGGCCGAGCAAGGGAAGATCACCGAGCTCCGGCTCGAGAAAGTGGGCCCATGATCTCGTCGCACGTGCTCGACACCGCGCTCGGCTCCCCGGCGCGAAATCTCATGGTGCACCTCGACGTGCTCGAAGCGCTCGGCGAAGGCAACGAACGCGATGAGCGTGAAACGTGGCGGCGCCTCGCTTCGGCGGTGACGAACGAGGATGGACGCGTGAGCGATCTCGCCGACGCCGCGGATCTCGCCGGTCGAACCTGCCGCCTATCGTTCGAGACGGAGGCCTACTTCATCGCGACGTCGACGCCCACGTTCTTCCCGCGCGTCGAGATCCTGTTCGTGCCCGTGCACGGGGTGGCGCGGTACCACATTCCGCTGCTCCTCAGCCCGTTCGGCTACTCCGCATACCGCGGCAGCTGACCGCACCCAGCAACGCAGAGCTCTCCCGATGGCGAATCTCGTCGAAGAAACGAAAGCCGATTTCGAGGCGCTGGGCGAAGCGAATCGCCGGCTCGCGTCGCGGTATCCCGGCGACCGCGCGGCCCGGCAGCCCGTCCACACGGTGTACGGCGGGGCGCAGCTCTATCGCGCCGAGACCACGCGCCGCCTCGGCGAAGCGGCGCGGCGCGCCCTCGACACGTACGCGGCGGATGCCGGCGAGTTCGCACGCGCCGTCGGCCTCGCGAAGCCCGAGAGGCCGACCCCAGGGCAGACGCGCGACTGGCTCGTGGAGACCGTGTACGAGCGCGTGAAGCAAAAGCTCGAAGCCGAAGCGGTCGAAGACTTCCGGATCGACTTCGAAGACGGGTTCGGCACGCGCCCCGACGCGGAGGAGGACGCGACCGCCGTGCGCGCGGCGGCCGAAGCGGCGCGCGCGATGGCCGAGGGCATTCTTCCGCCGTTCATCGGTATTCGCATCAAGTCGCTCGGCGAAGAATGGAAGGCGCGTGCGGCGCGAACGCTGGAGCTCTTCTTGGGCACGCTGCTCGAACGGTCGGGCGGCGTATTGCCCGAGAACTTCGTGATCACGCTGCCCAAGGTCACGATCGCCGAGCAGCCGCGCATGCTCGTGCGATGGTTCGAGGCCCTCGAGCGCCGCCACGGTCTTTCGTCCGGGTCGTTGCGCATGGAGCTCATGGTCGAGACCACGCAGTGCCTCGTCGGTCCGGACGGGCGGCTCGCGCTGTCCGACCTTCTCGCCGCGTGCGAAGGCCGCTGCGTCGGCGCGCACCTCGGAACTTACGACTTCACGGCGTCGTGCAACGTGACCGCGGCCCAACAGGGGATGCTCCATCCGCTTTGCGATCTCGCCAAAGGCCTCATGATTCTCGCGTTCGCGGGCACCGGCGTCTTTCTTTCGGACGGGGCGACGAACGTCCTCCCGGTAGGACCGCATCGCGGCGAATCGCTCTCCGGGGCAGAGAGCGAAGAGAACCGCGCCACGGTGCACGCCGCGTGGCGGCTTTCGTACCGCAGCATCCGGCACTCCCTGGAAGGTGCATTCTACCAGGGGTGGGACTTGCATCCGGCGCAGCTCCCCGTGCGCTACGCCGCGTGCTTTGCATTCTTCCTGGAGGGCCTATCGGCAGCGGCCGATCGGCTCCGCAACTTCCTCGAGAAGTCCGCGCAGGCCACGCTCATCGGCGACGTGTTCGACGACGCCGCGACGGGCCAGGGGCTCCTCAACTATTTCCTGCGGGCCTTGAACTCGGGCGCCATCGGCGTCGAAGCGATCCAGGAAACCGGCCTCACGGTCGACGAAGTGGGTTTGCGGTCGTTCGCCAAGATCCTCGACGCGCGCCGTGTGAGAACCGCGGGCCGGGGCTGATTGAAAAACAGCGAGCGCGAAACGCCATCGACATCTGCGCGCTGGCAAAGTCCACGGTGAGACATGTCGCTCCAATTCCGATCGACCGGTTCTTCTTCCTGGGCTCCGTCGTTCGTCGCGGGGGTCGCGCTCGTCGCGTCGGCATCGACGGCGCTCGGATGCAGCAAGAGCTCGAGCCCCGAAGCGGCGACGACCGCCGCGGCGCCGGCCCCCTCGGCGATCGCCGAGGCCAAGCCGCAAGGCCCGCTCAAGGTGGCCTTCGCGTACGTGGGGCCGGTCGGCGACGCGGGGTGGACCTTCGCGCACGACCGTGCGCGCAAAGAAGTGCAGGCCGCGTTCGGCGACAAGATCACGACGTCATTCGTCGAGAGCGTGCCCGAAGGTGCGGACGCGGAGCGCGTCTTGCGCGACATGGTCAACCAAGGCAATGGGCTCATCTTCGGCACGACCTTCGGGTACATGGAGCCGATGTTGCGCGTCGCGGCGGACGCGAAGAGCGTGAAGTTCGAGCACGCGACGGGGTACAAGACCGCCGACAACATGCGTACGTACGACTCGCGCACGTACGAGGGCGCGTACCTGGCGGGCATCGTCGCGGGATCGATGACGAAGACCAACGAGCTCGGCGTGGTCGCGTCGATTCCGATTCCCGAGGTCATTCGCAACATCGATTCGTTCACGCTCGGTGCGCTGAGCGTCAATCCGAAAGTGACGACGCGCGTCGTGTGGATCAACAAGTGGTTCGATCCGCCCAAAGAGACCGAAGCGGCGCAGGCGCTCATCAATCAAGGCGTGGACGTCCTGATGCAGAACACCGATTCATCGGCGGTCCTGCAGACGGCCGAGAAGGCCGGCAAATGGGCATTCGGGTGGGACTCGGACATGACGAAGTCCGGCCCCAATGCGCACCTCGCTTCCGCGGTGATCAACTGGGCGCCGTATTACAAGAAGGCGGTCGGCGACGTGCTCGCGGGGACGTGGAAGAACGACCGCACGTGGTGGGGCGTGAAAGAGGGCGCGATCGATCTGGTGAGCATCTCGGACAAGGTGACCGCAGCCGCGAAGGCGAAGGTGGATCAGGCGAAAGCGGGCCTCAAGGACGGATCGTTCGCGATCTGGAAGGGGCCGCTCAAAGATCAGTCGGGCAAGGACGTTCTGAAGGACGGGCAAGTCGCCGACGACGCATTTCTCTCGGGCATCAACTTCTATCTGAAGGGCGTCGAAGGAAAGGTGCCCTCGTCGGGCTAGCGGGATGACCGCCCGGCTCTCGCTCCGAGGAATCACGAAGCGCTACCCGTCCGTCGTCGCGAACGACGGCGTGTCGCTGGAAGTCGAGCCCGGCGAGATCCACGCCGTGCTCGGGGAGAACGGCGCCGGGAAATCGACGCTTATGAAGATCATCTACGGCGCGGTCCGGCCGGACGGCGGCGAGATCTGGTTCGACGGCAAGCGTGTTGCGGTGCGCAATCCGCACGAGGCGCGCGCGCTCGGCATCGCGATGGTCTTCCAGCACTTCTCTCTGTTCGACTCGCTGACCGTCGCCGAAAACGTGTGGCTCGCTCGCGACGCGAAGAGCCACCTCGCGGAGGTCGTGCAACGAATTCGCGCTCTCGCGGGCGAGTACGGGCTCGACCTCGATCCGAATAGACCCGTCCACACGTTGTCGGTCGGCGAACGGCAGCGGGTCGAGATCGTTCGCGCGCTCCTCGGCGAGCCGAAGCTGCTCATCCTCGACGAGCCGACGAGCGTGCTCACGCCGCAGGCCGTGCAGAAGCTCTTCGACACGCTCCGAAAGCTCGCGGCGTCGGGCTGCTCGATCCTCTACATCAGCCACAAGCTCGACGAGATTCGCGCGCTCTGCCACACGTGCACCGTGCTCCGCGCCGGCAAGGTCACCGGCGTGGTCGACCCGCGCACGGAGACGAACGCGAGCCTGTCCCGCCGGATGATCGGCGCCGAGCCGCCGCAGCTCGAACGCGCGGCGCCCAAGCCCGGGGACGTGGCGCTGCGCATCCGCGATTTGCGCTTGCCGAGGCTCGATCCGTTTCGCGTCTCGCTCGAAAGCATCGATCTCGACGTACGCGCGGGCGAGATCGTCGGGATCGCCGGCGTTTCGGGCAGCGGCCAGCCGGAGCTCATGGCGGCGATCTCCGGCGAAGACCCGCGCGCTCCGCAGGGGAGCATCGCGCTCTTCGGCAAGGACGTCGCGCGCGCTTCTCCGCGCACGCGAAGGCGCGCCGGGATGCACTTCGTGCCCGAGGAGCGGCTCGGGCGGGGAGCGGTGCCGACGCTTTCGCTTGCGGAGAACACGCTCCTGACGCGAACGAGCACCTTGGGATGGCTGGGGCTTCTCCAGCCGGCGAGGCTCGCGGAGCTCGCGCGCGAGCTCATTCGCAAGTTCCGCGTGAAGGCGAAGGGACCCGAAGCGGCCGCGAAGAGCCTGTCGGGCGGCAATTTGCAGAAGTACATCATGGGGCGCGAGCTCGATGCGGCGCCGCGCCTTCTCGTGGTCGCGCAGCCGACGTGGGGCGTCGACGTCGGGGCGGCGGCCGACATTCGCGGCGAAATCGTGAAGCTGCGGGACGACGGAGCGGCGGTGCTCGTCGTGAGCGAAGAGCTCGACGAGCTGTTCGAGATGAGCGATCGCCTGGTCGTCATGGCGCGCGGGCGCATGTCTCCCGATATCCCCACGAAGGAAGCGACCGTCGAGCAAATCGGCGTGTGGATGAGCGGGCTCTGGCCCGGCGCGCCCGGCGGGGCGGCTTCGCCCTCCCTCGCGGCACCCGCTGATGCTTAGGCTCGAAGCGCGCCCCGAGCCGTCGCGCCTCATGGCCGTGCTCTCGCCGATCGTCGCGCTCGTCGTCACCGTCGCCCTGGGCATCGCGTTGTTCTCGGTGCTCGGCAAGGATCCGCTCGCGGGGCTGCGCGTCTTCTTCGTCGAGCCGCTCAAGGACGCATACGGCTGGTCGGAGATCGGCGTCAAAGCGACGCCTCTCGTTCTCATCGCGCTCGGGCTGTCGGTCTGCTTTCGTTCCAACGTGTGGAACATCGGCGCGGAGGGCCAGTTCGTCCTCGGAGCCATCGCGGGCGGCGGTGTTGCGCTGGGGGCCACCGATGCGACGAGCCCGTTCATCGTGATT
>DATHQY010000456.1:0-13089 GCA_035482215.1 Polyangiaceae bacterium | reverse complement strand
TACCTCGCGGCCATTCCGAGCACGACGGGCGACGTCGCGATCGTCCAAAACGCGCTTTCTCACGACGCGACGGTCCTCGACAATCGCTCCGGCGTCCTCACGTCCACCACATTCCCGTCGACGGTCGACGCGAACTCGTGGGCCGTTTCCACGCAAGACCCGACGAATGCGAACGAAATGAACGCGCGATGGGCGATTGCGTGGACCGACGTCACGCGCATTTCGAATCCCGATCCGACACAGGGATTCCAGGAGATTGCCATCTTCGATTTGTCGGGCGGCCCGAGCGCGCGGGCCCCGCAGATTCTCACCGTGGGGTACCGGCCGGCGCAGTTCGCGTTCTCCGCCGACGAGTCGACCGCGTACGCCGTCACGCAGGACGGGATCTCGGTGATCGATCTGGTCGGAGGAACCGAGCCGCGGGTCACGGCCAATCTGCCGCTGCAGGCGCTCGGATCGTCCGATGGGACCACGGTGGATGCGGCGCCCGGGGAGGGAGACGCCGGAGATACGACGCCCGACGCAAACGCAATCGACGCGACCGCGCCGGAAGCGAGCGCGCCCGACGCGAACACGCTCGATGCAAGCACGCTCGATGCAAACACGGGCTCGCCCGAAGCTTCGCCGAGCGGGACTTCGACCCCGGACGCCACGGTCGGCACGTCGTCGTCTGGAGCGCCCGACGTCTCGTTTCGTCCCGACGGGTCGATGGCCCTCGTGCGGCTCGATGGAAGCAACGTGATTTCCGTCATCGCGCTTCCCGGTGGGGTCACGACTTCCGTGGTGCTCCCGGGCGCTCCCACGGACTTGACGATCGCTCCCTCGGGGGACTTCGCGGTGGCGGTCCTTCGCGACGCGTCGACGGTGGTGATTCTGCCGTTGCCCGGCATCGCCTCCGATCCGGGATCGTTCAGCCTCGTGCCCGTCGCGGGGGCCACCATCGGTCGCGCGATCGTGACGAAGGGCGGCAGCTCGATTCTCTTGTTCACGACGGCTGCGCCGATCGACGCGATGGTCGTGATGAACGCCGTATCCCATGCGTATCGGCAGGTGACGCTCCACTCGCCGGTCCTCGCCGTATTTCCGACGGACGACGAACAGAACGCGGTCGTGCTCCACAACGTGACGCCCGTCGCCGGGTCCGACGTGAAGGGTGCGTTCAGCCTCGTGCCGGTCGCCGTGAGCTTGCCCGCGACCATCCAATCGCTGACGGCGCCGCCGACGGCCGTGGCGATCGACGACGCAAGCGATCGGGCGCTCATCACGCTGCGCGACGACACGACGGGAACGTACGGGGTCGACCTCGCGCTCTTCCCGTCGTTGCAAGTCGTGCCGTTCTCCCTCGCGAGCCCTCCGATCGCCGCGGGCATCGTCGGAGGGGAGGGCTACGTGGCGCAAGACTTCGACGAAGGCCGCATCACATTCATCGACCTCGGGACGCAAGCCGAGCGGACGATTACCGGATTCGATCTCGGCGCGCGCATCGTGACGGGAGGCGATCAATGAGCCGCCGCCTCGTGACATCGTTCGGCGCGGCCGTCGCGTGCCTCGCGCTTTCGTGCGGGAGTCGTTCGCCGTACTGGAACACGGCGCCCGGGGCCGCGGGATCCATCGGCTTGAACAGCGGGGTGGCGCTGCTCGACAGCGCCAACAGCCGGCTCGTGATGCTGACCGCAGTGGCCGGCGACGAGCTCGGGCCGCTGCAGTCGGTGCCCGTCGGGCACAACGTGGCGGCCGAGATCCCGTCGCCGGACGGCACGAGCCTCCTCGTGTTGTCGACCGGCGATTCGCTGTCGGGGACGCCCTCCGCCGAACCGGCTTCGCTGACCCTGGTGGCGCCCGCGACGTCGGCCACGACGGGGTCGGCGTTCTCTTCGCAGCGCTACGTGATGCAAGCGCCGATGCCGAACCTCGCGGTCGACCCGCTCGGGACGTACGCGGTGGGGTACATCGGCGCGAGCGGACAATCGACGTTTCTCCAGAACAAGAACGAGATCGTCATCTTCGATTTGACTCGTGCGCCTTCGACCACCGCTCCGTTGAACCCCGTCTTTCGATCGCTACGGAGCTTCGGCGGCACGCCGCAGCAACTCACGTTCACGCCGAAGCTCCTGATGCCCGCAAACCTGGCCTACGGCGCAACCCGCCGCCTTCTCGTCGTCGAATCCGAGATCGACGTGACCCTCCTCGATCTCGACGATGCCTTCAAGCCCGTGCCTCCGAGCGAGATTACCGTCCGCCTCACGAGCGGAATGACGTCGCAACAGATCACGCCGGCCGGCGTCGCCGTCGACCCCGGCGATTCGGCGCAGAGCCTCCTGCCTCGCATCGCGGTTGCGTCGTCGAACGACTCGAACGTGTTCACGCTGACTCTCGAAGCCGCCACTCCCAGCGGACCGACCGACGACGACTTCCTCCCGTCCCTCAACCTGACCGACGTCGGGGGCATTCCGTCCAATATCGCTTTCGTCAAGACGGATGCGGGCTCGCGATTGGCCGCGCTCGTCCCGTCGACCGAGAGCGCCGTTCTCGTGGAGCCGGACACCAGCGTCACGACGAGCGTTGCGCTCCCGCAGCCGTACACGAATCTTTCGCTCGTCACGAGCGCCGTCGACCCGACCGCGACGGGCGACGTGGCGATGCTCTGGAACGCGAGCACGCAGGGGGAGGGCGGCGCGCTCGCCACCGGTTCGGCCGGGGTCGCGCTCTGGTCCCTCTCGAAGAGCGTCGGCCAGCCGTACGGGAGCATCGACGTATTGGACGTCGCGCCGGCGATCGAAAAGGTGCTCGACGTCGGCGGGCAGAACCCGGAGCTCAAGATCCTCCAGCTGACCGGTGGGACGGGTTTTTACGTGCTCGATCTCGGCGACGGGACGGCCGCACCGCTCGAAACCAGCGAGACGGCCACGCTGGAGGTGGCGCCGGACGGCGGGCGCCTCTGGGCGTTCGCGTTCGGGGGAACGAATCTCGGGGTCATCGACTTCGCGGCGAGCGACGCGCTCTCCACGCTCGCTCCGATCCAGCTGTCGACGGCCTTGCCGATCGACGCCGTGTACGACGTGGCTCGCGCGGACGGCGGCCGGTCGCTCATCGCCATCCACGACGAAGGAACGGTCGGCGCGACCGTGTTCGACGCATTGAATCCCACCCAGACGCCGCCGCACCAGGCGAGCGCAATTCTCCTGGAGGCCCCATGAGCCGCGCTCGTTCGCTCCGTTCGCTGTCCTCGTTCCCGCGCCGGCTGTTCGCTCTCGCGACGACGCTCGTCCCTTGCGCCGCGAGCTCTCCGGCGGCCGCCCAGGAGGTCGCCGTCTCGGTGGAAACGCCGTCCGCAGCAAGCCTGCCGCGCGTGCGCCCGATCGAGCGCGACCTCGTGGCCCGCGTGGAGCTCGGCTATCGCGGATCCTTCGTGACGAACGCGGGATACAACCCGTTTTCGTCGAATGACTATCTGGGGCAGTTTTCGCTGCTCGCCTCGCGCACGCTCTATGTCGCACATCCGTTTGCCTTCGCCGCAGGGATCGCCTGGGACTACGCGGGCGGAGGGGATTTCGCGCGCGGCAGCCAGAGCAGCCTCACGCTCGATCGGCTGACGGTTCCGCTCGAAGCACGGCTCCACTTCGGGGACTGGGGCTATGCGTTTGCGCGCGTCGCTCCCGGCGTTGCCTTCGTGCGCACGGAGATCGACGACCCGTCGGCGCCCGCACCGCTCGCCAAGGAGCGGTGGCTCTTCGCGACGGACGTGAGCGCGGGCTACTCGTTCCCGCTCATGGTTCGAAGTGGCGCGTCGGCGCGCACCCCACGCGCATGGCTGAACGCGGACGGGGGCTACGGCTGGGTGGCGAACGAACGCCTCGACTTGATGCCCGGAGGGGGCGCGAGCGGCGTCGACTTGGGGACTCTCGCGTTGAACGGAGCGTTCTTCCGGATTGCGTTGGCGGCGAGCTATTGAATTCGGCATCGAGCTCCGCTCGATCAAGACGTGCTAGACCGCGCGCGTGATCCGGTACGGCGCGCTCCTCTTCGACATGGATGGCCTCATGGTGGACTCCGAACCCGCGTGGTTCGAGCTCCAGAGCGAATTCGCCGAGGCGCGCGGCGGCGCCTGGAACGTCGATCTCGCGCGCCGTTGTGTCGGCGGCGGCCTCGTGAACGCGCTGCGCGTCATGCACGAGACATTCGGCTTCGCGGTCGACGTCGAGCGCGACATGGCGACGATGATGGACATGTTCGTCGCCCGCGTCGATCGGCTCGAGCTCAAGACCGGGCTCACGGATCTTCTCGTCGCCGCCGGGTCACGCCGAATCCCCTGCGCCGTCGCCTCGTCGTCTTCCCGTCGCCTCGTCGACGCGACCTTGAACCGATTCGGGATTCACGATCGTTTCGACGCGATCGTGACCGGCGACGCCGTCGCCCGCCCCAAGCCGGCGCCGGATATTTTCCTCGAAGCGAGCACGCGCCTCGGTACTCCGCCCGCCGCTTGCGTCGTCCTGGAGGACTCGCTCGCCGGCGTTCGCGCGGGGCGCGCTGCGAACATGTACGTCATCGCGGTTCCCGAGACGGCGGACGACGGATTCGCGGCGTTGGCCGACGCCGTGGTGCCGGATCTGTCGGCTGCGCAGAAGCTCCTGGGCCTATAGATACCGAATTGAAGAAGAGAGAGGGGAGAAACGGGGAGGAAAGGAGGATGGTGGGATTACCACTTTGCGCGCTTGGCGAGGCCCAACGCGAGCTCCGGCCAGAAGTCGCCCGCTTTGGGGCCGCCGTGGCACGTCCCGTCCGATTCGCCCGGCGGCTTGACCCACATGAACGCGTCGACCAGCGGATCCCCGGTGTTCGTCGTCGGAGCCACGCCGATCGCCCGCCCGTCCGGGTTGCACCACTCGGCGTCCGCGGTCGCGCCGTTGCCGTTGCGGCCCGTATCGACGATGAAATGCTTGCCGCCGAGCAGGGCGGAAATCGCGTGGCCGTATTCGATCGTCGGCTCGTTGGCGATGTAGTTCGACACGTTGAGGGCAAATCCGTCGGCTTCGTCGATCCCCGCGCCTTGCAGGCGCTTGGCCATGTCCGCCGCCGGCGCCCACTTCGCGTTGCCCGCGTCGATGTAAACCGAAACGCCGGGCGTGGCCTCGAGGACTTCGACGGCGTCTTTCATCATCGCCATCCGCGCTTTCTGGTCCGCCGGCGAGAGGCACTTCGTCATGAGCCCGAGCGCGTCCGGCTCGAGCACCACGATGAATCGATTCGAGCCCGCGCCTTTCGCGAACTCCCGGATCCACTTGCTGTACGCCTCGTTCGAGACGGAGCCGCCCTTCGAGTACTGGCCGCAGTCGCGATTCGGCACGTTGTAGAGGACGACGAGGGGCACCGTCCCTTCGGAAGACGTCGCGTTGCCCAGGTTTTTTGCCGCGATCTGGACGTCCTTGCTCCACTCGCCCATCCACCAGGCCGTGGGCTGCGCGGCAATCTTCGCGATGAGCTTCGCGTCCGCCGGGCGGCTCGATTCCCAATCCTGCGCTTGCTGGGCGGCGTTGCTGTAGTTGTTGACGTAGAGCTTCACGCCGGCGAACGGGTTCTGGCCCTTGACGCGCGGCGGAACGGCCGACGTGGTCTTCGCCGCTGCGGGCGCCGCCGCCGGCGCCGCGGCGGCGGGCGATGCGGCCGTCGCGGGAGGAGCCGCGCTGGACCCGCCGCACGCTTCGAGTGCGGCGAGCGCCACGACGAGAGACATGGAAGGCAAGGCAGGCAAAAGCGAGGTCGGCACGAACGCAGCAAACGCGGAGAGGTGGAGCTTCATCGCGGGCGCAGTGTACCGGCGCGATGGACGCCGTCCAACCTTCGCTGCGCCTTTTCGGCTAGGATTGCCGCGTGATCACGCTTGACGGCGTCGCCAAGCGTTACGGAGACAAAGTTGCGCTGGCGCCGACCACGCTGACCGTGCCGGAGCGCCGCCGGCTCGCGTTGATCGGCCCGAGCGGATGCGGCAAGTCCACCCTCGTGCGCCTCGTGTTGGGGCTCCTCGAGCCCGACGCGGGTCGCGTGATCGTCGAGGGGCTCACCGTGGGCCCGGCCACCGTGATCGGCATTCGGCGGCGCATCGGCTATGTCGTGCAAGACGGCGGTCTCTTTCCGCATCTCACCGGCGACGGCAACGTCGCGCTCCTCGCCGAGCATCTGGGGTGGGGCCCCGAGCGCGTGAAAGCGCGCGTCGCCGATCTCGCGGCGCTCGTTCGCCTCGAACCGGTGCTGCTCGGTCGGTATCCGTCGGAGATGAGCGGCGGCCAGCGGCAGCGCGTGGGCATCATGCGCGCGCTCATGCTCGATCCGCCGATTCTCCTTCTCGACGAGCCGATGGGGTCGCTCGACCCGTTGGTTCGTTCGCGGCTGCAGAAAGACCTGGGACACATTTTTACGGAGCTCGGCAAGACGGTGCTGCTCATCACGCACGATCTCGGCGAAGCGGCTCTTCTCGCCGAAGAGATCGTCCTCATGCGCGCGGGCGCGGTCGTCCAACGGGGCACGATGCGCGACCTCGTCGACACGCCCGCCGATTCGTTCGTGCGCGAGTTCGTCGACGCGCAGAGATTCGCGTGGCACTGAGGCCGGGCCGCCGCAGGGGGGCGCCGATCGCGTTCGTCGCGATCGCGGTTCGCGCCGCGGCGACCGGGGCCCTTCTCGCGCACGCCTCTCCCGCGGGCGCCGAGCCGGAGCTCCGCATCGGATCGAAGCGATTCACCGAATCGTACGTCCTCGCGGAGATCGCCGTCGCCGCCGTGAAGACCGCGGGCGCGTCGGCCGTGCACGAGCAGGGCCTCGGGGGGACGGCCGTCGCCTTCCGGGCCCTGGAGCAGGGCTCGATCGACGCCTATCCCGAGTACACCGGGACCCTCGCCGAGGCCATCCTGCACGCACCCGGGCAGGACGATGTCCCGAGTCTGCGGCTGGCGCTCGCCGCGCGCGGCATCGGCGTCACGGCCCCTCTCGGCTTCGACGACGCGTACGGGATCGCCGTCGAAACGAAGCTCGCCGCCGCCCGTCACGTCGAGACGTTGTCCGATCTCGCGCGGACACCCGATTTGCGCCTCGGATTCAGCCCCGAGTTCCTCGGTCGATCCGACGGATTCCCCGGTCTCGCCGCGCGCTACGGCATCTCCACCGCGCACGCGACGCAGATCGATCACGGCCTCGCCTACGAGGCGCTCACCCACGGAGTCATCGACGCGACCGACGTCTACTCCACCGACGCGGCCGTCGGCCGTTACGGGCTGCGCGTGTTGCGCGACGACCTCGGATTCTTCCCGTCGTACAAGGCGGTCTTCCTTTACCGTAAGGAGAGCGCGCGGCGATCCCCTCTGGCGATGCAAGCGCTCTTCGCGCTCGAGGGCTCGATCGACGCGAGCACGATGGTCGCCCTCAACGCGCGGGCGGAGGTGAACCGGGAGACATTCGCTTCGATCGGCGAAGACTTCGTCCGCGCGCGAATCGCGCCGCTCCTCGCACCGGGGGACGGCCCGTCCTCGGGGCTCGCGGCGTCTTCGCGCGGGTCTTCCGTTCATCGACAGGGGCTTCTCGCGGGCATCGCGTCGACCGTCGTCGCCGAGGGGCCTCGCCACGTGAGCCTCGTCGCGGTGTCGCTCGCGTGCGCGATCGTGTTCGGCGTTCCGCTCGGCATCTTCGCCCGGCGCGCTCGCAGGCTCGGCGCGGTCCTTCTCGGCGCGACGAGCGTCGTGCAGACGGTCCCGTCCTTGGCGCTCCTCTGCTTCTTCATCCCTCTCCTCGGAACGGGGCGCCTCCCCGCGCTCGCCGCGCTCTTCCTCTATTCGCTGCTGCCGATCGCTCGCAACACCGTCGCCGGCCTCGAGACGATCCCGCCTCTCCTCCGCGAATCGGCGGCGGCGCTCGGGCTCGGCGCGGGTGCGCGCCTCTTTCGCGTCGAGCTGCCGCTCGCTTCGCCGACCATCCTCGCGGGCATCCGGACGAGCGCCATCATCAGTGTCGGCACGGCGACGCTCGCGGCGTTCATCGGGGCGGGCGGCTTCGGGGCGCCCATCAGCACCGGCCTGAATCTCAACGACGACACGCTCATTCTCGAAGGCGCGATTCCTGCGGCCCTGCTCGCGCTCCTCGTCGAGGCTCTGTTCGTCTTGCTCGGGCGGGTCCTCGTCCCGCGCGGGCTCGCGTCTTCTGCCATCGCCGCGCGGCGGCCTCTGGTATCGTCGCGCACCTCATCTTCAAACGCATCGCCGAAGGAGATCGTCCATGCCCAACCCGTTCGCCCACATCGAGCTGACGACGAGTGACCTTGCTGCCGCGAAGAAGTTCTACAAGAAGCTCTTCGACTGGAAGCTGACCGACATGCCCATGGATCAAGGGGCGGTCTACACGATGATCGCCCCGGGCAAAGGGGCCGGTGGAGGCATGCAGGCGAAGCCGATGCCCGAGGCCCCCGTGACGTGGCTTCCGTATGTCGAGGTGGACAGCGTGAAGCGGACGCTCGCGAAGGCCGAGAAGGCCGGCGCGAAGATCGTGTTGCCGGCGATGGACATCGGCTCGAACGGCATCATCGGAGTCTTCGTGGATCCGACCGGCGCTTCTCTCGGCGTCTGGACGAAGGCGAAAGTCATCGCGAAGAAAGCAGCGAAGAAGACCGCCAAGAAGGCGGCCAAGAAGACCGCGAAGAAGGCGCCCAAGTAAGCGCCGCGCACGGCGAGGCGAGCACGCGCGCCGGGGTGCGAGGGGGGCGCGTCCCCGCGCGCGCTCACTTCGACGGCAAGGTGAACCAGATCGTGGCGCCTTCGCCGACGGTGCCCTGCGCGGTCACGCGGCCGCCGTGCCGATCGACGATGCGGTGCACCGTCGCGAGACCTACGCCCGTGCCAGGGAAGTCGGTGGCGTGGTGGAGGCGCTGGAACGGGACGAAGAGCTTGTCCGAGAGCTTCATGTCGAAGCCCGCGCCGTTGTCACGGACGAAGAACTCGACGAGTTTGCCTTCGGTTTCGGCGCCGAACTCGATTCGGGCGGTGGGGGTTTTGGCCGTGAACTTCCACGCGTTGCCGAGCAGGTTCTCGAAGACGACGCGCATGAGCCGTTCGTCGGCGCTGGCGTAGAGGCCCTCCGCGACGACGAACTGCACCTCGCGCGACGGATGCGAGCGAGCGATTTCTTCCGCCACGCTCTGCGCGAGGCGCGAGAGATCGAGCCGTTCGCGATGGATCTCCGCGCGGGTGACCCGCGACAACTTGAGGAGGTCGTCGATGAGCTCCGCCATGCGCTGCGCGTTGGCGCGCACGCGGTCCAGGTAGTGGTGCGCTTGCTCGTCGAGGGATTCTCCATAGTCCTCGAGGAGCGCCTTGCTGAACCCGTCGATGCTGCGGAGCGGCGCGCGTAGGTCGTGCGAGACCGAGTAGCTGAAGGCTTCGAGCTCCTTGTTCTTGCGTTCGAGCTCGCCGACGAGCGTTGCACGGGTCTCGGCGAGCTCGCGCGCCGCGCGTTCCGTGGCCGCGAGGATCTCGCTGCGCAAGAGCTCTTCACGGATCCGGCGATGCTCGTCTTCGAATTGTTTGCGCCGCATTTGCGCGCGCACGCGGACGCGCAGGACTTCGAAGTCGCTCGACTTCGAGATGTAATCGTCCGCGCCGAGGCTCAGCCCTTCGATCATCGATTGGCGATCCTCGAGGGACGTCAGCAGGATGAGCGGGATGTCGCGCACCGCGGCGGACTCTTTGATGCGGCGGCACGCCTCCTTGCCGCCCATGCCCGGCATCAGGAGGTCGAGGAGAATGCAGTCCACCGATTGCGCGGCGAGCATCTCGAGGGCCTCTTCGCCCGAGCGCGCGAGGACCACGTCGTAACCCTCTCCGCGCAGCATCGTCCCGACCTCGTCGAGGTACGTGGCGCTGTCGTCGACGGCGAGGATGCGCTTCGGACCGAAGAGGCTCTCCGCTTCCACGCCGCTCGCGGTCCGGGCGCGGAGAACGGCCGCGAGCCGCGCCAGCATGACGTCGAGGTCCGCTTCTTTTCGAACGAAGGCGTCGGCGCCCGCGTCGAGCGCGCGGAGCTCCGCCCCGTGGTCCTCCGAGCCGGTCAGCACGATGCACGGCGTATCGCGGAGAGCCGCGTCGAGGCGGATCCGGCGAATGACGGCCGCGCCGTCGAGCCCCGGCAGGACGCCGTCGACCACGACCGCGGCGGGCCGGCTGGCAGCCGCGACGTGCAATCCTTCCTCGCCCGTCGCGGCGTCGAGAACTCCGTAGCCCGCCTCCTCCAGTGCCTGGCGCAGCGCGCTGCGAAACGTCGGGCTGTCGTCGATGATCAAAATCGTCGTGTGCTCGGCGGGCAGCGCGTGCGTCTTTCGCAAGAGCTCCCGCGCACGCGCGACGACGTACCCGATGTCGTAAGGCTTGCCGACGTAGTCGTCCGCTCCGGTCTGGAGCGCGCGGATACGGTCTTTGACCTCGGCCTCCGAGGATAGCATGAGGACGGGGGTGTCCTTCGAGAGCGTCGCGCGGATTTCTTTCAGGAGCTCGACCCCGTCCGCGTCGGGCAGGAGGACGTCCAGCACGACGATCGCCGCCTTCTCGCGCGCGAGCGCCTCGCGCGCCTCGCCCGCGGTCGCGCAGAGCAACGGCCGGAACCCGGCGCTCTCGAACGCCTCGGCGAGGTCCATTCGCACGGTCAGACTGTCGTCCACGATGAGAACGGGGGTCGTCATCGGGGGGGGCCTTCTTTCGGTACGAGGGCAGAGGCCAGCGCTGGTCCGATGAGACTCAAGGGCAGCACCTGGCTCGCCGCGCCGAGGAGCATGGCCTCGCGCGGCATGCCGTAGACGACCGACGTGGACTCGTCTTGGGCGATCGTCGTGCCCCCCGCGCGACGGATCTCGAGAAGCCCGGACGCGCCGTCGCGCCCCATCCCGGTCAGCAGGCAGGCGGCGGTAGCGGATCCGCTTTCGCGCGCCAGGCTTTCGAAGAGGACGTCGATCGACGGTCTGCAGGAGTGCCGCGGCGCGTCCATCGCGAGATGGAACCGCTGCCCGTGGACGATCAAGTGGCGGCCGGGCGGGGCCAGCGCAACGCGCCCCGCGTACGACGCGACGGAGTCCCCATCGCCTGCATAGGACACGCGGTGCTGGGTCTGTGTATCCAGCCAGCCCGCGAAGGCGGCGCCGAACGGCTCGTCGATGTGGAGCACGATGATGACCGGCACCTGAGGGTGCACCGGCATGCCGCGGAGTACGTCGACGAGGGCAGCCGGCCCTCCCGTCGACGCGCCGAGGGCGACGAGTTTCTTCGCGCGCGGCGGCGCCGGCACCGACGCCGGCTGGCCCGGCAGAGAAAGGCCCCCCGGCCCCCGGCCCATGGCCGAGAGCCGGCCTCGGAGGTGGGTGATCACTTTGATGCGGGACACGAGCTTCAGCGCCGCGCAAAACCGCCGCTCCCATTCGCCGTCGGGCTCGTCGCCCGTCGGCTTCTCGAGGACGTCGACGGCCCCGGCAGCCAGGGCGTCGTACGTCTTGAAGACCTCGCCCCGATTGGCCGACGCAGACACGATCAGAATCGGCGTCGGGTAGTACGCCATGATGTACTCGGTGGCGGCGACCCCGCTCAGCACGGGAAGCATCATGTCGAGCGTGACCACGTCGGGCCGGAGCTCCCCGCACAGCTCGATGGCACGCTTGCCGTCCGCGGCCTCCCCCACGAGCTCGAGCTCGGGGTCATTCTCCAGAATCTCGGCGAGCCTCCGCCGGATGGTGAGCGAGTCTTCGACGACGAGCACGCGAATCTTGGCCACGTTGCCCATGGTTCATCCAATGAGCTGGCGGATGGTGCCGAGGAGGAGGCCTTGATCGAACTCGCCTTTCACGACGTATCCGCTCGCCCCCGCCTCCGCACCGCGCCTCCGATCCTCCGGAGCGTCGCGCGACGTGACGAGGATCGCGGGAATCGCGCGCGTCTGTGGATCCGCGCGCGTCCGCGACACGAATTCGAATCCGTCCATTCCGGGCATCTCGACGTCGACCAGAAACAAGCTGTACGCGGATTCGCGCGCCTTGGCCTCCGCCTGCTCGGCCGACGTTGCGAGCTCCACGGTGTATCCGGCCGATTCGAGGATGCTTTGCTCGAGCATGCGCGTCGTCAACGAGTCGTCGACGACGAGGATCGGCGCGCGAGGGGCCGCGGCTTCGGCTCCGCGGGAAGCGGTCCGCGTGCGGTGGGCCGCATCGACGAGGCCGCGTGCATCGAGAATGAGCTTCGGCTGGCCGTCCGCGTCCAGCGACGCTCCGCTCACGAGCGGCGAAGGGCCGGACAACGGCGGTAGCGGGCGGACCACGGCCATCGACGTGCCGACGAGGCGGTCGATCTCGATCGCGGCGCTGCGCGGGCCGGCCTGGACGACGACGACGGCGGACCGGGCCCGGCGCTCGCGCTCATGCCCCGTCACGGACAGGCCGAGCGCCGCGGCGAGCGCCGCAGCGCGAAACAGCACGATGCGCGTGTCGGCGACGATCACGGCTTCCTGCTGCGCGGAGCGCACGACGCTCTCCGGGCCGATGTTCATCGTGCGCTCCACCGCGTCGAGCGGGAGCGCCAGCCTGAAGCCGGCCACTTCGAAGACGAGCGTGACGATGGAAGAGACGGCCAACGGCACGCACACGTCGATCGTCGTTCCCCGACCGGGCTCGCTCTCGAGCGTGATCTCGCCGCTGAGATCGAGCGCGGTCTTCCGGAGGACGTCCAGCCCGACGCCGCGGCCCGAAACGCCGGTCACGCTCTCCGCGGTCGACACTCCGCTCTCGAGGATGAGGCGGAGCGCCTGCGCCCGCGCGATCGGGCTCGACCCGCCCGGCCTGGGGGCACCGCGCGAACCGGCCGCGCGGATCACAGTATCGACGTCGATGCCCTTCCCGTCGTCCGTGCACACGAACGCGATTCGTTGCCCGCGCCGCTCGACGCGAAGCTCCACTTTTCCTTGGGCCGGCTTTCGCAGCCGGGTTCGCTCGGCCGGCGATTCGATCCCGTGGGCGACGGCGTTCCGCACGACGTGGATGAGCGCGTCGCGAAGGGCGAAAAGGACGTTGGCCTCGACGCG
>DATHQY010000455.1:0-5506 GCA_035482215.1 Polyangiaceae bacterium | reverse complement strand
CCCACTCGGCGACATTGCCCGCGAGATCGTGCAGATGGAGCGGCGTATCGCCGTCCGGGTGTGCGCCGACCGTGTCGGTTCCGAGCGATGCGTCATGGGTGGCGACCGCGCACGGGCCGGTCGCAAGTCCCCAAGCGGCGCGCCGGCATACCGCGCCCGTGTCGCCCCACGGATAGCGCCGGGCGGGGTTTCTGGC
Source organism: Polyangiaceae bacterium (assembly GCA_035482215.1). Taxonomy (GTDB): domain Bacteria; phylum Myxococcota_A; class Polyangia; order Polyangiales; family Polyangiaceae; genus Palsa-1150. The sequence goes on along the minus strand of DATHQY010000455.1, from coordinate 5,310 downwards.
GGACGCGGCGGCGGCGATCCACTCGTCCTCGCGCGGAAGCCAACCTCCCCGACGCGCACAGAACCGCGCCGCGTCCTCGCGCGTCATGCCGCTCGCGGCGCGCGGGGCGTCGCCGTCGGTCGCGCCGTCGAAGGCTGCGCGCGTGGCTTCGAAGGCGTCGATGCGAAACGCTGCGGTCTGCACGACGCGCGCAGACACCCGTCCCTCGGCCTCCCAATCGGAGGGACCCAGCGAAAACGAAGCGGCGGGAACGAGAACGTGCTCGTCCGGCGCATCGCAAAAGCGGACGGCGCCGCCGGCGGTGTCCTTCGTGACCAGCGGGGGAGGGCACGCCGCGCGCCCGCTCGGTACCACGCACCGCGGGCCGGAGGCGACGAATCCCGCGCCGCATCGTGCCCACTCCGCCCGATTGAGCCCGCATCGCGCGGCGCCGATGGACACGCCGATCGACAGCGCGACGAGCGCGAGAGCCGCCGCGCGCCGCGCGTCGTCGCCGATGGGCCTCCGTCCCGTCGCTGCCGCGCGCACCATGCGAGTGCGGACACCCTACAGCAAGCCGCGCTACGTTCCGCGCATGACGCGCCCCGACGCCGATCCCGTCCGACTCGCATTCTCGCCGGACAGCGACGACATCTTCATGTTCTGGCCGCTCCTCGCGGGAAAGGTCGACGCGGAGGGGTTCGTCTTTCGCGCCGAACGTGCCGATACGGAGTCGCTCAACGCCCGCGCTGCCTCTGCGGACATCGACGTCGTCGCCGTTTCGATCGCGCGCTGGCCGTCGATCGCGAAAGACTATCTCCTGCTCCCCCACGGAATGTCGGTGGGTCGCGGCTATGGCCCGGTGGTCGTGGCGCGCGAGCCGCGCACCCTCGCGTCGCTCGAGGGCAAGCGCATCGGCGTGCCCGGCCTGCGAACGACCGCGTACACCGTGCTGCGTCTGCTCCTGCCCTCCTTCGAACCCGTCGTCGTACCGATTGCGCCCTACGCGCGTGCGTTCGAGATTCTGCGCGAAGGCGCGATCGACGCGGCGCTGCTCATCCACGAAGGGCGCCTCACGTTCGCCCGCGAAGGCATGTCTTGCGTGGCGGATGTCGGCGTCCTCTGGGCGGATCTCACGGACGGTCTCCCTCTTCCCCTCGGCGGCAACGCCATCCGCCGCGGCCTTGGGCCCGCGCGCGTCGCGCAGATTTCCCGCCTCATCCGCGCGTCGATCGCCTGGTCGCTCGAGCACCGCGAGGAGGTGATGCGCGCGCTCTTGGCCGCGGACGGCCGTGCCGATCTGGCGCTCGAACCCGCGTTGCTCGACCGGTATCTGGCGATGTACGCGAATGCCGATACGCTCGACGCGCCAGCGGACGTGCGCCGCGCCGTGCAGGAACTCTATACGCGCGCGCAGTCTGCAGGCGTCCTTCGCGACGCTCCGACGGTCGAGTTTGCGCCGTGACCGATGGCATATGTCGGAAAGCGGACATCGCGATCCCCGACAAATTCCGCGTTCCGCGGGGCTAGCCCCCTCGCACGAGATTTGCTGAAGTCTAGGGACTATGGAGATCTGCCCCAGGCCGATACCCGGTCTCGACTCGCCCGAAGGCAGGCGCTTTCGCGCACTCCGCCAGCGGATCTTCGACGAGATGGGCCGCTCGGCGGCGCGCTGGCGCCTCACGTGGCTCTTGCCGTTTTACGTCTTCGTGTTCGCGCTCCTCGCCATTCGCGGAGAGAGCGCGCCGCGCGCGATCATCCAGGCGATCAGCCTCGTCATCATCGGCACTCTCTTCGTGGCGCGAATCTTCTACGACCACGTCGCACTCAAAGTGTCATCGTTCATCGCGGGCCTCTGCACGTACTTCGTTCTCTTGTCGACGACGGGGGGCCTCGCGAGCCCGCTCCTCGTGAGCGGCGCGCTGATGATGACCGCCGCCGCCATCACCCTTCGCGAGCCGCATTGGCTGCGATCGGTCGTGTTCATGATCTTCTTGGGCGGCTACGTGGCCCTCGCCCTGACGTCGCAGCTGTCGATCGGGCAGCTTTCCGGGCCTCTCGCGCCCGTCGGGATCTGGCCAAGCCCCGAATACGTGAGCATCACGCTCGTCGCCTCGTTCTTCACCATGGTCGGGGTCTATCGCATGGGCTGCGCGATGACTTACGGCTACGAGCGGGCGGCTTTCGAGCTCGCCGAGCGTCGCGAAGAGCTGTGCAGCGAAAACGAAGATCGCGGTCGTGCGCTCGAGGGCATGGCTGCGCGTCTCGCTCACGAGGTGAAGAACCCCCTCGCCGCGATCAAGGGCCTTTCGACGCACATGGCCCGGAATGCGACCGACGCGAAGACCGCCGAACGGCTCGCCATCGTCGCGGCCGAGGCGGACCGCCTGCAGTCCGTCGTCGAAGGATTCCTCTCCTTTTCGCGCGGGCTCGAGGACCTGAATCCCGCGCCGACGCAGCTCCACGAAGTGGCTCGCGAGCTGTGCGTCCTGCTCGAGACGCGCGCGCAGGATGCGGGCGTGTCGCTTTCGGTCAGCGGCGACGTGGCCGTGAGCGTCGACGCGGACGCACGCAAGCTCCGCCAGGCCCTGCTCAACCTGGTGCTGAACGCGATCCAGGCCTCCCCGCGTGGAGCAACCGTGGCGATCAAAGTCGCACAGAGCTCTTGCGGTGGGGCGCGCATCGTGGTGCAGGACGACGGCGCCGGGATGACGCCGGAAGTGATCGAGCGCATTCGCAAGCCGTACTTCACGACGAAGGAGGGCGGGACGGGCCTCGGCGTCGCCGTCGCGCGCGGCGTCATCGACCAGCATGGCGGGCAGATCGAATACAAGAGCGTCTCCGGCAAGGGGACGAGCGTGACCGTGCGCCTCCCCGCGCGGGCGAACGAATGCGCCAAGCTTCCGTATCCGATCCGCGGGCCGAAGCCGGACGGCGCGCCGGCTGAATCCACGCCGGATCTCGGGGCCCACGGGCGCGCGCTCACGTCATGAGCCGCGTCATCGTGATCGACGACGACGCGGGGCTTCGCTTCACGCTGGAAGCGGTCTTGAGCGACGCGGGGTTCGTAATCGAAGCGTGCGACGGGGGAGCGAGCGGTCTCGCGGCGTTCGACGCGCGCGGCGCGGACGTCGTGCTGACCGATCTCGCGATGCCAGGCATGGACGGGATGGGCGTTCTCGAACGCATGCGCGCGAGCGACCCGAGCGTGCCCGTGCTGATGCTGACGGCGCACGGGTCCGAGCGCGTGGCGGTGCTTGCCATCAAGTCTGGCGCGTTCGACTACTTGCCCAAGCCGTTCGACCCCGACGAGCTCGTCCTCGCGGTGCGGCGCGCGACGGAATGGCGCGACCTGCGCCTCCAGAACGCCCGCCTCCGGACGGAAGCGGCGCTCGGCCGTACCATCGTGTCCGAGAGCGCGGCGATGAAGCGCGTGATGGACGTCATCGCGCGCGTGGCTCCGAAGGACGTGACGGTGCTGCTGTCAGGAGAGAGCGGCGCCGGTAAGGACGTGCTGGCGAGCGTGATCCACGCACATTCCCGCCGCGCGGACAAAGCGCTCATCCGGTTCAACGCCGCGGCCATCCCCGGAGAGCTCGCCGAGGCCGAGCTCTTCGGGCACACGAAGGGCGCTTTCACCGGCGCGCAGGCGGCGCGTCAGGGGTACTTCCAGCAAGCCCACAAGGGCACGCTCTTCATCGACGAGATCGGAGAGCTCTCGCTCGCGATTCAGGCGAAGGTCCTGCGCGCGTCGCAGTCGGGCGAGGTGCAGCAAGTCGGCGGCCGGCCCGAAGTGGTCGACGTCCGCCTCATCGTGGCGAGAAACCGTGACCTCGCCGCGGAGGTGAAGGCCGGACGCTTTCGAGAGGATCTCTACTACCGGCTGAACGTCGTCCCGATTCGCGTGCCGCCGCTGCGCGAACGCCCGGAGGACGTGGAGCCGCTCGTCCGCACGTTCGTGCGTCGCTACGCCGATCGCTACGGGATGGGCGGGGTGGAAGTGGAGCCGGCACTCGTCGAGGCACTTCGCGCGAACCAATGGCCGGGCAACGTGCGAGAGCTGGAAAACGCCGTCGCGCGGCTCCTCGCGCTCGCGCCGGACGAGCGCATCACGCTGGCGCTCTGGCTCTCGCTGTCCGAGGGCCCGGCCGCATCGGCGCCCCTCACGGCCGCCGGCGATCCCGGCCCGGGGCATCCGCTCCGCGCGCGCGTCGAAGCGTTCGAGCGCGCCCTCATCGCCGAGTCGTTCGAGCTCGCGGGCCACAACCAGAGCGAGACGGCGCGGCGGCTCGGCGTGTCGCGCCCGGCGCTCATCGAGAAGCTCCACAAGTACGGGCTCATCGGGTGAACGGGACGCGGCGAGCGTTCGTCGCGCTGGTCGCGGCCGCCGGTCTCGCGGGTGCTCTCTTCTGGGGCTCTGCCTGCTCGCGCACTCCCCCCGGCGGTGCGCAGAACCGCATGGCGTCCCGCGTCGTGTCCCTCTCGCCGGCCACCACCGAGGCCCTCTTTGCGATCGGCGCGGGTTCCCAGGCCGTCGGCCGGTCACGCTATTGCGACTATCCGCCCGAGGCGCTTGCGCTTCCGGTGGTGGGGGGCTTCGTCGACGCGGACTTCGAAGCGATCGTCGGGCTCGGACCGGACCTCGTGGTCGGCGCGCCGGGCCCGGGCTCTGTGGCTCTTGCAGACAAGCTCGCGCGGCGCGGCGTCGCCACTTGGTTTCCCGCGATCGGTGCCATGGCGACGATCCAGGCGATGATCACCGGCCTGGGCGAGCGCACGGGGCACGCGTCGCAAGCCACGCGCCTCGCGCAAGCGCTGGAGGCTCAGGCTCGCAAGGTCGAAGCCTCGGTCGCCGCCGAGCCGGCGCCGCGCGTTCTCATGGTCGCGGGCCTCTCGCCGATCGTGGCAGCAGGCCCCGGGAGCTTCATGGACGACCTTCTGGGGCGTGCGCGCGCGACGAACGTCCTGAAAGAAGGAGCTCCGTGGCAGACCGTGGAATTCGAGCGCATGCTGGATCTCGACCCGGACGTGATCCTGGAGGGCGCAGGCGGAGAGGGCCGCGTGCAGCCGTCTACGCCAGGTTGGGCCGAGCTCCGGGCGGTGCGTACGGGCCACGTCATTCCCGTCAGCGACCCGCGGATCCTACGACCGGGGCCGCGCGTCGCCGAGGGCCTCGCCGTTCTTGCGCACGCGCTCCACCCGAACGTCGCCGCCGTCTCGTTCTCGCCGTGAACTGCGGGGCGATCGCGTATCGTTGGGCCCGATGCCCAAGGCGCGGCTCGATCATGCCCTCGTTGCGCGCGGTCTCGCGCCGACGCGCGCGCGCGCCCA
>DATHQY010000454.1:0-2504 GCA_035482215.1 Polyangiaceae bacterium | reverse complement strand
CAAACGATCTTCACGATCCGGCATCGCATCTCTTTTGCCTAGTTCGGGCGTCTTTTTTTTCGCCACATGCTTCGTTCTCGGTCTCGCGCCGTTCGCGCGGGCGGGTGACTCGCCGATGACACTTTCGCTGTCGGCCGAGCGGCTTGGGGGGGTCGCCATCATGCAAGCCAGTCCCACGGCCGCAGGAGCCAGTGTCGGCCTCACGACGTACGGCGTGGGCGGTCTGGCGGTCAGCCCTCTGGCCGTTCCTCGCATCGGGGCGGACGTCATTCTTCCGAACGGTTTGACCCTGGGAGCCGCGATCGGTTTCGGGGGCCTCTCGCTCTCCGCGTCGCCGAGCGGCGGAGGCGCGAGCGGCTCCGCGAACGGAAACGCGTGGCTCCTGACGCCACGCGTCGGGTACATGTTCCATCTTTCGCCGCTCTTCGACCTGACGCCGCGTGTCGGCGTCACGTTGTCGGGCGCGTCGCTCGACGAGCCGGGTTCGATCTGCAACGGTACCGCGACCGCGCAAGGCACCGTGATAGGAACGTCGTGCAGCGCGACGGATTCGTCCGCGTCGCTCTTCTTCGTCACGGCGTCCGTCGAGGTCGCGGCCGCCCTGCGACTGACCCGATCGTTCAACCTTCTCGCCGGTCTTGGATACGATCACGTGCTCTCCGCCAGCGCGTCGACCACCTCGACCCAGAACTCGACGTCGAGCACCTCGAATGCCGATGCGAGCGGCAATTACGACGCGTTTCAGGCATGGCTGGGCCTCGGCGGGTACATCTTCTGACCGCCGGTCCTTTCCGCCGCCAACCGTTGGCCCTGCCGGGCACGGGGGGCCGCTCGTGCCGTCGTTGTCATCGCGGAGGGCGCCGGAACCCGATATAAACTCCCCGGCGCCCCATGAATCCCACGATCGACATTGTCCGCGCGGAGCTCGAGCGCATTTTCTCGCTCGACGAGATGACCTCGATGAGCCAGCGCCTGCTGAGCCTCGATCCCGAAGAAGTCGGCGGCTCTTCGGCGAAGGCCACGTTCGCCAAGGCGCTCACCGAGCGGTGCCTCGAGGATGACCGCTTCGACGCTCTGATCGACGTCCTCCTCGCTTCCCGCCTTGCGGTCGATCCACGCGTACGCGACGCCGCGAGCCTCTCGGGCCGCGACGAGGTGCCGGTTGGACAGGCAATCGGGCCGTTCACCGTAACGCGAAAAATCGGCGAAGGGCCGCTCGGCATCGTCTACCTCGTCGATCACGAGGGGGTCGAAGGCGTTCTCAAAGTATTGAAGCGCGAAGCGTGCCGCGACCGCCGTGCGGTGCAGCGCTTCCTGACGGCCAATCGAATGGTCGCGGCGCTCGACCAGATCGGGCTGCCCATGGGGCTCGAGGCGGGTGAGAGCGGCGGCTCGTTCTGGATCCGGTACGACCACGAAGACGCGCAGCCTCTCAGCGTGCGTTTCGGGCGGACGGGGCCCGTGCCGATTGGCGAGCTCCGCCCCATCCTGCGCGGGATCCTCGAGCCTCTCGCCGCGATGCACCGCGCGCGCATCGCCCACGGCGATCTGAAGCTCGAGAACGTGCTAGTGGGCCGCGAGTCGCCGCCGCAGGTGACCCTCATCGACTTCGGCACGGACCGGCTACGGCAAGGCGCGGCGGTCGCCAACGGGCATTCGGGCGTCCTCGCGGTGTTCGGATCGCCCAAGACAATCGCGCCCGAGCAAGTGCGCGGCCAGCGTGCCGATGCGGCAAGCGACGTCTACGCGTTCGGCGCGATGATGTACGAGCTCCTTTCGGGCAGCCCGGTCTTCGGTTTCGACTCGGCGACGGACGCGGCTTTCGCCCATTTGAACGAGATTCCCGAGCCGCCGAGCGTGCGCGGTCCGCGCGGCCTCGTTGCGCGCGACGTCGACGCGATGGTGCTGTCGCTCCTCGCGAAGGACCCGGCGAAGCGCCCCCGCGACGCGTCCGTGCTCCTCGACATGATCGAGGCGGTCGGGCGCGGCCCGGCATCGATTCGCGCGCCCGCGATGTCGTTCTCCGAGGACGACTTGACGGTCCTGGTCGACTCGCTCATCGCGGCGCCGGACGATCCCGAGGCGGCCGCTGCGCTCGAAGATGCCGTCGATCAGGGCGCCGATCCTGCGGCTGTCGCCGAGGGCTTCGAGATCGCCGCGCGCGGTGTGGCGGGCGACGGCGAAGAAACCGTCGTCGTACGGAAGAATCTCCTCCGGCAGGCTGCGCGAATCTTCGACGCGTCGGCCGGGGAGAAGGAGCGCGCGGAGGCGGCGTACCAGGCGGTGCTGGATCTCGACGCCGAAGACCCGACGTCGCACATCGAACTCGAAGCCGTGCGCAAGGCGCTCGGCAAATACGGCGACGTCGTCGAATCGCTCATCGCGCGCAGCGAGTCCGCGGCCCCGGGGCAGGATCGGGCGCGCATCTTCGCCGAGATCGGGCGGCTTTGCGCCTACCATCTGGACGATCCGGATCAGGGGATTCTCGCGTACGCGCGCGCCCT
>DATHQY010000453.1:0-2774 GCA_035482215.1 Polyangiaceae bacterium | reverse complement strand
GCGCACACGAATCCGGGCGCCGTCGGCGCAGAGCTGGCGCATGCGCGGCGTGACGTTCGACCGGTAGACGACGACGTCGACCGCGGCTTCTTCGCGCTCGTCCTTCAGGCAAAAATAGAGATGCCCGCTCGGGGCCGGGCGTGCGTCTGCCACCTCGCCTTCGACCCATACGGACGTCGCGAACGCGTCTTCGATGGAGCCGCGGATGGCCCGATCGAGCTCGCCGACGGTGAGAGGGCGCGGCTCCCCTTTGGCCGGAACGGACGGCGCAGGGGGAGGGGCCGGCGCAGGGGCCGGCGTCGGGGCCGCAGCCGGCGCTTTCGCCGTGAAATCGAACGAAAGGCTTCGCTCGTCGGGCACGCGGCTGATGTAGCACGCACTAGCACGGTGCGAGCGGCTCTGCCGCCGGCCCGGCCGGACAAGTCCAGGCGTGCCCGTCGTTTTACACTGGAGTTGCTTCGCGTCGGACGCGATCGCGCCGGAGCGCGACGCCGGGAATGACGCCGTGCGTTTGCTTGCCCTACACTGGAAATGATGCCGAGGCCTCACCCTCCTTCTTCGTCCCTTCGGCTCCCGCTTGGCACGTCGCGGAGTGTGTCCTGGTCTCGTGTTTTCACCTGGGCGGTTTCCATCGCGATGGTTCCCCTCAGCTGCGCGGCGATCGTCGCCCAGGAGACGTTGTTTTTTCGCCTGCTCGGCGCCGTGGCGGTCTTCTTCTCCGCGCTCGCGTTGCTCCTCCGGTGCTGCATCGAGCGGTTCGACTGGCTCGATGCGGCGCGGCCCGGTTTACTGCTCGTCGATCGCGCGGGCATCCATCGGCACGACGCCGAGCGAACGACGACGCTCGCATCGTTCGACGAGCCTTTCGGCGTCACGATTTTTTCGAGCCCGGATCGCGCGCTCTTTCGGATCGCGCTGACGAGCGCGAGCGCCGCACGGTACCTCGCGGCGCAGGTCCGCGATGCCGAGGATGCCGCATTGGCTCCGACGCTCATCGCCCACGCCGTCACCGTGAGCGACGATGACCTGCGTGCGCCGTCGGGCGCCGCCCTGACGGCGGGCGACGCGGAGAAGCTCCTGCGCGCGATTGTCGATCGCGCGCCGCAAGCGCTCGAGCAAATCTTCCTGTCGGACTCGAACGGCGAGGCGGTGACCGTAGGCACGGGCGAGCTTTGCGTCGGACCCCGACGGATCGATCTCCTGGCGCCGCTCGAATGGCGCGCCTCCGTTTTCCAGGAGGCGCTGCCGCAGACCGCAGCGTTCTACCAGGCGACCTGGATTCGTCAGGCCGACCTCGAGGTGGTCTTCGTCGCGCCCGTCGCGAGCGAAGGCACGATGAACGAGGAGCCTGCGGCGGCCGTTTGCGCGGCTGGGCTCAGGCCTCTCGTGCGCCGATCGCTCTCGCGCGACCTGCGCCTCTTGCAAGCGCCGCCCGAGAAGCCGCCGCCTCACGAGTACCGGCACGCGATCGACAGGCCGTTCATGCTGCCTTTGCGCCGCGCGGTCGATGGTGCGCCGCGACCGAGCCGCGCCGAGCGCCCGTTGCCGCATCCCGCAAGCCGGACGGCCTGAGCGACTGACCGACGGGCGCGCCGGTGCGCGCGTGCGCGGGCGCACCGCCGGTCACGGCGGCCGGATGGTGTGCTAAGCGCCTTGCGGCACACGATGAGCCGCTTTTACGTCACCACGCCGATCTACTATGTGAACGACGTCCCGCATCTCGGGACGGCTTACACGACGATTGCGGTCGATGCGCTGCGGCGATACGGCCTGTCGCGCGGCCGAAAGGCGCGCATGTTGACCGGCACCGACGAGCACGGCCTGAAGCTCGAACGCGAAGCGAAGAAGCGAGGCGTCGCGCCCGGCGATTTCGTCCGCGACATGAGCGATCGGTTCCGCGCGACGTGGCCGAAGTTTCGAATCGAGGCGGACGACTTCATTCGCACGACCGAGCCGCGACACCAGCGCGGTGCGCAATGGATCTGGGAAGAGATCCGCCGAAGGAACCCCGATGACATCTATCTGGGCAGCTACGAAGGCTGGTATTGCGTCGGGTGCGAAGAGCTCAAGACGGAAAAGGAGCTCGACCAGCCCGGCAATCTCTGCGCGATTCACAAGACGCCCGTCGAGCGGGTCAAAGAGCCGTCGTATTTCTTCCGCCTCGAGAAGTACCAGCGGAAACTCCTCGAGCACTACGAAAAGAATCCCGAGTTCGTTCTTCCGCGGACTCGGCTGAACGAAGTCGTGAGCTTCGTCGAGGGCGGCCTGCGCGATCTCTCCATTTCGCGCACGACGTTCTCGTGGGGAATTCCCGTTCCGGGCGATCCGAAGCACGTGATGTACGTCTGGTTCGACGCGCTCACCAATTACTGGACGGCGCTCCAGGACACGGACGATCACAAGAAGTACTGGGGTGGAGAGCCCGACGCGCGCATCGTCCACGTCATCGGCAAAGACATCCTGCGCTTCCACGCCGTCCACTGGCCGGCGATGCTGATGAGCGCCGGGCTGCCGCTCCCGACGACGGTGTTCGCGCACGGGTGGCTCACCGTGAGCGGGCAGAAGATGAGCAAGTCGCTTCGCAACGCGGTCGAGCCCGTGCGCGTGGCGACGGCATTCGGTCACGCCATCGGCGGCGACGAACTCGCGGGCGCCGACGTCCTTCGTTACCAGCTGCTCAAGGCGGTTTCGTTCGGGCAGGACGGCGACTTCGATCCGGCCGCGATGATCGAGCGGTACAACGCCGATCTCGGCAAGAACGTGGGCAATCTGCT
>DATHQY010000452.1:0-8335 GCA_035482215.1 Polyangiaceae bacterium | reverse complement strand
ATCCGCCCGCGGCACCGCGGGCGTGACAGCCCCACCGACCGCCGGTGGAACCTCGGGGGCCGCCACGGCGGCGGCCGGCGCGGCTTCGTCCTTCACCACCGTGACGGGCGGCTGTTTCGGCGAGGGCGCGACCCCCGACGGAACGACGATATTCGCTGCTCGGAGGCCGCGTCGCGCCGTCCATGCACGCTCGACGGCCACGGCCCCAGTGGCGACGCCCGCCAGAAGGAGCACGGCAAGCCCGGCACGCAGCGCGACGCCACGGCGCGACGGCTTCGCTCCGTGAATGCGCGCGAGGATCCGCGCGCGATCGAAAGGCGCCGGCTCGGCCGGCGGCGTCGCACGCACGAGATCCGCGAGAAGATCCTCGGGTGAGCCCGCCGCGAACTCTTGGTCGATGAGCCGTTTCACGATTGCTCCCCCGCGGAACCCTGCCCGGTTTTTGCCGTGCGTTTCAAGACCGGCGCGCGCGCGGCGCGCAAGCTCGCCGCGCTGGCGGTGAGCTTCTCGCGCGCCTTGTGGATGCGCGCCCAGACCGTGTTGAGCGGCGCGCCTTGCAGCCGCGCGATCTCTTCGCCGCTGTAGCCTTCGATCTCGAAAAGCACGAATGCGGCGCGCTGCGCCTCGGGCAGCTTCGCAAGCCAGCGCGCGAGGACCGCGGCTCGTTCCTTGTGGCCGAGGGCTGCTTCGGGCCCCAGCGCGGGGCTCACGAGGTTGTCTTCGACCTGCGACTTCGACAGAAAGAGCCGAAACCACCGAAGCCGCCGGAAGTCGCGAACGCGGTGCCGCGTGATTTGATAGAGCCACCCGGCAAGATTCTTCCCGTCGAATTCGGGGAGCCGCCGGTGGACGATGAGAAACACGTCTTGCACGAGGTCGTCGCGCTCGGCGTCGGGCCCGCCGAGCGCGCGCGTCCACCGGTAGACTTCGCCGAAGTAGGCTCGGTAAATTTCTTCGAACGCGAGCGCGTGCAGAGCGGGGAGCTTCGCCGCCGGGCGCAGCTCGGCGCGAAAAGGGCTGGTCATCGCACCGCTCGTCTCCACGCCCTCGTTAAGGGGGGCCTCTGGAGAAAGCTTGCGCCCAAGCGTACCGGGAGGCTGGGAAGATACCGACAACGCCCGATCGACCTCCGCCACGTAAAAAATGTATCATCCGGCGGAGTTCCGGACCATGGGACGGCCGTGCACGCCGGCGAGGGCGATCGTCATCTTCGCCGCAGGGACAGCCGTCTTTGCGGCGCAAGCGGCGGCACGCACGGCCGCCGCCGATGCACCCGCGCCCCCGCCGGAAGCCCCGCATTGCCCCGACGAAGCGGCGGTCTGGAGCAGCGCGACCGCGATCGTCCCGAGCGCGGCCGGTGTTCTTCTCGCGGCACGTCCACGGGTCACCATCGCCGACCTCGGCGATCGCTACCTCGTGCGCGTGGTCACCGACCACGGGCCGCTCGAACGCACCGGGGTCGATCCGGCGCGCGAATGCGACAAGCGCGCGCGCTTCGTAGCGGAGTTCATCGTGCTCGCGCTCCTGCCGCCGGCCGCGGCGATCGAAGAGACGCCGCCTGCGCCGTCGCGCGCGCCCGATGCGGAACCACCATCGCCGGCTTCGCCTCCTGTCCCATCCGTTTCTGCGCCGCCCCCTGCGCAGCCGACGTCCGCTGCCGCGCCGAACAGAGCGAAGCCCGCCACGACCCCGCCCGTCTTTCGCGTCGAGCTGGGGCTCGCCACCGGGTTAGCGCCCGCGGTGCTCGGGGCATTTCCCGCAGCCGATTGGGGAGGAGAGGCACGCGTGCGCCTGGGCGCCGGCCGCTGGGCGGCGACCGCGTCGGCCACGGTGCTGCCGAAAGTCGCGTTCACCGCGAGGGGCGACCGCGCGGGGCTGTCGCGCGTGCCGCTCGAGGCCGGCGTTCGCGCCCACATGGGAACCGCGTGGGCGACCTTCGCCGCCGACGCCGCCCTCGCGCTCGCCTACGAGCAGTACACGGGCGAAAGCACGCACGCGCCGCAATCGGCGTCGCGCTGGGCGCCCGGCGTAGCGGTCGGCGCGATTGCATCGACTCCCCCGGTCGCCGGATTCGCGCCTTATTTGCGTGTCTCCTGCGCCCTCTTTCCATTCGTGCAATCGATCGTATTTGCGCCCGAGACGAATCCGCCGAATACGCCTTCGCTCTGGTTCGGGGCGAGCGTCGGCATCGCCTACGAGCGCTGAAGCCCTGGTGACCTCGCCCCCGAGGCGGACGTCGTACAGTGCGTTGCCGCTTCGCTACTCGTCGGGGGAACCGCGGGGGACCGTCGACGGCACGAGCGAAGGCATGCGCGCGGGATTGCCTCCGCCGAGCGTCGCGTCATTTCCGTTGCCCGAGACGTCCGGCACCCGCGTGCCGTGAATCGAGTCGCAATCGAAGTACGCGGCGAGGCCTGGGGCATCGGCGGCCGTCGTTCCGTTCATGTCGTCCTGAATCTGTGCGCTCGTTCGCGCGACGTTCCAGATGCGGATTTCGTCCATCACCCCGGCGAAGTCGTCGCTGGTTCCGTCGAGCGACCCGATCCACGACGCGAGCGGCGTCAGCTTGTCGGGCGCAACCGTGGCCGTCGCCGCGGCGACGCCGTCGACGTAGAGCGTCTCCGAGGGTGCGCCTGCGTCCGTCCGATCGAGGACGAAGGCGACGTGGTGCCATGCGCCCGCAGTCGGCAGCGTCGACGTCGCCACGAGGACCGGCCCCGGGTACACGGGCCACGCGGCAATCTGCCCGTCGTGAATCCCGAGATTCACCCCGCTCGCGAAATCCGATCGGAGCGAGAGGAAGACTTGCGAGCCCGAACCCGTCGCATATTGTACCCACAGCGAGATCGCCTGCGGCGCATTCGCCGTGGGGAATCCCGCCGTGCCAGTCGTCGCGAAATCGCCTGTACCGAATTCCAGCGCGCCGTTCGGCAGCGACTCCGTGGTGCCATCGTACGGCGCTTCCGCGTCGCCTCCGTCCGACGTATCGGTGCACGCCGGCGCGAACACGGCGAAGGCCGCGAACACGGCGAGCGCTCGCACGGGGAGCGCGTTCACCGAGGCACCCCGATGTTCGCCGCCGCCCCGATTCGGGAATAGCTTATCGCCACGTCGTCGACGTAAAGGACTGCCTGGGAAGGCACGAGATCGTACACGAGGCTGCAAGGCGAGAAATACACCATCGGATTCGGCCCCGTCGGCCGCACGACGTCGTAGATCTTCGTCCCGTTCAGCCAGATCGTGAGCTCCCCGTTCGGGTCCGTCGTGTTGCGATAAAACGACTCGATTTGAAACCACTGCCCGATGGGCACGATCGGCACTGGATCGGGCAGCGGCGAGCTGCCGTACTGGTGGCGCGCGTCGGAGAGGCCGAGCGTCATCCCGCCCCCGGGGAGCGATTCGAGGCTCAAGTCGAGAAGCTCCGCATAGCCGGGAACGATGCCCGCATCGGAGTTCACGACGCCTTTGAACTTGAGAATGATCCAAGGCGTCGTCGTCACGTACGGCTGCGGCAGGTAATACCAGACGCTGTAGTAGGCCTCTTCCGGATACAGGTCCTGGCGAAAGAGGCCTGCGCCACCCTGCACCGGGCCGGGATCAGGCAAGTTCGCGTAGCTCGAAAGCTTGGCCGAGAATCGGCCGCCGTGGGCCTCCTCGCTCGTGATCTGGACGGCGGCCTCAGTGGCCTCCGCGTCGGACGTCATCGTGTAGACGCCGCCCGCGTCCGGCGGAGTCGACCAGTCGGCGAAGTCGCCGCGCTCGAAGCCGCTCGACCAGATGATGTTGCTACCGAGTTCGAGCGCGCCGCATCCGAAGGCGAGAATCGCCGCGGAGACTCCACCGGCGGTCGCAACGGCGAGAAGGAGCCGGCCCCGAAGCACGGGGTCACGCTACCGCCGCGAAGCCCGTGGAGCTTTCGAAAAAGTTTTGCGCACCGCCGCCCCCTTGTCTGCATGCCTACGCGGCCGAGGCCGCGCGAGCGAGGCGAGGGAGCGCCGGGACCATGATCAACTTTTACCGCGGCACCGTCGCGTGGCCGACTCTCGCGCGCGCGGCGCGGGTTTCGCTCGCGGCGCTCGCCGTGGCCTGCGGCACGGGGCACTCGGGGGAAACCGGTTCTTCCGGGCTGGCTTCGGCGGGATCGAGCGCTTCGGGGTCCGGCGGGAGCGGTGCCTCGTCCGGCGCGTCGGGGCCGAGCGGGGCTTCGTCCGCCGCGAGCGGCACGTCCGGGACGGGCGCCGTCGCGCTCCCGGACGGAGGTGCGATCGCGCTGCCGCCGCCCGACGCCGGGTCCACGCCGTTCGATGCCGTGCAGGCCAACAGTTATGTGCGCAAAGTCAAGAACGTGCTCACCGGCCTCGCGCCCACCGACGCAGAAGTCGCGGCTGCCACGGATTCGGCGGCGCTCGCCGCGCTCATCGACGGCTGGATGGCGAGTCCCCAGTTCGAGCCGAAGATGCTCAAGTTCTTCCGGAACGTCTTCCAGCAATCGCAGTTCTCCGTCGCCGACTGGGAATTCCAGCTTCGCATGCGGCCCGGTGCCTTCGATTTGCCTTACGCGGAATACGGCGATCAGGCGTTTCCGCTCATGTTCCAGAACCTGCAAGAGGGCATCGCGCGGACCGCGTTCAACTACGTCGAGACGGGCCAGCCGTTCACGAACATCCTGACGACGGACACGTTCATGATGACCACGGGTCTCATGAGCCTGTATCTGCAGGTCGAGATGCCCTACGACATTCACACGTTCAACTGGCAATTCAACCAGGGAGCGCGGCCGGACATCGCCGACACGCTGAATCCTTCGAGTCCCAACTACATGGTGTGGGGTTACGCGGCGCCGACGACGGTTTCCTTCCCCGAAGTCACGCAGCAGAAGGACGGCGTGAAATGCGAGGGGTCGAGCACGGTCTCCACGTTTCCCGGCAACACGAACCTTTACAACGTGCTCCTCGGCGTGGTTCCGCGCGACACGGACGGGACGACGATCACCTGCTTCGAGCACGCGATTCAGCCGTATTTCACGCCGCAGGATCAGTCCGACTGGCGACTCGTGACGCTCCGTCCGCTGAACGCGGGAGAGACCGAGCTCCTCGCCTACGACCTGCCGTCGATTCGCAACGTACCCGCGGGCGGGTCGCTCGGTCTGCAGGCGCAGCGCACCGGCTTCTTCTCGAGCCCCGCGTTCCAAGCCGTGTGGAATACCAGTGCGAGCAATTCGCACCGTGTGACCGCGAATCAGGCGCTGCTCGCGGCGCTCGGCGAGGGATTCACGAGCCTGCAGGTGTCGTTGCCGCCGATACCCGCGACATCGAATGGTACGGACGCCGTGCATTCCGTCTCGGGCAGCGTCTGCGCGACTTGCCATACGTACCTCGACCCGATGACCGTGTTCTGGAATACGCTCTACAGCGACAATGACGTGCCGACGGCGTCGGTATTTCCGGCGAAGGCCATGCCGGGCGGCTTCTCGTTCGCGAACGTCAATTCGACGGGGACGTCGCTCGCGCAGTTCGGAGCGTTCCTGGGTCAGGTGACGGACATCGATCCCTCGGGGCAGATCAACCTGAACCGATTCGCCTTCAACATCGCCGACCAGCTTTGCTTCTTCGCGAACTCGGCTCCTTGCGGAGAAGACGACGAGCTCTTTCGGCAGATTGTCCTCGACTTCCAGAACGCGAATTATGATTTCAAGACGCTCGTGCGCGAGCTCCTCTCGTCGCCGCTCGTGACCGCCAGCGCGAATACGCAGACGTTCGTCGACAACGGCGGAGTCACCATCAGCATTTCGCGCCGCGAGCAATTCTGCGATGCGCTCTCGAACCGCCTCGGCATCGCGGATCTCTGCAACATCGACATGCCCACACCGGACGGCACGGACGTGCACAATACCGCGCAGAACGTCACGCGCCTCGCGGGATCGATCTCGGTCGACGAGTTCAGCCGCGGGTCGCAAATCCCCGTCACGCCGACCCCGCCGAACCTCTTCTTTCGGGGCGCCGTGGAGCTCGTCTGCGAGAACCTCGCGACCCGCCTGGTCGACGCAACGGGCGGTCCCTATGCGAGCACCAGCCAGGCGACGATCACGTCGGCCATCCAAAATATGGTGTCGACGGTCATGGGGTATCCCCCGTCCGACCCGAATTACGCGGCGGCCGTCTCGATTCTCCAGCAGCATTACGCTGCCGCCACCGCCCCGGCGACGACGACGCTCGGCGCCCCCTTCCCCGTAGCGCCCGCGACGACCGCCCCCAGCGGCGGCGGTGCAACGCCGACCAACGCGCTGCGATCCACCTTCGTGGCCGCGTGCGAATCCCCCACCTCGGTCTCGATCGGACTGTAAGAGGAGAACGTCATGGACAGGGCACGACGACAGTTTCTGATGACGACCCTCTTCGGCGAAGGCGGCGTGGGACTGCGCGCGCTGGCGACGGGGTTGCCCGCATGGTTCGTCCTCGATCCGCGCACGGCGACGGCGCAGGACCTCCAGTGCATGCTGGGGTCGAACGCCCAGTATCTCGTCGTGAGCGCTTCGTCGGCCGGCGATGCGATCAACTGCAACGCGCCGGGGACCTACGATCCGGGCGGCGTCATCATCCATCCGACGCAATTCCCGGCGACGCCGGTCACCCTCGGATCGGTGACCGCGAACGGCGCACCCAACTGGCAGAGCGATCTCACGGACACGACGCGCGCACGCACGGCGTTCTTCCATCATGTGACGGGGGGCCTCGTCCACGGCGACCACCCGAAAGTGATGGCGATGACCGGCGACACCGCCAACGCGGAGATGTACATCTCGAACTTCGCAAAGCACCTGGCCACGTGCCTGGGCACCGTACAGGCCCAGCCCGTCGTTCTCGGCGCGACATCGTCCCTCGAGCTCGTGACCTTCGGCGGCCTCACGCTCCCGCAGATCAGCCCGACGCAGCTCAAACAGCTCCTCACGGGCTCGGCGACCGATCCGCTCGTGAAGCTCCGCACGATTCGCGACCAGACGCTGAACCAGCTCAACGCGCTCGCCAAGTCGTCGGGCACCAACGTGCAGAAGGCGTTTCTCGACGCTTTTGCCCTGAGCCAGAATCAAGTGCGGCAGCTGAGCGCGGCCCTCGCGACGACGCTTGCGGCCATCACGGACGACTCACCGGGTAGCCAGGCGCTCGCCGCCGCCGCGCTCGTGTCGGCGAAAGTCACCCCGGTGATCACGGTGCACATTCCGTTCAGCGGGGACAACCACAGCGACTCCGCGCTCTACCAGGAGTGGTTCCAGACGACGAACCACGACGGGAGCGGAAGCGGCGTCGCGGGCATCCAGGCCGTTCAGGACGCACTGGCGTCGCTCAATGTGCAGGACAGTGCGACCTTCGCGACGGCGAACGTGTTCGGACGCACGCTGAACAACACGGCCACCGTCGAAGCCCTCAACGGGCGTGACCACTACGGAGCGCACACCGTCACCGTCATGGTGGGCAAGAACGTGAACCCCGGCGTGTATGGCGGAGTGGCGGCGGGCGGCCTCGCGGGCAGTCCCAATTTCGGCGCGACCGACATCGACTCGACCACGGGACAATCGGTTCCCAACGGGACGGGCGACATTCCCTTTGCGCAAACGCAAGCCTCGATGGTCAAAACGCTGGGCGCGATGCTCGGGATTCCACAGTCCGTGATGGCCAATGACTTCACCAGCGCAGCGAAGGGAAAGCCGATTCCGAGTGCGGTAGTCAACTACCCCGGCTGACGCCGGCCCCTTCGAGTGCGGACGAATTGGCAAAATGCCCCACCCCCAGGGCTAAAGCCACCCGTGAAGTTGCCGTTCGATCCGTTTGGAAAGGAAGCGCAGTCGGGCGCATAACCGCGGCACCATGCAGAATCGTGAAACGTGCGTCGATTGCGGCGCACGGTCACCGGAGACGACCACGGACCATACGCTCGTCAGCTCGATGGGCTGGCGCCTGATGCGTGGTCAACACGCGGACGGCAGCTGGCACGCCGAGTGGCGTTGCGGGCGGTGCTGGAATGCGCACAAGGCGAAGGCCAAGGCGCCGGCCGGCGACGTCACCCGTGTCCGTGCGTCGAACGCTTCGCCGGAGCGTCCGCAAACGTCCGCCCACGCGGCGAAACCCGCGTCGACGGGCACCGGCGACGCGAAGGCGCCGGAGATCAAGATCGCGCCCAACCCGCCCGCACCGTTCTCGCTCGCCGGTGTGGGGCGATCGTTGTTTCGCGGATCGCGGTAAGACTCCGCGCGGCACGCAGCGGGCCACGGGCGGCCCGAGAGGTCACGAAGCCGCCGTCACGCCGCGCGCGCTACCTCGAGGACGAAGCTCGGCCCGAG
>DATHQY010000451.1:0-24613 GCA_035482215.1 Polyangiaceae bacterium | reverse complement strand
CCTCGCAGGGTTCGGAGCGCCGTGACGTTCGCCGCCGAAACGGCATAGCGCTGCACCGCGTACGTCGAGCAGCCCATCACGGAACCGAAAAAAAACGCCCCGATCACGAACGACACGAAGATTGTCTTGCGCATGCTTCGGGGCCCCCTCGGAGCTTACCGCGGGGCCTCGCCCAATGCATGAGCTACGGGAAGGGTTTCAGGCTCGCCCCTCGCGCCCGGCGAGCGTCGAAAACGACGATGTTACCGGCGGTCGAGGCTCGCCGCGCGTCCAAGCGCGCCGCCAGCATCCGGGCAACATCCACAGCGCCCAGCCTCACGGCGTCGAGGATCCCTCGTTCGAGCTCCCCATCGGACGGCTCGCGGGCAGGTTTCGCATCGTCGTGCGCAAACGGACGCGAGCCGGTTGGCGAAAGGTCTTGAGCTTGCGCCGTTTCGCAACGGGGTTCGGTCGCCGCGATCTCCGATTACTTGTTTTGTAGGCTCTGACGCTCTTTCTTGACCCGCGTTCGAGTCCCGTCCACCCCGCTCGTAAGTCACTGGAATCGCCGCTCTTTCTGCTCTCGCTGGGCCAAACGCCCGATGAGGCTCGCAGGCACCGCCGGGAAGGGCTGCCCGAATCGTCCGCCGCGAAGCACCGCGGCGCTCCGCATGTAGCGGTCCGTCATGCTCGTTTGCGTGTGACCGGCGACGTCGCGGATTATGGTCGGACTCGCGCCCTCGACGGCGAGCCACGTGAGGCCCGTTGCGCGCAGGTCGTGCCAGCGCAGGCGCTTCGAGACGGTGTTCGTCGCGTGGAGGGCAGGGCGGGTGACCTTGCGCGACCGCACCTTCGACACCCGTGAGCAGGCCCGGAGCGAGATCTTCGAATACATCGAGGTCTTCTACAACCGGCACCGCGCCCACTCTCTACTCAGCTACGAAGCACCCGATGCATTTGAAGATTGCTTTGAAAAGAAGAACGCCGCATAAGCCTTAACAACCCGTCCGGCGAATCGGGGCAGCTTCAGATCTCCACCGAGGGGGCTGAGACCAAGAACTGACTGCACGCGTCGCTTCGCTCCGAGTGAGCTCGGACTACGCCCCCGGGTCCGCCCGGAACGGGCCCCCGGGTCGCTCGGAATACGCAGTGGAGACGCCCCGCAAGACGCTGTCACCCATTCCGCCGCCCGAGGCGATACGCGACGAAGCGCTTCGCGCTCTCCTCGATCTGCTCCGAAACGGTGAGAACGAGCCTTGCCGCTTCGCAGCTGCCAGGCTGCTGCTCGAGTATTCGCAAGATGCGATGCGCGCACGTGAATTGAAGGAAATGTTCGACGCGAACGACGGTGTTGGCCGGACGGGTACGTTGAGCCGGTGTGGACGAGGCTGATCGACAAACCTGCGCCGCACGCGCCCAGCGCCCACACGAAAGACGACGACATTCCGTCTCTTCGCTGAGTTTCGAGGCGGCGCTCACTCCCCGTATCCCGCAGTCGGATAGCGCACGGCCGAAGAGCGCGATACCATGTGCGGCGAAGAATAGAGACCCATGCTTGCAACTCCCTCGAAGCCGAAGGCATTCGAATCGGTGTTCCTTTCCGGCGCCACCCTTACGCTCGTCCTTCTCTCCTGCGGGCTCGGGGGCTGCGGAGGAAAGGTCGAGAACCCGTCGTCGTCCACCACGTCCGGGGCGAATTCGAGCTCGCACGGCGCCGACTCGACGAGCGGGCCGGCCTCCACGAGCGGGACGCCCACCGCGAGCGGCGACAGCGGCGGAGCCTCCACCGGCTCCGCATCCAGCACTTGTGACTTGCCCGCGGCGATTCAGCAGGGGCTTCTCGATCGCTGGAACGCCGCTGTCAGCGTGGCAGCGGAACAGGTCGACTTCGGATGGTCCAAGTGCGACGAGTTTGCACACCCTACGCTGAAAGGGGGGACGGTCGAAGCGTACGTAGATTTTGCCGCGGTTCTGCTCCAGTTCTTTCAAGCTGGCGATGACTTCACGTTTCTCGCTCAGAACCAGCTTTTCACGACGCAGCTCGTGTATGCGACGCCCTCCGGTCAGATCGGACTCGTCATGACGTTCAAGGAGCTTGCCACGCAAGTTGCGTCCGGCACGAGCCTGTTCGAAGACGCCCCGCCAGCAACTCGCAGCGCGATCGCCATGTATCTCGCCGAGATGAATTAGCTGACCCACCGGAGAGCGAGCGTGGTCGACCGAGGCGGATCCGTCTCCTTCACTCCGTCGGGGTAGATACCGAGGTCCGCGCGGTCGCCAAAGCCCTCGCAAATGAGTCGCAAGTACTCCCGGAATTGCTCCAAGGCGACATGGGTAATCCAGTCGCTATGCCAGCGATGAGGCTCTCGGGACGAAGACTCGCCCGGAAAACGGCTAGGATTTCCTGCTCGCCGCAAATGGCCCTGGGGCAATCGCGCCGGGGGGTCGCGCGCGCGCGCGAGGCAAGCGCTAGAATCGTCTCATGGCGAACGCTGAAGCGCCTCCGGTCTCATCGTGGCCCGAGAAGCCCGACGGGTGGCGGACAACGTGGCGCGACCCGAAGCCCCGAGCCCGTGAACCGCGCGCCGTGGAGACGCCCCGCAAGACGCTGTCAGGACCCATTCCGCCGCCCGAGGCAGTACGCGACGAAGCGCTGCGCACGCTCCTCGATCTACTCCGAGACGGAGAGAACGAGCCTTGCCGCTTCGCTGCTGCGATGAGGGGCGACCCGTTCTTGAAGCGCTTGCTCATGCCTATCTGTATCACTTCGTCCAAAGCGATACAACGTATACGATAGTTTCACCGTCACGGATGACACAACGTTCAGTCAACCACTGGACAGCGATAGGAGTTACGGACCATGTTGGACGACATGACGGCGAAGAAAACGGCACCGGCGGATGCGTTCCCCCCGATGATTCGCGTTCCGGTGGAGACGCGCGAACGGCTCGCCCGCGTGGGCGAGGCCATGAGCAAGCGCGCCTTGACTGAGCTCCCGGCCTCCGTCGTCGTCCGCGCCGCGATTGATCATGGCTTGGACGCCCTCGAGACCGAGCTTGGGATCGCGAAGGGCAAACGATGACGCCGGGGGCCATCTCCTTGTGCAGGCCTCACTCTGCATTGGCACCTTGCCCTTATGCGATGTCACTCCCTCTCACATTCGCGGTATTCTCGATGAAGTAGTGGCCAAAGGCCTCAAGCGCGGCACGGTCGAGCAGGTGCGCGGCGTGCTGCATCGACTCTTTGACGACGCGTGGCGTGCGGAACTCATCGAAGCAAACCCGGTCGCTCGCGTGAGAGTGCCGCCGATGCGCGAGGTGCGAAAAGACCGTTGCATCCTGACGGACGGCGAGTTCTCCCGT
The DNA here is from genome assembly GCA_035482215.1 of Polyangiaceae bacterium. Taxonomy (GTDB): domain Bacteria; phylum Myxococcota_A; class Polyangia; order Polyangiales; family Polyangiaceae; genus Palsa-1150. The sequence continues at coordinate 21,272 of DATHQY010000451.1, read as the reverse complement.
TTCGTCGCGTCCGGAGCGGTTGATCTTGAATTGCGGATGCTCGCGCTCGTCGCCCGCTGTGAAGGGGGCATGCGAACCGGCGACTTGAACGCGTGGGACTGGAGCATGATCGATCGGGTCGACTTCGCAGAGTGCTTCGTTCCCCGTGGCAAGACGCGTACGCCGCAAGCACTGGCAATCCCCGAAGCCCTCGCTCCTTTCCTTCGCGCGTGGTGGGAACGTGCGGACGAGCCGGAGAGCGGTCCGGTCTTCCCCGCGCGGCGCGGTAAGCACGCGGGCGAGTTCAAGTCCAAGAAGGGCACGTACGCCGCGCGACTGCGCCGCGACCTATTCCGCGCGGGCGCGTACCGCCTGCCGCCCGTGGAGGTGCCCGCAAGGAAGCCGGGCCAGCGAACGGACCTCGGCAAGTCGGTCACCGGAACCAAGCTGGCCCCGAACCCGCGCGACCCGCTGTACTTCGAGACCGCCACGACGCTACCCGTCGATTTCCATTCGTTCCGCCGCGCGTTCGCGTCGGCGCTGGCCGAGGCGGGCGTGAACGTCCAACAAGCCATGCACCTCGCCGCAGACTCGGATCCGAAGGTGCACGCGCGCTACGTCATGGGGACGGCTGCCATGCGCGCGGTCCCGGACGCCGCACTTCCGCGGTTGCCCGCCGTTGCGCTTGCTCACGCCCGGATGGCGAACGCCACCGCGTCGGGTTCGCGCTCGTCGGGGCTGGGAAACGTCACGCTCCGTGACGTTTCGTCCGAAGCTCCGAAGGAAACTCCAACGATCTCGGAGCGGGAGAAGGGTTCCGAAACCGGCATAAACAAACGCGGCCAATCACGCGCACTTGCGAGAGATTCCGCTGGTTTCGCGAACCCCGACCCCGACAGGGTGCAACGCCAGACGGCGCCGAACAACATGGCGTTGGGCAACTGGTGGGAAACGGACGATGCCCCAGGATGGGGAGTCCGGGTCGGGACGCCCGAACCGTGTCGGATCGACGTCGAGTTCGCCGGGGGCGCGGGATGCACGCCGTGCTGCGCTCCCGCGCGCGCGCGAGGCTCGAACGATCGCCTGAGGTCGAAGCGTTCGGCGCCCACCATGAACGTCGCCAAGGACGTGTTAGGCTCGACGTATGCGTCCGGTCGAAGCTAGCTACGAGGATGGCTTCCTGAAGCCTGCGCAACCTCTCAAACTTCGTCAGGGGGAGAAGGTCGCAGTCATCGTTCTTCGTCGTCCTGACCCCACTCGCTGGGACCGGAAGCGCCTTGCAGCAGGCGTCACTGAGGACGAGGCGCTCGCCGCTGCCGGCTTGGATGCCTGGGCCGACGCCCTCGACGGCGAGGACCGTCGTTGAGGCGCGGAGAAATCTGGTGGGCTGATTTGGGGGCCCATCGGCCCATGCAGCAGACGGGCCGACGTCCTGTCGTTATCTGGCAAAGTGACGCGCTCACGAGCGCCCTCGCGTCGGTGCTCGTCGTGCCACTGACAACGAACCTGGATCGCGCTCACCTCGCCGGGACCGCTCTGCTGCAGGCAACGGAGGGAGGTCTACCCGAGGACTCCGTGGCTCTTGCTTTTCAGATGCGCGCCGTCCCGAAGTCAGCGCTCCTGACGCGTGTTCGTCCTTTGACCGAGACGGAAATCTCGGAGCTCGAACTTGCGACCGATGAAGTGCTGGGGCGCGTCGAGCCGGAATGACATCGATCACACGCCTTCGTTTTGGATATGTTGGCGTCCCCACGATTAGCCAGATGTTGTACTCCCGCCGCTGAGATCTCCTCCGTCGTCGTAGTCGGCCCCGCTGCGTCGCGCTGCGCGCGTCGAGCGGGCGCTGTCGCCGAGCCCGATCACGGTGTACGCGAACCAGGCGGCGTGACAGCACGCGGCGACGAGCTCGATCTGTCGTTCAATGCCCGGCAATGACATCGGTAGGAGACGTCCTCAATGTGCAACAATTGCCGCTGGCTGATGGATTGCGAGCCAGTACGCACCGCATGCGACCGCTGCGACGATAGCGAACATTGCACTTAGCAGGGCGAAGGCCTGGCTCGCGGAGATTGACCGCAGAATCAACGACAGAGGCACCTTTGCAGCTTCGTCGGAGCCCATGGTCGGTTCCGTCTTCTTTGCGCTGGCTCGCATCTCAACCTTCTTCTTCCAATCCGCGAACGTCCCAAGGAACTCGCGATTCTGGAGCGTTCGTTCGTCTAATTCGACGCGCAGCACATACCATTCGTACCCGTGCTCCAGCAAACCATCGACACGTAGACCGTCCTCGACGATCATGAGCAAAGGCTGCTTTGAGGCATACGCCATTCCCGCCTCAATCTGATTCCAGACCGTCGGAATTCGCTGACCGTCGATCGCGGTCGCCCTCGAGCTGCCCCGCAGTTCAACGCCCTTCTCGATAAACAGTCGCTCAAATGCCAGTATCACTGTGCCTGAACACTGGCCCATGACTCGGTCAATGTGCTTAAGCGGCTGATCCGAACTGAAGTCGTTGCGACCGACCAGGCGTGGATTGAGCATATTTTGGCGAAGGAATCCCTCGAGCGCATCGAGGAACCTCTCCTGGACCGACGTCGACGTTCTCCCGGCGCTGACGAACACGTCGATCATCGGTCCCCTCTCGGTTGAAGATCACATGGTTACAAACCATGACCCCTGCGAGGCCGCACATAGTACCTGACTAGGCTGCTACCGGTCGAGAGCGAGGGCTACCAGGGGCGCTTCGCTTCAGATGCCTCGCCAGCTGCCGCGTCATTACCAAGCCGAGCATGGGGCAACGAGTGGGAAACGCTTCTGCGTGCGTCCATAAACTGCCACAAGATCAAGGCCTTAGGACCTATGGAGCGGGAGAAGGGATTTGAACCCTCGACGTCCACCTTGGCAAGGTGGCACTCTACCACTGAGTTACTCCCGCGATTTCGTCCGGCTGGGATAGCGCGCTCGATCCTGCGTGTCAACGCGCTGTAACGGGCGGAGTCATTCTCGGACGCACCGACCTCGTCGTACGCGCGCCCCTTCCAGCCGCTACCCGTAAAACCCAAGCGCCGCGTGGCTCACGATCGAACCGTCCTCCGCGTCGACCGTCTGCTCGTAGTGCAGCACGCGCCCCCGCGCGCCGGTCCCGCGGATCGAATGGAGCAGCGACCAAATCGGCGCGAGGCCGCAGACCCGGCGTTCGTCGAGATCGGCCACGACATGCGACCAAAAGGCCGCCGGCTCCACGGCGACGGCGCGATCGAGCGATGTGCGGTCGGCTTGCTCCAGCGTGGAACGGGCTTCCGCGTCGTACGCGCACGCATCGCCGAAGCGCGGCCCGACGTGCGCCATGTCGGCGCCGGCGACGACGACGACACGACCGGGCCGTGACTCGAACAGATCGCGCACTCCGCTCAGAAAGCGCGACACGCGCCGATCCCGTGCAGGATCGTCGCCGCTCGACTGGTGGGCGCCCAGGCCGGCGAGCACGGGCACGATCCGGAAAGGACGGCCCTTCAATAAGTGCTTCAAGAACACGACCTGGAATTCGAGCGAGTGCTCTCGCTTATGATTGAACTGGTCGGCGTACGGATCGAACTGCTCGGCGCAATCGGCGAGGGAGTCGAGCGCCTCGGCGTCCGCCGGAACGGCACCGAGCGGCGTGGCGAACGCCTTGCGGCATAGCGCGAATGGTTCCCGCATCGGCGCGTGCGACGTACCGAAGAGCACGAACGTATCCGCCTCCTCGGGTAGCGCGCCGGCAAGCGCACCGTACGCGTGGCCGTACCCGAGCGCACCGCGCCATGGGTCGATGTGCGGCGCGACGAGCGCCACCATCTGGCCCACGTCGTTGGCCGCACGCGGCAGCTCGGAGGCGACGGTACCCGAATGCCCCGCGCGTCCGAGGCACGTCTCGTCGATGTACTTCGCGAGTGCGCTCCGTTCGCCATGGTACGCGCCGCCGGCGTGCGACGCGGGGCGGACGTCGGCCTCGGCGAACTCACGTTCCACGCGCGCGCGCGCCGCTTGAAACGCAGGTCCGTCGAGGAAGAGCCCCTGTTCCAGTTGCTCGGCGAGGTTCACCACGAGTTCGACCGGCACGCGCTCGCGCATCTCGCGCGACACTTCGAGCGCGATCTCTTCGCACGTCGAGCCACCGGTGAAGCGCGCGACGATTCCGATGAGCGGCGCCGGAATGGCGGCGTGGCTCTCGCTCACTCCGTGCGTGTCGCGGAGAACCAGCACGCGCCCCCGCTTCGGATCCGGCACCAGGATCGACTCGACGGGGCGGAGCCTCGGGCGCGAACGGGAGTCCATCGCCTCATTTTAGCGACAGGCGCGGCTTCGCGACATGCGCGACGAGCGGCGGCGGGCGCGAAAAGCGGCCATCTGCTAGACGGCCGCGGTTCGATGACCGCCGATCCGCATCGCCGTCGTCCGACATGGTCGGACTCCGCCACGCGGGCTGAGCTCCTTGCGCTCTACAAAGAAGCCGACGTGCTTCTCTCCGGATGGGAATGTGGGTGCACGGATGCGCGCGAAGCCCCGCGTTGCTGCCAGTTCGCGGTGACGGGGCGCGAACCGTACCCGACCGCGGTCGAGCTCGAAGAAGTACGCCATGGGATGCGTGGCGCGAACGTGGCTCCGCGCGATCCCCGAAAGCTGCCGCTCGTGATGCGCGCCGCGGGCGCCCGCGACTCCATGCCCCCGGGCTCCTGCCCGCTGCTCTCGCCGGAGGGCCGCTGCCGCATCTACGCCTCACGGCCGTTCGGGTGCCGCACCTTCTTTTGCCAGACCGCGGAAGGCCCGGCGGGACCGCGATCCCGCATCCCGCGTGATGCGGTCGCCTCGATCGGCCGGCGGATCGCCGATCTCTCCGCGCGCTTCGCGCCGCGCGATCCGCATCCGCGGCCACTCACCCGCGCGCTGGCGGCGATCGCATCCGGCCGCGATGGGCGGCCTCCCGCCGGCCGCTGATTTTTACGCGGCCCGCCGGCTTCGTGTTTCCAACCGGCTTCGATTGGCTCTAGGCTCCGCGACGCTCGCATGCGGCTCGCCTCCTTGCTCGGCCCGGACATCAAGCAGATCCTCAAAGAGGATCCTGACCAGATTCGTGACTTGCTCGACGAGATCCACCCCGAGGATCTCGCCGACATCGTCAGCGAGCTCGATCCGGACGAAGCCGCGGAGCTTCTCGCGCGCATCCCGGCCGAAGACGCCGCCCCCATCTTCGAGCGCCTCGAAGAGCACGAGCAAGAAGAGCTCGTCGAGCAGATGCCGAAGGAGTCGGTCGCGGAGATCGCCAGCGAAATGGCGGCCGACGACCGAGCCGATCTCTTCAGCGCGTTGCCCGACGAGGTCGGCGAGCGGCTCTTCGAAGCGCTCGAAAGGGTCGACCCCGAGGCCGCGCAAGAAGTCCGCGACATCGAGAAGTGGCCCGACACGAGCGCCGGCCATTTGATGACGACGGACTTCGTCGCCGTCTCTCCGCGCATCCTCGTCGCCGAAGCGCTCGACGTCGTGCGCAAGCGCGCCAAGGAGCGCGACGAGTTCGTCTACACCGTCTACGCGCTCGACAAGGACCGCCTCGCCGGCGTGGCGAGCCTGCGCGACCTCCTGATCGCCGACGCCACCCAAGGCATCGCGGAAGTGATGCGCACGAACGTCATCAGCGTCCCGCCGACGATGGACCAAGAAGAAGTCGCGCGGCGCATGGCCAAGTACGATCTGAACGTCATCCCGGTTGTCGCGGAGGAGGGCCGTTTGCTCGGCGTCATCACGATCGACGACATCATCGACGTGCTCGTGCGCGAGCAAACGGAGGACGTGCAGAAGATCGGCGCCGTCGAGCCGCTCGACGTCCCGTACTTCCAGACCAGCTTCTTGACCTTCATCAAAAAGCGCGCGGTCTGGCTCATCGTCCTCTTCGTGGAGGAGTTCTTCACGCAGACGGCGCTCCGCTACTACGATCCCGTGATGGAGGCCGTGAAGGGCGCACTCCTTTACGTTCCGTTGCTCATCTCCGCCGGCGGCAACTCGGGCTCACAGTCATCGACCCTCGTCATTCGCGGCCTCGCCCTCGGCGAAGTGAAACTCAGCGATTGGTGGCGCATTCTCATCCGTGAGGCGGCGATGGGTTTGTTCCTCGGCGCGATGATCGCCCTCATCGCCATGGGCCGGGTGCTCATGTACCCGGACCAGACGATGAGGTTCGCCATCACGGTGGCGCTCACGGTCCTCGCGATCATCCTCGCAGGCTGCACCGTCGGCGCGATGCTGCCCATCATATTGAAGCGCCTGGGAATCGACCCCGCCACGAGCTCCACGCCCTTCATCGCGAGCCTCGTCGACACGCTCGGCGTCGTGATCTACGCCCACGTCGCCATGCTCGTGATGAACGACGTCATCCAGAAAGCCCAAGAGGCGGCGCAAGCCGCGCATTAGGCCGTGCGTTTTTTTATGGGTTGTCGGTCCGCCGTGCACCGACTCGGCGCGATCAGTGGACGCGGGCGAAGCGGCGTTAGCTCACCCAGCGCGAGACGAGGGTCGTCTCCCGAGGGAGTTGGTCGTCCCGCAAACCGCGGGCGTAAACGACGAGCGAAGCGCGGTCGCCGAAGGCTACCCGGATCAATCGAAGGAACTCTTCCGCCCGCGACACAGCCACATGCGTACGCCATTCGCTGTGCCAATGTTCGGGCTCGAGCGCCGAATGGAGCGCGAGCTCTGCATAGCCCCACCCGATGAATTGCCGTATCGCTCGTAGAATCCTCGCCCGTCCTTTGGTCGTCAGCGTGACGGTCCGTCGGCGCGTATCATTGGTAACAACGTCCCGTTCGACGTAACCCATATCCTGTAGCCTGTTGAGCATGCGGCTGACGACCGATGGACAGACGCCGAGGGTGCGCCAGAGCGCGCCTTGTTGCGTCGGGTATCGCCCCCTCTTGTGGATCACGTAGAGCATATCCATACGAGCCGCGGTAAGGCCCATCTTGCGGAGCGTCCGTCGCGTGAGCCCCAGCGTGGCGTAGTAGGCGCGCTTCAAACCGAAGAACACAGGGTGCATTCCCAGCCGAGAAAACACGTCTCGTGCCAACGCAAGAAAGCGCCGTTCGAATGCGCGGTCGCCGCCAGGCGCAGGCCTCGAGCCCGCGCGAAAATGGCTGGCCTATAGGCCTTTCATTGCCCTGGCAATGAAGTGCCTATAGCCAGGACACGGGGCCCGGGGCTTCCCCCCCAGACTCGGTTTCGTGTCCTGGGCCGGCGCGGGTGTCCTACGGACAGGCGGCGAGTCGTCCGAGGCCGAAGGGCGGTTCGCGACGGACGCGCCGGCAACGGCGCCGGCTCTGGGCGGCGCGGGCCACTCGCTCGCGATCGACCCGCCACGATTAATACGTCGGCGTTTCGCCGCAGACGGCGCATGGGCCCGGCACCGGGGGATCGGTGCCTTTGCCGATCGCTTCGCCGCATACGCACGCCCAGCCAACGACGTGTGCGGGGTTTCCTGCGACGATCGCGTGGGCTGGCACGTTGCGTACGACGATGGCGCCTGCGCCGACCATGGCGTACCGCCCGACGTGCACGGGAGCCACGAGCGTCGCATTGGCGCCGATGCTCGCGCCGTCCTCTACGACGGTACGGTCCCAGTGCGGCGCGCGCGCAAACGCGGCGCGCGGGCGGCGCACGTTGGTGAACTGCGCGCCCGGTCCGACGAAGACGTCCTGGCCGAGAACGACGCCGTCCCACACGCTCGTGTGGCTCTGGATCCGCGTCCCGGCGCCAACGACGGCCCCCGCGGCTACGAAACAGAAGGCCCCGACGACGACGTCCGTGCCGAGGACGGCGCCCTCGGCGACGACGGACGGCGGGTACACACGAGGTGCCGCGCCTACGCGCGGCCGGCGGCGGAGTTTCATGCGGTCCACGGTACCGCTCCTGCGGCCCAACCCGTTGCTCCGCCGTACCTCGGCGGGAGTTGTGGCGCGCCTCGGCGGGACTGACTAGCGTGCGCGAGTCATGCCCCTTACCTACAAGACCGCAGGCGTCGACATCGACGCGGGGGACGAGCTCGTCGAGCGGATCAAGCCGCTCGCGGCCGCGACGCGCATCCCCGAGGTGATCGCCGACGTGGGCGGCTTTGCGGGTCTCTGCGGGCTTCCCGCGGGCATCGAAGAGCCGGTCCTCGTGAGCGGCACGGACGGCGTCGGCACGAAACTCAAAGTCGCCTTCGCGACGGGCGTTCACGACACGATCGGGTTCGACCTCGTCGGGATGTGCGTGAACGACATCGTCACGTGTGGCGCGCGTCCGCTCTTCTTCCTCGACTATTTCGCGACGGGCCGGCTCGACGTCGCCGTCGGCGAGAGTGTCGTTCGCGGCATCGCCGCGGCTTGCAAGGAGAGCGGCTGTGCGCTCTTGGGCGGCGAGACGGCGGAGCTGCCCGGAATGTACGCGGACGGGGAATACGACCTCGCCGGGTTCGCGGTCGGCGTCGTGGCGCGCAAGAAGATCGTCGACGGGCGGCGCGTCATGGCGGGCGACCTGGCGCTCGCGCTGCCCTCCAGCGGGCTTCACTCGAACGGGTATTCGCTCGCGCGAAAAGCGCTCTTCGACGCCATGAAGCTGTCGCTGACCGATCGTCCGACGGAGCTCGAGGGCAAGAGCGTCGGCGAAGCGCTGCTCGTGCCGACGCGACTCTATCCACGCGCCGTGCAAGCCGTGCTGGCGGCCGGCGTCGACGTTCGTGCGATGAGCCACATCACGGGCGGTGGGTTGCCCGGCAATTTGCCGCGCGTCCTGCCCGACGGCCTCGGCGTCCGCGTGGAAGGAACGTGGCGGCGCCCGCCGATCTTCGACCTCGTGCAACAAGCCGGTGGCGTGGCCGAAAGCGAGATGCGCCGTACGTTCAACGGGGGCATCGGCTTCGTGTTCGTCGTGCCCGCATCCGAGGCGAAGCGTGCGGAGACCGCTCTTCGCGACGCGGGCGAATCGCCGTTCCTCCTCGGCCCCGTGGTGACCCACGAAGCCGATCGCGCCTTCGAGGAGAGGGTCGAGTGGTCCGCATGATTACGCTCGGCGTCCTCGCGTCAGGCAGCGGCACGAACCTGCAGGCGATTCTCGATGCCGTCGCCCACGGCACGCTGCAAGCGCGCATCGCGGTCGTCGTGTCGAACGTGGCTTCCGCGCAGGCGCTCGATCGTGCGCGCGCGGCCGGCATCGAGGCGCTCGTCATCTCGCACAAGGCCTACGCCGATCGTGAGTCGTTCGACGCTGCCGTGGTGACGGCTTTGCGCGAACGCGACGTGGACCTCGTCGTTCTCGCGGGGTTCATGCGCCTCGTGACAAGCGTTCTCCTCGATGCGTTCCCGATGCGCATCGTCAACGTGCATCCGGCGCTTCTGCCGGCGTTCCCCGGCGTGCACGCCCAGCGGCAGGCGTTCGACTACGGCGTACGCATCGCGGGATGCACCGTGCACTTCGTCGATCGCGGCACCGATACGGGGCCCATCATCGCCCAGTCCGCGGTGCCCGTGCTCGACGGCGACGACGAGCACGCGCTCCGCGAGCGCATTCTCGCCGAAGAGCACGCGCTCTTGCCGAGGGTTCTCCAGTGGATCGCGGAGGGGCGCGTTCGCGTCGAGCCGGCGGCGACCCCGGCCGGCCGGACGCGCGTCCGCGTGCAGAGCGGCTGACGGCCAAGCGCTGATGGCGAAGCACTACGACGTCGCGGTTCTAGGGGCGGGCATCGGGGCGCTGACGTGCGCGGCGCTCCTCGCGCGCCGTTCGTGGCGCGTCCTCGTGCTCGGCCAAGGCTGGCGGCCGCCGTCGTACCAATACGACGGCGTGGCGCTCGCGCGGCGCGCGTTCACGTTCCTCGCTGGGTCGTCGCCGGCCTGGAGCCGCGTGCTGGTCGAGCTCGCGCAGTCGCAGACGTTCCGGCGGCGCACGACGCCGCTCGACCCGATGTTCCAGATCCTCGCGCCCAAGCTCCGCCTCGAAGTGCCTCCCGACGTGCAGCTCTTCGCCAAGGAGATCGATCGAAGCTACCCGGAAGTGCGCCGCGTCGTCGACGAGCTTTACGCGGAGCTCGCACGCACGAACGCCGCCGGCGACGCCGCCTTCGAGCGCGACCTCGTCTGGCCGCCCGGAACGTTCTGGGAGCGGCGCGAGACCGAGCGCGTGGCCGCATCGCTGCCGCACTTCACGGCGGAGCGCGCAGCGCCCTTGCTCGCCGAGTTCCCCCGCGATCACGACTACCGCGCGGTCGTCGACGTCCCGACGCGCTTCGCGAGCCAGGCCGCGTCGCTGCCCGAGTTCGCGGTCGCGCGCCTCCACGGGGCGTGGACGCGTGGCGTCTTGCGCCTCGCGGGCGGCGAGGAGGATCTGGTCGACTTTCTCGTCGAGCGCATCCTGGCGCACGGCGGCGAAGTGCAGATGACCAATCGCGCGGCGCGCGTCGTGCAGAGGCGCGGACGCGCAGCGGGCATCGTGATCGACTGCGACGACGGCACGACCGGGGTCGAGTTCGTCGTCTCCGACCACACGACGCGCGCTGTGCTCGATCTCGCGACGAACTTCGATCCGCCGCGGCGCGCGGTTTCCCTCCTGCCACACTTGCTGCCCGCCGAATGGCGGTTCGTGATGTCGATCGTCGTGCGCAACGAAGGCCTGCCGGCGGCGCTCGCGGACGAAGCGTTTCTCCTGCCGGCGTGGCCCCACCGCACGGGCCACGGCGGCCCGAGCAGCGGCAGCCCGGTGGGCCTCTTGGTGCACCTGCAGCGGCGACAGAAGCCCTGCGGCATCGAGGGCGCGACGCTGCTCGTCGCGGAAGCCGCGATCGCCGAAGGCGCCGCGATTCCCGTCGCCCGCGCACGCGAGGCGGTTCTCGCGTCGATCGAAGCGCTGCTTCCCTTCATCGAGCGGCACTATCTCGTCATCGACTCGCCGCACGACGGGCGGCCGCTATGGGACTTTCGGTCCGGCGCGCGGCGCGACGTCGATCGCGCGGGCCTTCGCGCGACGGGAGGGTCGCTCGAACCGGAGCCGATGACGGCGCGCTGGCAGATCGATCCGCCGAGCTTCCACGGCTTCGCCGCGGAGCCGATCCGCACGCCTCTCGGCGGCACGTTCGTCGTCGGACCGAGCGCCCTCCCCGCCCTCGGGCAAGAGGGCGAGCTTCTCGCAGCGTGGAGCGCGGCGCGTCTCGTCACGCGCACGGATCGGCGCCGCGAGCGCATCCGCCGGGAGATGTGGAGCAAGATCGAGCTCGGCTGACAGAGCCGGCTCACTCGATCCTCAGCGGCGGCCCCTACTTGCAGGGGAGTGCGCCGGGGCCTTCACACATGGCGCTCACACAGCGCGCACCCGTCACCTCGCAGTCCGAGGCCGCTCTGCATGACAGGCGACACGCCGCGCCGCATGCGAGATAGCCCGCGGGACAAGCTCCATTGGCGCCCTTCCGTACGTCCAGGTGCTTCGCCGGCGTGTTGGGTGCGATCGGCGTGCTCGGCGGAGGAGCGGGTGCACCCGCGTCCGCCTTGCCCGGCGCGCGTTTGCCGACCCCGCAGTAGCTGACGGTCTTGCCGGGCTTGCCGCCCTCGTCGAGCGCACCTTTCGCGTCGCAGATCGTACCCTCGGGGCACGCCGCATCGGACGCGCATTCGAGCACGCACTCTGCCGCGACGGCGCCCGCCGGAACCACCGGCACGAGGTTGCCGGCGCAGCTGCCCCCGGCGTGCGGGTGCACCGGGGACGGCCGCCCCCTCGGAACCGGCGCGCCGCCTTCGAGCGCGGGCAGCGGCGCCTCCTCGGTCGTGGCGGACGGGGCGACCTGCACATCCGGCGGCCCGGCGTCGGCGGGCGTGGGCTTCTGCAAAAGGGAGCACCCGCAGCACGCGACGGCCCCCACGGCGAGAACGAAAACGGCCCTTCGATCCATCGTGTCCGTTCCCCCTGCGGCAGCCCGTCGCCCTAAGGCGACGCCACGGGCCCGAGCGACTGCAGCCACCGCGCGACGATAGCGTATCCCTCGTGAACGAGAGCCAGCGACGTCGACTCGTTCTTCTGGTGGGCCTGTGCGTTCTCGCCTGGCCCGAAGTTGACCGCGGCGATCCCGAGCTGCGCGAAGCGCGCCACGTCGGTCCACGCTTGCTTCGGCTCGATGCCGCGCACGCCGGAGGCCGCGAGGCGCTGCACCAGCGGGTGGTTCGCGTTGGGAAGCGCCGCCGGCGATCGATCAGTGAACGTGACTTCGGCGCGATGGCCCGGGTCCGCCCCCTCGTTGGCCCCGCGGGCGGCGCCAACGAGCGCAATCACTTCTTGCTCGGCCGCTTCGATCGAGCGGTCGGGCGCGAACCGCGCGTTGACGTTGAGCACGAACACGTCGGGGACGACGTTGCGCCCGCGCCCGCCGTCCCTCGCTTGCGTCACGGTCATCACGCTCCGGTACGTCTGGCCGTCGATGACGCTCACCTCGGGCTTTCGCGCCGCGAGATCCGCAAGAAAAGGCGCCGCGCGCGTGACCGCGTTCTCGCCCTCCCAGGGGCGCGCGCTGTGCGCGGTCTTGCCGCGGAAGGTGACCGTCGCGTGAAGGGATCCCATGCAGCCGAGATGGATCTTGTTGTCCGACGGCTCCATGCAGACGGCGAGATCCACGTTTCGGAGCTCGGGATCTTGCGCGAGCACCGGCCCGAGCTCGTTCTCGGCGAAGGGGCCCTCCTCGCGCGCATAGAAAACCAGCGTCAGGTCGCACGCGAGACGGGCGAGCGGCAGCGTTTCGGCCACGGCGATCATGACCGCGAGGCCGCTCTTCATGTCGCTCGCCCCCGAGCCGAAGCAGCGGTCACCCGCGATGCGCGCGGGGCCGTTCTCCGTCCGGACCGTGTCGAGGTGGCCGACGAGCGCGACGCGAGGTCCACGGCCGCGTGTGATCGGGACCACGATCGAGTCGCCGTAACGGCGCACGCCACCGGCGGCGGCATTCGCGATGGGCGCCATGCGCGCGGCGACCACGTCGCACAGGGCCTTCTCTTCGCCGATGGGCGACGCGACGGCGCAGAGCTCGAGGAGCGTCGCGTCGAGCCGCTGGGCGATGTCCTTGCTGCCGTCCGTCACCCCGAGACCCCGAAGTCGCGAAGCGCGGCGTTGAGGCTCACTTTGCGGTCGGTCCCCGCGCTGCGGCGGCCGATGATGAGGGGGCACGGCAGGCCGTATTCGCCCGCCGGAAACTGCTTCTTGCGAACGCCGGGAATGACCACGCTGCGCGGCGGCACGACGCCGCGGTATTCGACGACGCCCGGCCCCGAGACGTCGAGAATCGGCGTCGTCTGCGTGATCACGACGCCGGCGCCGATGACCGCTTCGCGCCCGATGCGCACGCCGTCCACGATGACGACTCGCGACCCGACGAAGACCCCGTCCTCCACGATGACGGGCGACGCGTTCGGCGGCTCGAGCACGCCGCCGATGCCGACGCCGCCCGCCAGGTGGCAGTCCTGCCCGATCTGCGCGCAGGAGCCGACGGTCGCCCAGGTGTCGACCATCGTTCCGGCGCCGACGCGCGCGCCGATGTTCACGTAGCCGGGCATGAGGATCGCGCCGCGCTCGAGGAACGAGCCGTAGCGGGCGACGCCGGGTGGGACGACGCGCACGCCTGCGGCCTCGAGGTCGTGCTTCAGAGGAACCTTGTCGTGGTATTCGAACGGCCCGACCTCCATCTTCTCCATCTTGCGGACCGCGAAGAAGAGCAGGATGGCTTCTTTCACCCAGCTGTGAACGGTCCACTCGGTGTCGCCGCCGTCCACCGTACGCGGCGAGGCGACGCGGAGCTCACCGCGGTCGAGCGCGGCAACCGTGGCTTCGATCGCGTCACGCACATCGGCCGTCGCAAGCAGCGATCGGTCGGCAAAAGCGGCGGTGATGCGCGGCCGCAACGTCTCTTCGAGGCTCATCGTGTGCGTATAGAGCAGAAGTCTTTTGACCGGAACGGGCAAAAGACGGATGCGACGCAACCCGAGGTCAGCAGGACTCGCGCGGCGGCGGCAGTACAAGGGACGCGCGCGCGCCTGCGAGATCGAAGGTCGCCCCGAGCTCGGCGGCGACCCGGCGCGCCACGGCCTCCGACGGTTCGATCCAGGGCATGACGCGAATCGCGAGCGTCGCGAGGGGCCCGTCGGCGGATGCGCGCGCTTCGGCGATGAGCTCCGCGACGTTCGCGCCCGGTTGCGTGCGCGTGCGCAGGACCACCGGCGCACCCGCGACGGCCGCGTGCACGCTACTCACGAGGAGCGAGACGAGCGCCCCCAGAAGCGCGGGATCGGTCGACAGCGTGCACTCGGCGGCCGAGGCTTCGTACCCGACGAGCACTTCGCGACCCCGTGCCGTCCCCGACATGCGTCCGGCTTCCTGCGCGAGCAAGTCGAGCCGCACGTCCGTCGCGAGGGGCGCGCTCGCACGGTCGAGGAGCCCGAGGAGATCGACCGCGGCCTCGAGCGAGTCCGCGAGCGCCCCCGCGAGGCGCGCGGCGTCGTCGCGGCGACCGGCGGGCGGAGTCATCGTCCCGAGCAGCGCATCCAGCTCGGCCACACGCGCGAGCCCGTAGAGGCCGACGCCCGCGCTGGCGGGGTCCGCGGCACCGGCTTGCCCGGCGCGATCGAACGTGTCGCGAAGTACGGCCGCGCCGCTCCGCAGCTCGGGCAAGAGGTCCAGAATGACCTGGCCGGGGACATAGCTCCGGCGCAGCAAGGCTTCGAGGTTGTGCATGGCCGCAAGGGCCGCACGGGCCGAGCCCCAAACGGACGCCGCTCTCGCATCCGCATGCGCAGACGCGAACACACGATCCGGCTCGCCTTTTCCTCCGCTCTCCGACGACATCGAGGCCTCGAACTGCTGTACAGCCCAAAGCCGCCTTCTTGCCGCGGCCTCGGACCGACGCGCCGCCCCCGCGCCATCAACTCGCCAATTCTGTTTTTTCGAAGTCACACGAAGCCGGCCCTGCGGACCGGCCTTCAGGAGTCGCCGTTTACGACGGCGAAACCTCCAATCCAGCAAAGAAATACGCGATCTCGCGCTTCGCGTTGTCGAGCGAGTCGGACCCGTGCGTCGCGTTTTCGCCCACGTTCGAGCCGAACTGCTTGCGAATGGTGCCCGCGCCGGCCTTGGCCGGGTCCGTCGCGCCCATGAGATCACGCCACGCGGCAACGGCATTCTCGCGCTCGAGCACGGCGACGACGACGGGCGATCGGGTCATGAATTGCACGAGCTCGCCGAAAAACGGCCTCGCTCTATGGATGTCGTAGAACCCCTCGGCGTCGCGCCGCGAGAGCGATTTCATCTCGACCGCGCAAACCCGGAACCCGCCCTCCTCGATGCACTGGAGAATCGCGCCCGTCTTCCGCTTCTCGACGGCGTCCGGTTTGATGATGCAGAGCGTGCGTTCGACGGCCATGGTCGCGTCCTTTTCTTCGAGGGAACGCGCGCGCTTGTAGGTGAAATTCGCTCCGGACGCCAGTCCCTAGGAGCGCATCATGCCGATCAGCGTATCGGCCATGTCGCTCGGGGTGGGCGCGACGCGCGCGCGGGCGGCTTCGAGGGCGGCCGTCTTCTCGGCGGCGGTCCCCTTGCCTCCCGCGATGATGGCACCCGCGTGCCCCATGCGCTTGCCCTCCGGGGCCGTCGCCCCCGCGATGAAAGCCGCGACCGGCTTGTTCATGTGGTCTTTGATGTACTTGGCGGCCCGCTCCTCGGCCCCGCCGCCGATCTCGCCGATCAAGATGACCCCATGCGTGTCGGGATCCGCCTGGAAAAGCTCGAGCGCGTCGACGAAGTCCATGCCGCCGACCGGGTCGCCGCCGATGCCGATGCACGTCGACTGGCCGACGCCCCGCGCCGTCAGCTGTCCGACCGCCTCGTACGTGAGCGTGCCCGAACGGGAGACCACGCCGATGTGCCCGGTCTTGTGGATGTGGGCCGGCATGATGCCAATCTTGCACCCCACGCCCGCCGGCCCCGGCGTGATGATCCCCGGGCAATTCGGCCCGATGAGCCGCGTCTTGCCGCGCAAGCCTTCGAGCACGCGCCGCACCTTGAGCATGTCGGTGACCGGGATGCCCTCTGTGATGCAAATGACCAGCTCGAGGCCCGCGTCGAACGCTTCGAGAATGGCATCCGCAGCGCCAGGCGGCGGGACGAAGATGCATGAGGTGTTCGCGCCGCTGGCTTTCACGGCTTGTTCGACCGTGTCGAACACCGGCACCGTGCTCTCGAACTTCTCGCCACCACGCCCCGGCGTGACGCCCGCGACGACGCGCGTGCCGTAGTCGATCATCTGCTTTGCGTGGAACGCGCCCGCGCTCCCCGTGATGCCTTGGATCAAAAGGCGCGTGTCTTTGCCGACCAGAACGCTCATCGAAGACTTCTCCCTGCGCGTGCCCTTGCTCTCGCGTTGCTCTCGCCCCGCTCGCTCGCTCGCGCGCGCGACTACGCGGACTGCCCTTGGACCGCGGCGACGACTTTCTTTGCGCCGTCGGCCATCGTCGACGCGGCCTGGATCTTGAGGCCGCTCTCGTTCAGAATCTTGCGCCCGAGCTCCACGTTCGTGCCCTCGAGGCGGACGACGAGCGGCACTTTGAGCCCGAG
Source organism: Polyangiaceae bacterium (assembly GCA_035482215.1). Lineage (GTDB taxonomy): Bacteria > Myxococcota_A > Polyangia > Polyangiales > Polyangiaceae > Palsa-1150. Next base: position 4,664 of record DATHQY010000451.1, on the reverse strand, counting down.
CTCTTTCGCGGCGGCGACCACCCCGCTGGCGATGACGTCGCACTTCATGATGCCGCCGAAGATGTTGACGAAGATCGCCTTCACCTTCGGGCTCCGCAGAATCATCTTGAAAGCCTTGGTAACCTGCTCCTGGTTGGCGCCGCCGCCCACATCGAGGAAGTTCGCCGGCGCAACGCCGTGGCCCTCCCCGAAGTGCTTGATGATGTCCATCGTGGCCATCGCGAGGCCCGCGCCGTTGACGAGGCAGCCGACGTTGCCGTCGAGCGAGACGTAGTTGAGGCCCGTGGCCTTGGCTTCGAGCTCGACGGGATCTTCCTCGTCCTTGTCTTCGAGCTCCTTCCATTCGGGATGGCGGAACTCCGCGTTGTCGTCGAGGTTGATCTTCGCGTCGAGCGCGACGACGTCGCCGCTCTTCGTCGTGACGAGCGGGTTGATCTCGCAGAGCGAGCAGTCTTCGCGAACGACGACCTCGTAAAGCGCTCCGAGGAGCTTCACGAATTTGCCGAGCGTCTCTTTCGCGCCGAGGCCCAGCGCGAACGCGAGCTGGCGCGCCTGGTACGCGGCGAGGCCCACGGCCGGGTCGACGTGCACCGTGTGGATCTTCTCCGGCGTCTCCGCGGCGACTTTCTCGATCTCGACGCCGCCTTCGGTCGACGCCATGAAGGCGATGCGCCGGCGGTCGCGGTCGATCACCGCGCCGAGGTAGAGCTCGCGCGCGATGTCGAGCCCTTGCTCGATGTAGAGGCGCCGCACTTTTTGGCCTTCGGGGCCGGTCTGGTGCGTGACGAGCTGCATACCGAGAATCTTGCCCGCGAGCTCGCGCACTTCGGCCGCGCCGCCCTTGGCGACTTTGACGCCGCCCCCTTTGCCGCGGCCGCCCGCGTGGATCTGCGCTTTGACGACCGCGACGGGGCTCTTCGTTTCCTCGGCGAGGCGCGTGGCGGCGGCCACGGCGTCGTCCACCGTCAGCGCAAGGTACCCGCGCGGAATCGGGAGGCCGTAGCGCGCGAAGATCTGCTTCGCCTGGTACTCGTGAATCTTCATGCTGGCCGAGCGACGCTAGCACGAGCGAGCTGCGGCGGGGGGAGCCGTCAGCGCTGGCGCTTCTCGATGGGACGGGCGCCGTGCTTGCGCGCGAACCAGTCGCTCGACAGGTGCCGCGGCAGCGCCGATGCATAGAGGCAATCGCGGAGCGCGTTCGTCTCCCAGGTGACCTGGTTGTGCCAGAGCCCGGTGCGCACGAAGACGGCTTCGGCGTGCGAGAGCTCGTGCCGCGAAAGCTCGCCTTCTTGCTGCTCTTCCTCGCAATGCGCGCTGCCCTTCTCGAGCTCCGCGCGGAGCCAGCGATTCGACGCGTCCGTCGTACCGCCCGAAACGAAGTAGCTCACGAGCTTGTGTCGCTCGTGGAGGGGCTGCCCGTGGCGCGCCAGCACCCAGTCGCGGAAGGTATCGCCCTCCGCGTACAGCGCGTCGAACAGGTAGGTCTCGCGGACGTCGACGCCGCCTTGCCGGAGAACCGCGGCGGCCGCGTGGTACCCGCCCGAATGAGCGCTCACGCAGATCGTCCCGAGGGCCGCGTCGGCTGGAAACGCCGTGTCGCCGAGGGTCGTCCGCCCTTCGTGCGCGGCTGCCTCGATGGCGCCGTGCAGAAGGCGCGCGAATCCGCCCGGCGATTCGAGCTTGCCGCACGCGGAGTCCGCCGCGTTCACCGCCAGCTGTGGGACGATGAGGATCGCGTTCTGGCGGCTGTCGGCGAGCTGCTCGCGGAGCTGGTGCGCGGCCATCGCGCGATCCGCCGTGGTGGAGTGCCCGTGGAAATGCACGAGCGCGGCGACTCCCTCGTCGGGGCGATGGCGGTAATGCGCGGGCACGAACACGATGACCGTGTCATCGGTATACCCGCCGCCCGGCGCCGGGAACGGCGCGGCCTCCAGCCCGAGGACCAGCGTGGTCCCGCGCGAGTCCCGCTCGAGGGAACGCAGGCGGTTCCCCGCCGAAGCCGTCGCCTGTGCACGCGCAGACCGCGCCGCCAGAAGCGGCGCGATCGCAAGAAGGCCAAGGAAGCTGCGCCTGTGCATCGCCGCCCTGGGTATCCCAAAAAGAGCGCTCGAGTGCCAAGTATTCGGCGCCATTCGCACACATCGGCGCCGGCGCGAGAGGGCTGGGAGTTCGCCCTCTCGGAGGCCGACCCCGCTGAAATCAGCCCTTCTTGCAGATATCGACGACGGCCTGGACGCTCTTGGCGCTCTTCGCGAGCATCCCCTTCTCTTCCTCGGTGAGCGGGATGTCGATGATCTTCTCGACGCCTTTGCCCCCGATGATGCAGGGAACGCCCATGAAGAGGTCCTTGTATCCGTACTCGCCGTCGAGATACGTCGCGCACGCGAGAAGGCGCTTCTCGTCGCGCAAGTACGCCTTCGCCATGGCAATCGCGCTCGACGCCGGGGCGTAATACGCGCTCGTGCCCATGAGGTTGACGATCTCGCCGCCGCCTTTGCGCGTGCGGTCGACGATCTTGTCGAGCTTGTCCTTCGCGATGAGCGACGTCACGGGCACGCCGTGAACCGTCGTCATCGACAGGACCGGCACCATGTCGTCGCCGTGGCCACCGAGGACCATCGCCCGCACGTCCTTCACGCTGACGCCCGCTTCGCGCGCGAGGAACAGCTGGAAGCGCGCGCTGTCGAGGACGCCCGCCATGCCGACGACGAGGCCTTTCGGGGCGCCGACGACGCGCTTGTACTCGTAGACCATCGCGTCGAGCGGGTTGCTGACGACGATGACGAACGCGTTCGGGCACACTTTCTTCGCGTTGTTCGCGACGTCGCGGATGATCGGCAGGTTCGTCGCGACGAGGTCGTCGCGCGACTGGCCGGGCTTGCGGGGGATGCCCGCCGTGATGATCAGAACGTCTGCCCCTTCGAGATCGCCCCAGTTCGCCGTCCCGCGAATGTGCGAGTCGTAGCCGAGTACGGCGCCGTTCTGTTCGAGGTCGAGCGCCTTGCCCTTGGCGAAGTTCTCCTTCGGCGCGATGTCGAAGAGAAAGACGTCGCCCAGTTCTTCGTTGGCCGCGAGGCGCGCGAGCTCGCCGCCGATGTTGCCCGCTCCGATGAGACCGATCTTCTTGCGATTCGGCATGGGATGATTCCTTTCGCGCGTCACTACGCGCTCACTACGCTTTCACTACGCGCTCACTACGCTTGACTACATGTGCGCGATGAGGTTGTCGCCGAACTCGGAGCACTTGATCTCGGTGCCCCCTTCCATCAAGCGCGCGAAGTCGTACGTGACGCGCTTGGTCGCGATCGCGCCGTTCATGCCACGAATGACGCGGTCGGCTGCTTCGGTCCACCCCATGTGGCGCAGCATCATCTCGCCGCTCAGGACGACCGATCCGGGGTTCACGCGATCGAGGTCGGCGTACTTCGGCGCCGTGCCGTGCGTCGCTTCGAAGACCGCGTGGCCGGTGACGTAGTTGATGTTGCCGCCCGGCGCGATGCCGATGCCGCCGACTTGCGCGGCCAGCGCGTCGCTCAAGTAGTCACCGTTCAGGTTCAGCGTCGCGATGACGTCGAAGTCCTTCGCGCGGGTCAGCACCTGCTGGAGCGTGATGTCGGCGATCGCGTCTTTGATCAGGACTTTGCCCTTCGCGAGCTGCTCTTTCTGCTCGGCGTTCGCGGCGTCTTCGCCCTTTGCGGCCTTCGTCTTCTCCCACTCGGCCCACGTGTACGTCTTGTCGCCGAACTCGCGCTGGGCGAGCGCGTAGCCCCAGCGCATGAACGCGCCTTCGGTGAACTTCATGATGTTGCCCTTGTGCACGAGCGTCACGCTCTTGCGCTTCTGGTCGATCGCGTACTGGATCGCCGCGCGAACGAGACGCTCGCTGCCTTCGCGGCTCACGGGCTTGATGCCGACGCCCGCCGTGAGCGGGAAGCGGATCTTGCGGAAGTCCGCCGGGAACTCTTTCTCGATGAACCCGAGGAGCTTCTTCGCCGCGTCGCTCTCGGCCTCGTATTCGATGCCGGCGTAGATGTCTTCCGTGTTCTCGCGGAAGATCACCATGTCGACGTCACCCGGCCGCTTCACGGGGCTCGGAACGCCTTCGAACCAAGCCACCGGACGGATGCAAACATAGAGATCGAGCATCTGCCGGAGCGCGACGTTGAGCGACCGGATGCCGCCGCCGATCGGCGTCGTCAGCGGGCCTTTGATGCCGACGAGGTATTTGCGGAAGGCGGCGACCGTCTCGTCGGGGAGCCAGTTGTTGAACGTGTTGAACGCCTTCTCGCCCGCATAGACTTCGTACCAGGCGATCTTGCGCTTGCCGGCGTATGCCTTCTCCACGGCCGCGTCGATCACGCGAACGGACGCGCGCCAGATGTCGCGGCCCGTGCCGTCCCCCTCGATGAAGGGCACGATCGGATGGTTGGGGACGACGAGCCGGTTGTTCGGCCCCATCGTGATGGGTTCGCCGTGGGCCGGGGGGGTGAAGGCATTCGTGGGCGCGGTCATGGGCGGAGCGATCTTTCTTTGCGATGAACGTTGCTACGGGCTAGCGGAGCTACGGGCGGCTACGGGAGAAGAGCGCCGGCAGACTACGCCGAAGAATCGGCGCTCGCCACGCTTTTGCCCATTGCGTGATACCCCTTGTCCACGTGCACGAC
>DATHQY010000450.1:0-2992 GCA_035482215.1 Polyangiaceae bacterium | reverse complement strand
GACCGCGGAGGCGACCGTACTGTCGGCTGCGGCGCGCATGCACCGCGGGCAGCTCGCAGCAGTACGCGGCCCGCTCGACGAAGCGAGCAGGACGCTCGACGCTGCGCGGAGCGATCCGGCGCGGGCCACAAGCGTGCCTGTCGTTGGATACGCAGCAGGTCACATGGTCGTCCTCTCATGGCTCTGCGGCGCGCCCGACGAGGCCATGGACCGTGCCGGCAGGATGCTCGCGCTGACCGAATCGGCGGGCAATCCCTTCCATCTGTCGACGGCGCTCACGATCACGGCGCTTGCACATAGCTGGCGCGGAGAGCCCGAGAAGGCGCTCGATCTCGCGCGCCGGGCGCTCCTGGTGACCCGTGACCTGGGCCTTCTTTTCTGGGAGGCCCGTGCGATGTCGATCCATCACTGGGCCGCGACGGTCCTCGAACCAGGTACGGCGAAAGTGCACTCCGAGGAGCTCTCGTCGGCACTTCCGAAGCTACTCGAGGGGGCACCCCACGGACGGACCGCGTTTACGCCATGTGTCGTCGAGGTTCACGTGCGAGCGGGGTACGTCGATCGAGCCATGCGGGAGCTCGACGAGGCCCTCGCGTTCGCGGAGCGGACCGACGAAAGAGCGTGGTTTTCGGAGCTGCATCGATTGCGAGGAGAGCTCCTGAGGGATGCGGACGAAGCGGAGGCGGAGCGTGCCATCAAGAGGGCGCTCGAGATCTCTCGAATGCAGGGAGCCAAGTCGTTCGAGCTTCGAGCCGCGATGAGTCTCGCGAAGCTCTATCGCGGAGCAAAGAAGAGCGGCGCTGCGCGCGAGGACATTCGCCGTTGCCTCGGGTCGTTCACCGAGGGTTTCGGAACCGGCGACCTGGTCGAGGCGAGAGCGCTGCTCGACGCCGGCCGCCGGCCGCCATCCCGCACCCCGTCCATGAGCGCGTGACATCGGGTGAGCACGGGAACCGAGAGGCCAGCGACTTTCATAGCGGCTTTTTGGCTTGGGGCGTCGGCGCCCGGCGATTCGGCCCGGGCCTGGTGCCGCCGGATCACGTCTTCCACGCCCGGCTGCCAGGTAGCCGGTCTGGCCGTTCGCTGCGAGTGGACCGCTGCGCGAAAGGCTGTAGCCAATCCGGATGGGGCCTGCAGCGCTCATGGTCAACCGCCTCGCACGATGGCCGCTTCGAGGTTTCCCAACACGCCCAGCTGCGACAGAACTACCGTCCCTGACGGATAGCAGTGGAAGGTCGAGATCTTGCCATTCACGAGCTTGAAGACGTCGGAGCAGGGCGTGTCCATCCGCTTTCCGGTCGCGGGAATGAATCCCTCCGCCATCTTGAGCGGGCCCCTGTGCGTGCCCTGCAGGGCCAGCTCGACGAACACCATGTCATCGAGCGTCCACACCTTGTAGATCTCGCGGTGCATGTCGGGGAACGCCGTGGCGTAATTGGCGACTGTCGCCGGGATTCCCAAAGGCCCCTCCGCCCCTCGATAGGTGACGTTGATGGACATATCCGTGAACGTGCCGTCCGGCGTGAAGCAGTCTACGAACGCCTTGAGGTCGACTCTCTCGGCTGCCTCGTAAGCTCTGCGAACCACCTGCTCGTTGTTGTTCATGGTCGTTCTCCTGTGTCGAAAATCAGTTTCGGCGAGCACGCGAACAGCTACACGTGCCGGTCGTTGACGAGTGCGAAAGACGCGCCGAGTTCGCGTCAAGAAGCCGGAAATGCGGCACGGCCCCGTCGTTCGGGATAGGTTCGCGGGCATGCGTTCCGTCGCGCTCTCGGTCTTTGCGGCGATTCTGGGTGCTACGCGCGCCGTGCCGGCGGACGCGACCCCGCCCGTACCGATCACGGTTGCCGTCGTCGGGAGCGGAGAGATTCGCCTCATCGTCGCCGATGGCGCGTCCCGCCCTTGCGACGCGTCGGACAACCATGTGCTCTTCAACCGTCAAGTTCGCGCGGGCGACGAGATCAAGCTGAGCTCCTTGGTCGGTTCCGTTTGTGTCGATCATACGTTCGGAGCGCTCCGGCAATCGCAATGGGCGGGCGCCTCGATCTGGTCGGGCGCCGCCTGGCCGGGGAGCCACACGCCCGCCATCCACGGAACGATTTCGACCGACGAGCCTTGACGCGAGACCCGAAGCCAAGGGCGCGTCGCCCGTCCGTCAAGCAGAGACAGTTCAGCCGAGAGAGCCGCGCAGGTCTTCACCTTGGGCGAGGAGGCCGGGGAGGCCGCCCGTGTGAATGAAGAGTACTCGTGCGCCTCGCGGGATGTCGCCGCGCTCGACCGCGCGCACCAGGCCGAACATGGCTTTGCCGGTGTAGACCGGGTCGAGGACGATTCCCGTCCCGCGCGCCACCCGCACGAGCAGCGCCTTCTGCTCGTCGTTCATGATCGCATACGCCGGTCCCTTGGCCCGATCGTCGACGACAAGGGTCGCGGCATTGTCGCCGGGGGCAACGGCCTCGGTTGCCTCGCCTGCGCCGGGTTTGGCGAAGGCGACCTCGGGGAGGAATGGATCGATGGCGCGGGCTTCGGTCACGATCCGGCCGATGACCTCTTCGAACGTGCGGCGGTCATCCGAGACGCAAAAGGCCCACGTCGCCTTCGCGACCCCGAATTGCGACGCTCCGAGCGCGACGCCGGCCGCGGTGCCACCCGAGCCGCACGCGTGTGCGACGACGTCGAAATCGCCGTGCCCGGCGAGACCGAGATCCATCTGCTCGCGCGTCTCTCGCATCGCCTCGACGTAGCCGAACGCGCCGATGCCGTTCGAGCCGCCTTCGGGGATCACGTAGGTCGGTTCGCCACGCTCGGCGAGCTCGGCCCGCGCCCGCTCCATGATCGCCGTCCGATCGCGGTACTCGTCAGGCGACACGAAGCGAATCTCCGCCCCCGCGAGGGCGTCGAGGAGGACGTTGCCTGCGAGGTCGAGCGGCGAACGCTTCGCCTTCGCCGGGTCGGCGACGCGAAGGAAGAGGACCGCACGCAGACCGAGGGC
>DATHQY010000449.1:0-3320 GCA_035482215.1 Polyangiaceae bacterium | reverse complement strand
GGCGCCGGCCGCCATCGCGCCGAAGGCCCCCGTCGCCCGCGCGAAGCGGGTCTTTCGAACGGGCGGCGGCGCGGCCCACCGCGCGCGGAGCGACGCGTGCAGCGAAGGGGGCGCCTTTCGCTTCGGCAGGCGATGTTCGAGGACGTCCGAGAGCGCGCGATCGGCCGCGTCCTCCCGGCGGCACGCGTCGCAGCCGGCGAGGTGCTCGTCGAGCGCGCGCGCCTCCTCGGGGTCGAGCGTTCCGCGGGCGCGAGCGAGAAGCGCAGTGCGGGCTTGCGAGCAGTCCATGGCCATCACCTCGAGTAATCCTTAAGGCGCTTGCGCAGCGCCGCCCGCGCACGGCAGAGGCGCGACTTGACCGTGCCCACGGCGCAGCCGAGGGTCAACGCGAGCTCGGTCTCGGTCAGCCCTTCGAGATCGAGCAGAATGACCGTGCGCGCGTCGACCGACAGCGACGCGAGCGCGGCTTCGATGTCGTCCGCGACGATGCCGCGAAGGCGCTCGAGCTCCGCATCACCGCGCAGCGGCTCGTCGTTCGAAGCCTCGGCTTCGATCCGGTCCTCTTCCTCGTCGCCGAGCAGCAGCGGCCGGTGGCGGCCGCGCCGATACCCGTCGATGTATGCGTTCCGGAGGATGCGAAAAAGCCAACCCCGCAGGTTCGTACCCTGCGCGAATTGCGACTCCGCGCCGAGCGCCCGCGCATAGGTATCTTGCACGAGGTCCTCGGCGTCCGCGTCGGAGCCCGTGAGATGGCGCGCAAGGCGGAAGAGCGCGTCGACGTGTTCGAGCGCAGCCTGGGAGAGCGAACGCGCCGTCGCCACGGGCGACCCATAGCAGAGATCCAACATCGCCACTCCGCCCGTGCGAACGAACGAGGGGACGGAAAGGTTGCCTCCGGCGTCGCATCGGCGGCGATTTTTTCTTGCAACGATCGGGCGGGCGGGATCGTTCGCCCCCTCGTCGGCTCGACGCGACCGCGGGCGCGCTCGCTCGCTCCGATGGCATACGCAAGGAGGCGTTCGTTCATGCAAGGTGATTGGAACAGACGGGATTTTCTTCGATTGGCCGGCATCGGCGGCGTAGCCGTCGTCGGCGATCTTCTCGGGTGCGCGAGCGCGACGCCCGCGCACACGGCGGCGTCCGCGGCAGATACAACGAACGGCGCCGTGGCCGAGGGGACGAAAGCCACCGCGGCGGCGCCGGGCGATTTCTTCTTCCTCCAGCTGTCGGATACGCATTGGGGCTACAACGGGGCCTCGAATCCACAGGCCGACACCACGCTCGAGCACGCAGTGGCGACCATCAACGGAACGGACGCGACGCCCGACTTCGTCGTCTTCACGGGCGACCTCACGCACATGACGGAGGACGCCGGCGAGCGCCGCGGCCGCATGGCGCGTTTTCGCGAGATCGTCGCGGCGCTGAAACTGAAAGACGTTCGTTTTCTTCCCGGCGAGCACGACGCGGGGAACGACGGCGGCGAGGCATTTCGCGACGCGTTCGGGCCCACCCACTGGTCGTTCGAACACAAGGGCGTTCACTTCGTGGCGCTCGACAACGTGTCGGCCAAAGGCGGCGGCGCGCTCGGGGCCGAGCAGATCGACTGGCTTTCGAAGGACCTCTCCGGCGTCCCCGCGAACGTGCCGCTCATCGTCTTCGCGCACCGGCCGCTCTTCGACCTCTATCCAGAGTGGGACTGGATGACGAAGGACGGCGCGGCCGTGAACGAGATCCTCGCCGCGAGGCCGCAGGTCACCGTGTTCTACGGTCACATCCACCAGGCGATTTCGAAGACGATTGGCAACGTCACCCATCATTCGGCGCGCTCGCTCGTCTTCCCTCTTCCCGCGCCGGGGTCCGCGCCGAAGAAGGCGCCGCTCGCGTGGGACCCGCAAGCGGCCGATCACGGCCTCGGCTGGAAACAAATCGCGTTGCTGCCCGGCGGCGCCGCGCAGCCGCGAACTTCGGAAATCGCGCTTCGCTAAATCGAATTCGCGGATTTCAAACGAGGGAACGACCGAGCCTCCGCCTTCGTTCGGGAATGAGTCAGTACGACGGTTCATTCCCTTGGAGGCGGTTCATGCAAAAATCTTCTCTTGGATGGCTCGGGCTCGTTGCGTTGAGCGCTTGCGGCGGCGACAACGCGCCTCCCGCGGCCCAGAGCACGGGGCCGGACGCGACGGTGCCCGCGAGTGGCGACGGAGGTACCTCCGCGGACGGCCCGACGGTGCCTGCGAGTGGCGACGGAGGCAGCTCCGCGGACGGCGCGGCGGCAGTCGGCCTCGCGAAATTGAACCATATCGTCGTCGTCGTTCTCGAAAATTGGAGCTTCGACAGCCTCTACGGTCGCTTCCAGGAGACCGATGGGGCTGCGCCGAACAATCTGCTGAACGCCGACGCCGGTCTGCAAGTGGATCCGACGGGCACGCCGTACGCGGTATTGCCGCAGACCGAGAGCCATTTGCTCGACGCGTCGCTCCCGAACGGGCCATTCGTGCTCGACCCGTACGTCCCGGCGTCGGTCGACACTTCGATCGATCTCACGACGAAGTTCTACGAAGAGCAGCAGCAGATCGACGACGGCAAGATGGATATGTTCGTCCAGTTCAACGCGGCCAAGGGTCTGTCGATGGGCTACTACTTGCCCGAGGATTTGCCTCTCGCCACGGAGGCGCAGGGGTACACGCTCTGCGACGCGTTCTTCCATGGCGTCTTCGGCGGCTCGCTGCAGAACCATGTCTTTCTCGTCTCGGCGAACGTCATGCAATTCACGGATGCGGGCGCGGCGATGTACGCCGTGCTCGACGACGCGGGGCGCCCCGTCGAAGACCCGGACTCGGGCGTTCTTCGCGACGGGCCGCTGACGCCCGATGGCTATGTCATCGGTACAATCCAGCCCGCGAGCCCGCCGCACGCAGCCGGCGTCACGGTGCCGCCGCAAACGTTTCCGACGATCGGCGACAGCCTCTCCGCCGCGGGCGTTTCGTGGGGCTGGTATGCGGGGGGTTGGAACGACGCGGTGGCCGGCGTCGACGGCGGCGAGTTGTTCCAGTTTCATCACCAACCGTTCGTGTACTTCGCGAACTACGCCGAAGGGACGCCCGGCCGCGCCCATCTGCAGGACGAGACCGATTTCGTGGCGGCGGCCAAAGCAGGGACGCTGCCCGCCGTGTCGTTCGTGAAACCCGATGGCGTCGACAACGAACATCCGAATTATACGGACGTCATCGTCGGCGAACTCCACGCCGAAGACCTGATCAACGCCGTACGGGGGGGACCGAACTGGCCCGACACGGCGATCATCGTGACGTACGACGAAT
>DATHQY010000448.1:0-43221 GCA_035482215.1 Polyangiaceae bacterium | reverse complement strand
CTGGGTCTTTCGAGAGGCAACGCATGATCGCCTCTTCGAGCGCGGGCGAGACCTGCGCGTTCGGATTCATGGTCCGGATCGGCGGCGGTGGCTCGTTGACTTGCGCGACCATGATGTGGACGGTGCTCTCGCGCGCGAAGGGCACCTTGCCCGCGATCATCTCGTAAAGAATCGTTCCGAGCGCGTAGATGTCCGTCCGCGCGTCGACCTTGTCGCCCCGGATTTGCTCCGGCGCCATGTACTTGGGGCTGCCCACGAAAACGCCGACGCGCGTCAGCTCTTCGCCGGGTCCTTGCCCGACGTTCTTCACGAGCCCGAAGTCGAGGACTTTGACGAAATCCGCCTCGTCGCCGTGCTCGACGAGGAAGATGTTGGCCGGTTTCAGGTCGCGATGAATCACTCCGAGCGAGTGCGCTTCGCGCAAAGCGCGGCAGATCTGGCGAGCGATGTGCGTGGCGCGCTCTTCGGGGAACGAGCCAGCGGCGCGGATGGCTCGCTGGAGCGTCGACCCCTCGAGGTACTCCATCGCCATGTAGTAGATGTCGTCTTCCGTACGGCCGTAATCGAAGATCGTGACGGTGTTGGGGTGGGTGAGCTTCGAGGCAATGCTGGCTTCGAGAAAGAACCGCTTGTGGAACTCGCCGTCATGCTCACCCGCGCCGTTGCTCGGGCTCAGCACTTTCAGCGCGCACACGCGCCCCAGGGGCGCCTGCTCGGCGCGGTAGATCTTGCCCATCCCGCCACGGGCGAGGACATCGGTAATGCGAAATCGATCGTTGACGACCCGACCGATGAGAGGGTCGGTGACCGTGGGACCCTGGGGCGTAGCCGCTGCTGCGCGGTCGGTCATTGAGATGGGCTCCAAACGGGCGCCGGCGGGGCAAGGGGCCGAAAAGAGGCCCGCACCCCGCTTACGCCATCGATAAGTTTGCCCGCTCGATCTACGCGTGTCAACGCGCCCACCGCCCGCACCGGACTCTCGCAACGGCGCTTCAATGGGCGAGCCGCGAGCCGCCGGGATTGCCCACTTCGTGAGAGTTTGAATTCAAACGGGCGCATTTGATTTGTCCCGGTCTGCGCCCGTTGATGCCCAATCGGAGCGAGACGAACCGAGAGCGAGCGCAACCGAAGCCCCGGCCAGAAGAAGCCACATCCCCGGGCGGCGCCGCGACGTGCGTGAATCGCTGCTGTTCGGCTACAGCGGGGACGCACGGAGTCGCATTCCGTCGCACTCGCCGGCCGACTCGATGTACCTTTGCGCCGACATGAGCCTGCTGCATCCGTCGACGTCCTCGTATGTCCCTCAACCCACGGCCCAGCCTCGCCGATCGGCTCCTTCGCGACGAGCTCGTACGGCCCTTGCCCGCTTCCCGCTCCTCGGGCCGATCCTCGCGGCATTGCTCGTGACGCTCGTCGCAGCGCCGGCATTCGCGGCGGGCAACTTCACGCTGAAGACGCCTTCGGTCGATGAGAAGAACGGCGAATGGCATCTCAAGGTGCGCATCGACATGTCGCGCGCGCCAAGCATGATGCACACGACCATGATTTTCACGTTCTCGAAAGAGGCGGTCGACGAGCGCGCGATCATGCAGAAGGGCGCCGAGCCCGAGCATCATCGGATGGTGCTCGACACGGCGCCGAAGCAGATTGTGTCGCTCGACGTCGACTTCGCGGATCCGACGGGCAAGGTGTTCAAGTCGACGTACTTCGAGTTCGACCTCGCGCGCAAAGACGGATACTTCGAAGCCGGGGAGTACACGGTCGCGCTGCAGGGCCCGGACGGCCAGGTCGGCGTCCCGCAAAAGCTCGTTCTGAAGGGCGACAATCCGCCGGTCTATCGCGGCGCGATGGACTTCACGGCGGACACGAAGGCCCAGAAGAAAAAGAAGGTGGGCCCCAACATCGAGAACGTGAGCAACGGACTCGATGGTGGCAACGGCACCACGAGCGACAATGGGGACACGCCGTCCGCGGCGCCGACGTCGACCGACGTCGCGGCCAATGGCCCGGCGCCGTCGATGGTGCCTTCCACGGCGTACAATCACACCGCGGACGAAGAGGCCCTCGGCGATCACCCGAAGGGATGCGGATGCGTCGCGGCGGGGATCGAAGGCGTCTCGGCGTGCGGCACGACGCTGACGCTCCTCGGCCTCGGTCTCGTGGTCGCGCGCCGCGGCTCGCGCAAACGCCGAGGCGATGGCGGGCGCGAAACCCACTCGTCGCGCGGCACGGCCCAGCGCGACGCGGCGTGACACCGTACGAGGCCATCCAACAGGCCCGCGCGGGCCAGCTTTTGCCGATTTACGTCGTCGCGGGCGAGGAGCGCCTCGTTCGCGACGAAGTCGTTGCCGAGATCCGCAAAGCCGCCCTCGAAGGCGGGGCGGCGGCGTTCAACGAAGACAAGTTCACCGCCGGAGAGGCGGACGTGGAGAGCATCGTCACAGCAGCACTGACCGTGCCGATGATGGCGAAGCGAAGGTTCGTGCTCGTTCGGGGCGCCGAGCGATGGGACGGAGCGGAAGCGTCGGTTCCGTTCGATCGGCTGACCGAGTACGCCGCGTCGCCCGTACCGTCGACCTGCCTCGTCGTGATCGCCACGAAGATCGACGGGCGGCGCAAGCTCGCAGTCGCCGCACGCAAACAGGGTTTCTTCGTTGCGTGCGATCCCCTCGACGCGCGCGCGCTCGTGCCGTGGATCGTGGAGCGGACGCGCCTGAAAGGGCACGCGATCGAGCGCGAGCTCGCGGAGCTTCTGGCGGCTCTCGCAGGGCCCGACCTGTCGTCGCTCGACGACGCGATCGAACGGCTCTCGCTCTATGCCAGACCGGGGCAGCCGATCGACGAACGCGCGATCGGCGAGTGCGTCGCCCGTGTTCGGCTCGCCGATACGTGGGCGCTCGTCGATGCGGTCGGCGCGCGCGACCTCGGGCGTGCGCTCCGAACCCTGGCTGACGCGTACGATCCGCGCGATCGGGGCCTGCCCTTGCTGGGCGCGCTCGCATGGTCGGTGCGCCAGCTTGCGCGCTACCAGGCGGAGATCGCAGCAGGGGCCGCACCGGACGCGGCGGCCAAGCGAGCCGGCGTCTTCGTGCCGTACCGAGCGCGCGAGCTCGCGAACAAGGCTCGCGCCGTGGCGGCGAAAGAGGTCGAACGGTGGCTTCTGGTCGTCGCGGAGACCGATCTTGCCCTCAAAGGGTCGCGCCGGCCTCCGGAGTCCGTCCTCGAAGACATGGTGATGCGGCTCTGCCATGTGACGGGCCTGCCGACGCGGCCGCGGGGGCGAGCGGGAGGGACGCCTCCGATGCCGTCCGCTCAGGATCCGGGAAACCGAGTCGGGCGCGCTGCATCCAATCCCTGACGCGAGCTTGGCCCGAGGCTCTCGCCCCGGGCCCAACGGCGCCGCGACCTTGACGCAAGCTTGACCGAACCGCCGAACGAGGCCAAGAACAAGGCCTGGTCGAGCCGCCCGGGACCGCCCGGCATCCCGGTGGCACGGGCACGTTTGACGCATCTCGGACTCGTACCTACGTTTTGATGTCCCCACGGCGGTTCGCCGAGTGACGAGCCGAAAGAACACGAGCCACTTTACGAAGGAAACGGAGTTGAGATGCACGTCCCCAAGCGGGTGATCCGGCCTCACGAGACGAGCCACGCGCAAACGACCCAATCGGAACGGCAGGCGGAGCGGATGGAACCCCTGCCGACCGAACGCCAGAGCGAACGGGATCTCGTCGGACACGAGAGAGACCACGGCACGCGGCTGGTGGCGAAAGCGAGTATTCCCACGCGTTACGGCGATTTCGACACGCACGTTTTTCGTGCGCGGCTCGATTCCATAGACGACGCGAACGGGCTCGCCGAGGAGCACCTTGCGCTGGTGCGCGGCGACGTGCGCGGGCGGGAGAATGTCCTCATCCGCGTCCATTCGGAGTGCATGACCAGCGAAGTTTTCGGATCGCTGAAGTGCGACTGCAAGGAGCAGCTCGATGCAGCCATGGGCGCCGTGGCCTCCGCGGGATTGGGCGCCGTCCTTTACCTGCGGCAAGAGGGCCGCGGGATCGGCTTGACCAACAAGATCCGCGCGTACGCCCTTCAGTCGGACGGATTCGACACGGTCGACGCGAACGCCCGCCTGGGCCTTCCGATCGACGCGCGTCGTTACGACGTCGTCCGCGAAATGCTCGATCATCTGGGCATCGAGAGCGTGCGCCTCCTGACCAACAACCCGGCGAAAGTCGCCGCCTTGCGAAAGCTCGGCGTTCGGGTCGTAGGGCGTGTGCCCATCGTCGTACCGTCGAATCCGCATTCGGCCCGCTACCTGGAGACGAAGCGCGTCCGCATGGATCACGATCTACCGGTCGAATTTCGCGCATCGGTGGCTGACGCGGAGTAGGACTCGAGCTTCAAGCGTATGCGAATTGCCCTTACGCACAATCTTCGCGTCACCGACTCCGAAGCCGAAGCCGAATTCGATACGCCCGAAACCATCGCGTCGCTCGAGCGCGCGCTCGCGCGCGCCGGGCATCGGGTCGAACCGATCGACGTGACCGGTCCCGCCTCGCTCCTCGTGACTCGTCTCGAAGCGTTCGCGCCGGACATCGTCTTCAACCTGGCGGAGGGTCATCGCGGCAAAACACGGCGCGCCTTCTATCCGGCGCTCTTCGAAGAGCTGGGCATGCCTTCGACGGGGAGTGACGCGTACACGCTCTGCGTGACGCTCGACAAAGCGCTCACGAAAAAACAGCTCGCGGGCTGGGGCGTGCCGAGCCCGCGCGGCCGGTTCGTGACGCGCGCGACCCTACAGAACGGCGGACTCGACGAGCTGCCGTTCCCCGTCCTCGTCAAGCCGAACTTCGAGGGATCGAGCAAGGGCATCGAGCAAGACAACGTCGTGGAAGACCCGCTCGCGCTGGCGCGCGTGCTCGAGGACCTTCTCGGGAAGTACCCGGACGGCGCGCTCATCGAACGGTACATCCCGGGGATCGACGTACGTGTCGTGCGGGTGGAGGGGCTGCCCGCGCTTCCCGCCGTCGAGACGGTGGTCGACCCGAGCTACGCACGGCGCCACGACATCCTCGACTACCGCCTCGCGAACCTCGACACGCGTATGCTCCGGCGGCGGGCGCCCGCGCAGCTCGCGCCCGGCGTGGCCGAACGGCTACGCGATCTGACGGATCGCACGGTCGCGGCGCTCTCGCTCCGCGATGTCGCGGCCCTCGACTTCCGCATCGGCGCCGACGGCGAGATCTGGTTTCTGAGCGCCACGGCGATTCCGAGCTTCGAGCGCGACGGCGCGCTCTTCGCCGCGACGGCCGCGAACGGCCTGCCTTACGACGCGACGGTCACCGCGGTCCTGCGATCAGCGGCGGCGCGAAACGGGCTCTTGCACCTTCTGGACGTCGACCGCAACCGCACGGGCCGCCTCCGCAGCGCGGGCTTGCGAATCGGGCTCGCCTTCAACATGAAGCGCATCGCGTCGCACGACGGAGACGACCGCGAAGCCGAGTACGACGCGCCCGAAACGATCCAGGCCATCACCCAGGCCCTCCAGAGCCACGGCCACGTCGTCGTGCCGCTCGAAGCGACGCCGGACTTTCCGCGCGCGCTCACGGCGGCGAACGTCGACGCCGTGTTCAACATCGCCGAAGGAATGGTGGGCCGGAGTCGCGAGGCGCAGGTCGCGAGCCTGTGCGAGCTCCTCGGAGTGCCCTACACGGGGAGCGATTCGGCGACGCTGTCGATCTGCCTCGACAAGTCGCTCGCCAAGCGATTGCTCGTGGGCATCGACACCCCGGCGTTCCAGGTGCTCCTCACCGGTCGCGAGAAGCTCCGTCCCCTCCGCTATCCGGTGATCGTCAAACCGAACCAGGAGGGGACGAGCAAAGGCATCAGCAGCAAGAGCGTATGCGACGACGAAGGCGCCGTCCGCGAAGTCGCGCGCGACCTCATCGAACGCTACGGGCAGCCGGCGCTCGTGGAGGAGTACATCTTCGGGCGGGAGCTCACCGTGGGCCTCCTCGGCGAGCGGCGCCCGCGCGCCCTTCCTCCGATGGAAGTGGTGTTCCTCGAGAACCGCGAGCGCCCCGTCTACGACTACGCGTGCAAGCAACAGTGGCAGGACCACGTCCGCTACGAATGCCCCGCGCAGCTCACGAAGGAGGAGCTTCGCGCGGTCGAGCGGACGTGCCGCGCGACGTTCACGGCCCTCGGCTGCCGCGACGTCGCCCGCGTGGACATCCGCCTCACCCCCGAGGGGAAGGTCTTCGTCATCGAGGTGAACCCTCTGCCCGGGTTGACGCCCGATTACAGCGATCTGTGCCTGATCGCGAACGGCGCCAAGATTCCGTATCGCACGCTCATCGGAGAGATCCTGAGCGGAGCCATCTCGAGAGGCCGCACCCGAGGGCGCGGGAACGCTTCCGCGGGAACGCGCGGGCGGGACGACTCGCGGCCGCAGCTGCGGGAGGAGTCGCGTCCCCATCTGCCGCAAGACGGGGCGTCCGACGAGTCGAAACCGGTTCTCCTCCACGAAGTCCCGCAAAGGACCGGCTGACGCGGCGTTCGCGAACGAATCGGAGGAAATGCATGTCTCTTCTCAGCGCGCTCAAAGGCAAGGGCCCGAGCGGGTTCGGTTACGGATCGACGGCTGAAGACGTCACCGCGGGCCTGTCGCTCGCGGGTCGAACGATCCTCGTCACCGGCGCCGCGTCGGGCCTCGGACGCGAGACCGTGCGTGTGCTCGCGCTGCGCGGCGCGCGCATTCTCGCAACGGGACGGGCCGAGGCGGGCGTCCGGACCGCATGTGGGTCGTTCGCGGGCGAGGTGGTGCCGATGACGTGCGAGCTCTCGACGCCGGCGTCCGTTCGCGCCTGCGTCGAAGGCGTGAAGAAGAGGGGGTACCCGCTCGACGCGATCATCTGCAACGCCGGCATCATGGCACTGCCGAAGCTCGAGCAGGCTTGCGGCTACGAGCTCCAGTTCTTCACCAACCACATCGGCCACTTCATCCTCGTGACGGGACTCCTCGGGCACCTGAACGAGGGAGCCCGCGTCGTGATGCTGAGCAGCGAAGCGCACCGCGGCGCGCCGAAGGGAGGCGTCGAGTTCGACAACCTGTCGGGCGCGAAGGGATACGGCGCTTGGAGCGCGTATGGGCAATCGAAGCTCTGCAACATCCTCTTCGCCAAAGAGCTTTCCAAACGCCTCGACGGGGGGCGAAGCGCGAACGCGGTGCACCCGGGAGTCATCCAGACGAACCTCGGACGCAGCATGCCCGCGTTCGCGCGGGCGGCACTGTCGGCCGCGTCGCCGCTCTTCTTGAAGGACGTCTCCCAAGGCGCGGCCACGCAGTGCTACGTGGCGACGCATCCGTCGCTGGCGAAGGTCACCGGCGAGTACTTCGCCGATTGCAACGTCGCGAAACCGACGGCGAACGCCAACGACGCAGCGCTCGCGAGCCGACTGTGGGCCGTGTCCGAACGCATCGTGACGGAGGTCTGAGCATGCCGGACCTCGAGGTGCGCACGGTCGACCTCGAGCTTCGGTTCATGAAGCTCGAGCGCGAGCTCGCGGAGCTCTCCGAGGTGGTCGCCTCGCAGCAGCGGACGATCGACGCCCTGCGCGCCGAAGCCCTGCGGCGGCGGGGGCGCGATGCCGAGGGCGACGCCCACCACCCGGGCCACCCCGAAACCGCGGGCGCCGAAGTGGGTGGCTCGTCGCGCGAAGACCGGTTGCGGGACGACAAACCGCCGCATTACTGAAACGGAAAGCAGGCCCACGGAAACACGCCCCGAAGCGGGGCGCCCCTGCCTTTGCACAACGGCCTTCCCACGTTACCGTGCGGGCGCTTTGCGAAACATCGTCTTCCGCTTCGACGACGCTGCGGCCTTCGCGCGCGCCTTGCAAGAGGGGGATCAGGAGCTCGCACTGCCTCCCGGCGAAGCCGTGGGAGACGGTGAGTGGGTGCTCGCGATCTTCGAGATCGGGCAACGGCGGCGCGCGACGGCAGCGGCGGCGCGCGGACTCTACCCCGACCCGAAGATGCCCGCGGTCGTCGCGTTCGAGCGCCGCGACTGGGAACGGCTCGTCGAATTTGCCGACGCCGCAAGCACGCGGATGCACGTTGCGGCGCCCGCGGTCCCTGCCGACGCTCCCACCGAGCCGACGATCACTCCCGAGTTTGCCGAAGACGATCGGACGTCGCCGAACGAGGCCGCGCTGTGGCCCGACAGGAGCGCCTTCGCGCAGGACGCCGGCTCCGCCGATGTCCTTCTGGTCGACGACGACCCGGACATCTGCCACGTCATGAAGGCGATGCTGGCGGCCGCCGGGCTGACGGCGCAGTCGACGACGAGCGCCGAAGACGCGCTCGCGCGCATTCGCGCGAAGCAGCCCGACCTCGTCGTCCTCGACTGGAACCTCCCTGGGATGACCGGCCTCGAGCTTTGCCGAATCATAAGAAAGGATCCGATCGCGTGGAGGCTGCCGGTCCTGTTTCTCACGGCAAACGCGGGGGCGGAGGACGTGGTGCAAGCCTTTGCGTGCGGCGCCGACGACTACGTGACGAAGCCTTTCCGCGGGCCCGAGCTCGGCGCGCGTATCCTGAGTCTCCTGCGGCGCGCCTCGATGGCGCAGGTGCGCCCTTAGCGCGATGAGTCGGCGATGAGTCCGAGCGGCTTCGAAGAAGAGAACCCGCCCGACGAGACGGGCGCACCGAAGGTATCGTGCATGATCGCCGTCGGCGCGGGCCGCGGAGGCGTGGGCAAGAGCCTCGTCGCCGTGAATCTCGCGGTGTACCTCGCGCAGCTCGGCAAGGCCGTGGTGCTGGTCGACGCCGACGCGGGCGGATCGAACCTCCACGCGCACTTCGCGCTGCGCGCTGCGCACGTCGAACCGGATCTGACGGAAGGAGGACCGGCCGCGATCCAGGGAGCGCTCGTCACGACGAGCGTACCGGGCTTGGCCCTTCTGCCTGCCGCGCACGACTCCGTCGCGAAAGGCCTGTCGCTCCGCGCCGGACGGCGCGCGAGGTGGACGGCGGCGCTCCGCGCGCTACCCGCCGAGTACGTCGTCGTCGACGTGGGAGCCGGCCACGGCGACTCCGCGCTCGACCTCATGCTCGCGGCCGACATTCCCATCGCCGTCACCGTGCCCGAGCCGCCGGCGATCGAGACGACGTACCGGTTCCTACGGGTCGCATTCCGGCGGCGCCTTCGCCGCGCGCTCATGCGCGACAAGCTCCGCACTTCACTCGTCGAGCGCGCGCTCGCGGACATGGGATCGCTTCCGGCGCCGATCGATCTGGTCCACAAGCTCGTGCGGGTCGAGCGCGCGCTCGCCGAGATCGCGTGGACCGAAGCGCAGGCAATGCGGATGCAGCTCGTCGTCAACGAGACCCGCGTCCGCACCGACGCGGAGCTCGGCGCGTGGATGAGCGGGCTCGTGTCGCGGCATTACGGGGTCGCGCTCGACGAGCTCGGGCACATCGAGCAAGACGACACGGTGTGGCTCACGGTCCGGCGCAACAAGCCGCTCCTCGTGGACAGCCCGGCGAGCAAGAGCGCGCGTAACGTCGAGCGCATCGCGCGCCGCGTCCTTGCGCTCGCGACGGCCAAAGCCCCCGAGCGCACGCAGCCGGTTCCGATTCCGATGGACGAACCGACGCTCTACGCCGTCCTCGGCGTCACCCGCTCGGCCAGCGACGAGGAGATCCGCCGCGCGTACAAGCGGCAGCGCGAGATCTACGCGACGGGCGGCCTCGCCACCGTGTCGCTCCTCGACGGGCCGGCGCTGACGCGCGCGCAGCGCAAGCTCGACGAAGCGTACGACACGCTCCTCGACGCGATCCGGAGGCGCGCGTACGACCTGTCGACGTTCCCGGACCCCGAGCCGCTCGTCCTTTCGGCGCGCACGACACGCCCCGCGCTCGCGGCGGAGCAGCTGATGCTGCAGGACGACCTCGCACGCGAGATCGGACCGGACACCGAATTCACCGGTCCGCTGCTCCGCAAAGTGCGCGAGTCGCAGGGCCTCGACCTCGCCGATCTCAGCGCGAAGACGCGCATCGGGCGCGGGTATCTCCAGGCGATCGAAGACGAACGCTTCGACGAGCTGCCGGCGCTCGTCTACACGCGTGGCTTCCTCGTGGAGTTCGCGAAGCAGCTGCGGCTCGATCCGGTGCAAGTCCACAAGACGTACCTCCGGAGGATGCGGGACGACGGCGCGGGCCTGCGCGGCCAGGACAAGGAGCCGGCGTGAACGAATCGAGCCGGGTCCGCGGGGACGCGGAGTTCGGCGCGTTGCTCTTCGTCGGCGCGCTCGTGCCGCGTCTCTGGCTCGCCCTGGCTTGGGCAGGCGAAGCCGTGTGGGACGGGCACTACTACGACTTCGGCGCGCGACGCATTGCCGCGGGATTCGGTTACTCGGACGACCGTACGATCGACGGGCACGTCGTGTGGCACGCGTGGTGCCATTATCCCGTCGGGTACAGCGGCTTCCTCGCGTTGTTCTATCGCGTCCTCGGCGCGAGCTACGCCACAGCGGCCGTGGCCAACGCGCTCGTCGGCGCGGCGCTCGCGCTCGCGACGTGGGCGCTCGCCAAACAGGGGCTCCGTCCGTGGCGAGCGCGCGCGGCGGGGATCCTCGTCGCGATCCATCCGGGGCTCGTCGTCTACTCGGCGCTCGTCATGAGCGAGCCGCTCGCCGCGCTGCTGACGCTCCTCGCGTTCTGGCTTGCGACACGCGATGCGCGACCGTGGCGCGGCTTGATCCGCGGCGCGCTCGTGCTGGGCCTCGCTGCGCTCGTGCGGCCGCAAGCCCTCCTGTGCGCGCCGTTTCTCGCGCTGGTGCTCGATCGCTCGCCCGCCGCCGGTCCTCTCTGCGATCCACGGCGCTCCGCACGATGGACGCGGGCTCTCGGCGCGGCGGCACTCGCGTGCGCCGTTGCCCTCCTGCCGGTCCTGCCGTGGACTGCGCGCAACTGCCGCGTCATGGACGGGTGCGCGCTCGTGAGCACGAACGCGGGATGGAACCTCGCGATAGGCGCGTTTCCCCGCGCGACCGGCCGCTTCGAAACGCTGCGGTCGAGCGACGGATGCCGCGAGGTCACGGGGCAGGTGCAGCAAGATCGCTGCTGGCTTTCGTACGGCCTGCAACAGATCGCCGACCATCCCTGGCACTGGCTCGGGCTCATTCCGGCCAAGCTCGGGTACACGTTCGACCACGAGTCCTTCGCCGTCGAGTATCTGCACGAGGCCCATCCCGAGGCGTGGCCCGAGCCGCGGCGGGTCCTCGGCCGCGCCGTGACGACGTTCGCCCACCGGCTTCTCGTGATGGCCGCCGCGTTCGGAGCCATCGCGTTTCCCCTGGCGCGAAGAACGGGCGGGGCTCCGCGCGGCGCGCCGGGCGCGGTTGCGTCGTGGGCGGCCGCGGTGCAGGGCGGGCTCATCGCGATCGCGGGAGGCCTCGCCGTCTTCGCCGTGACGGCAGACGAGCCCACATTTTGGCCCCTCGTGATCATGGCAACGATCGTCCCGTGGCTACCTCTGCCGGGCGCGCCGGAGCGACCGCCCGCGATCAGGCTGGCGACATCGCTCCTTGCGACCACGATGGTGACGCACGCGGTCTTCTTCGGCGAGGATCGTTACCACGTCGTCGTAACCCCGGTGCTCGCGATGCTCGCAGCGAGCGCCCTCCGGCCCTCCGCAGCGCCGCGTCTCGCACCTCGCCCATGGAACGGCGAAACCGAACCTCGGGCCTCGACGTAGGGGATGACGCGGCTCTGGTAGAGTGGCTACCGCCGCGAAAGGACGCTCCTTACATATGCGCGCAATACTTAGGTTTCGCTTTGCTTGGTCTTCGCTGGTCGCCATCGGCGCGGTTTCGACGTCGGCCGCGTGCTCTTCGGGCGATTCGACCGGCTCCAGCGGCAATTCCGGGGGAAACACCGGGACGTCGACCAGCGGTTCATCAGGAAGCGCGGGCTCGAGCAGCACCGGCACGACCCGGAGCACCGGCTCCGCCGGAAGCGCCGGCTCCACCGGGAGTACGGGCACTACCGGCGGCACCGGCAGCGCCTCCGGCACGACGGGAACCACCATCTCGTTCTCGAGCACGATCGTTCCGATCTTCCAGTCGAACTGCACTACGAGCGGGCTTACGTGCCACGGCGATCTGCGCGTCACGACCCAGCCGCAACAGCGCCCGTACTTGGGTCCTCAGCCGGGCGCCACGGTCGTGCAGTCGACACTGATGACGATCTGGAGCGGATTGATGGTGAACTCCGCTGAAGATCCGTCGATGCCCCTCGTCTCGCCCGGGAGCGACACCAACAGCTTCCTCATGCACAAGGTCGACGACACGATCAACACGCTCGATTGCTCGGAAGGCGACGACGACGGCGAATGCGGGCTTCCCATGCCGTACAGCGCCTCGATATTGCCCCAGGCCACACGCGACACGATTCGCGCCTGGATCAACGGCGGTGCCCCGCAGAACAACTGACCACCCGCGTGCGCGCGCTCCCGTGCGCGGGCTCTGGTAGGAGTGATGGATGATCGGGCGCCTGACCGGCCGCGTGCTGGGACACGAAGCGGATGGGGGTGTGGTGCTCGACGTCGGCGGCGTGGGCTACGAAGTCACCGCGCCGCTCGGCACCCTCGGGAGAGCGCCCGCCGATGCGGACGGACGGGTGACGTTGTGGATCCACACGCACGTCCGGGAAGATGCGCTGGCGCTCTTCGGCTTCGCCGACGACGCCGAGCGGACCGCTTTCCGGATGCTGATCGGCGTTTCGAACGTCGGTCCCAAAATCGCGATCGCCGTCCTCGGCGCACTGCCCGTCTCCGAGCTTTCGCGGGCGGTCGCCCGCCGAGACCTTGCCGCGCTCACGGCGATCTCCGGCGTCGGAAAGAAAATCGCGGAGCGGCTCCTTCTCGAGCTTCGCGATCGCCTGCCGGAGGCGGCCGTCCTGGCGTCCTCGACCGCCGGGCATGCGAAGGCGGCACCGCACGCAGGAGCCGCCGGCGACAGGCTTCGGGCGGCGCTGACGGGCATGGGATTCAAGCCGGCCGAAGCTGACCGTGCCGTCGCCTCGCTCGAGCCTCGATTGAACGCCTCGCCCTTCGAGGAGCTTCTTCGGGAGGCACTCGGCCTCTTGGCCCGGTAGCGGTCGAGCGGGCGGCGAGCCTCGCGACCTCTCTCTTTGGCGTCTTTGCGCCTTGGCGATCCCCTTCGTCGAACGCTAGGACCTAGCCATGGACGAAGTCCTCGCATTCATCGACGAGCACCGGGACCGTTTCGTCGCGGACCTGGTTCGCTGGGTCCGGATTCCCTCCGTGTCGAGCGACCCCGCCCGGGCGGCAGACGTCCGCGCCAGCGCCGAGCACCTCGAAGCGCATCTCCGATCGGCGGGCGCCGATCGCGTCGAGATCTGGCAGACGCGCGGCCACCCCGCGGTCTTCGCCGAATGGCTGGGGGCGCCGAGCACGGCGCCGACGCTGCTCGTCTACGGCCATCACGACGTGCAGCCGGTCGACCCGCTGAACCTCTGGCTCTCCCCGCCGTTCGAAGCCACGGTCCGCGACAACCGGCTCTTCGGTCGTGGCGTCGTGGATGACAAGGGCCAAGTGTACGTCCACGCGAAGGCCATCGAGAGCTTCGTCGCCACCGTGGGCCGGCCGCCGATCCGGCTGAAGATGATCGTGGAAGGCGAGGAGGAGATCGGGAGCGCGCACCTCGACGGGCTCCTCCGCGATCGCGCCGTCGATCTCGCGTCGGACTTCGTTTGCGTCAGCGACACGGCGATGTTCGGCCGCGGGATTCCTTCGCTCTGCATCGGGCTTCGCGGCCTCGCGTACCTCGAAGTGTACGTGGAGGGGCCCAGCGTCGATCTGCACTCAGGCTCGTTCGGCGGCGGCGTCCTGAACCCCGTGAACGCGCTCGCGAAAATGATCGCCTCACTGCATGACGACGACGGACGCGTCGCGGTGCGCGGGTTCTACGACCATGTGCGGCCCCTCAGCGCCGGAGAGCGCGAGATGATCGCGCGTCTCCCGTTCGACGAAGCGGAGTGGCTGGCGTCGACGGGATCGCCGATGGTCGCCGGCGAGAAGGGGTATTCGACGCTCGAACGCATCTGGGCGCGGCCGACGCTCGATTGCAGCGGGATCGGCGGAGGTTTCCAGGGCGAAGGCGCGAAGACGATCATCCCCTCACGCGCGAGCGCCAAGATCGGCTGCCGCCTGGTCCCCGACCAGGAGCCCGAGGATATCGTGAACAGAGTGCGCGAACACTTGCTGCGCGTCGCCCCGCCGGGGGTTCGCGTGCGGGTCGAATACCGCCACGGGGGACGGCCGTACCTCGCGCCCACGGACCACCCGGTGTACGAGGTGGCGAAACGCGCGTTCACCAAGGCGTTCGGCAAACCGACGGCCTTCATTCGTGAGGGCGGGAGCATCCCTTTCGTGCGGACGATCGCCGACGCGACCGGCAAGCCGTGTTTGCTCATGGGCTTCGGCCAGCCGGACGAGAATTCTCACGCCCCCAACGAGTGGCTCGACCTCGAGAACTACCACCTCGGCATCAAGAGCGCCGCCTACCTCTACGACGAGATCGCACGGATGGCGCCTGACCAGGCGCCCCCGACAGCGGCCAGTAGCCAGCCGCTCGAATCCGAGTAAGTTCGGCACTGCCCATGGCCAAAAAGTCCAAGAGCGGCAAGCGTGAGAACCGCGACAAGCCGCGCGAGAGGCGGGAGCGAAGGTTTCAGCCGCGTCCGACGGTGAGCCCCTCGATCGCCTTCGTGCTCGGTGGTTTCGGCGCTCTCCTCATGGGCGCGGGCAGCTGGGAACTCTTCGGTTCGTACGTATCCGAGAGCGGCGCAACGCCGCTGGCCGCGACACCGGGCATTCTCATCGCGGGCTCGGTGCTCGTCGCCGTCGCCATCTGGATCGGCACGAGCGGCGAAGCGCTCCTGCGCGTCGGCGATGCCGGCCTCGCCGTGGAGAAGAGCGGCCTCCGGCGAATGCCGTGGTACGCGGTCGAGCGCATCGAATGGCGTGGTGAAGCCGTGCGCGTCACCGGCAAGGACGACCTGGGCAACGCGATGTCGATCGTGGCGACGCTTGCGACGCAACCGCAGGGTGGCGCGTGGATCGCGAAAGAAGCGCGCGATCGGATCCCTGCGCTGGTCGACGTTCCGGCCGACGCCACGCTCCCCGAGGCGAGTGCGGCCGCAGGCGAATCGCTCGCCCTCGAGCCGCCGCAAGTCGTCGGCCGCCGCTGCGCGGCGAGCGGCACCGTGATCGCGTACGAGCCGGATGCGCGGGTCTGCCCGCGTTGCGAGCGCGTCTACCACGTGGCGCACGTTCCCGAGGCGTGCGCGTGTGGCGCGTCGCTTGCGGGTCTCGGCGCCCAGTCGAAGACCGGTTAGCTCCTCGATTCGCGATCTTCGGACCTAGACGTTCGGCTTCTCGAGAACGGGTCGCCGACGCGTCAAGGTCGGGGGCTCGGCGGCGCCGGAGGTGAGGATCTCCACGCGGTTGCGTCCCCGCGCCTTGGCCGCATACATCGCGGCATCGGCCGCGCCGATGAGGCCTTCCGCCTTCCAGGGCGACTCGGAGCTCGCGACGCCGATGGACGCGGTCACGACCAGCGGGTCGCCCTCCGGCGCCGGATGCGACGACGCCGCGATCGCGCGCCGGACGCGTTCGGCGGCGATGCGTGCGCCCGCTTCGCCGGTCTGCGGAAGCGCGATGACGAATTCTTCGCCACCCCACCGCGCGACGACGTCGCTGCGCCGCGCGACCTTGAGCAAGACCTGCGCGACGCCTTTGAGCACCGCGTCGCCCGCCGCGTGGCCGCGCGTGTCATTCACTTTCTTGAAGTGGTCGATGTCGAGCAGCAAGAGCGAAAACGGAAGGATATGCCGATCCGAGCGGGCGCGTTCGCGGTCGACGCTCTCGAGGAATGCGCGCCGGTTGAGCAGGCCCGTGAGCGCATCGGTCGTCGCCATGCGCTGCGCGTCTTCGTAGAGGGCGCTCATCTGCATCGGGCCACCGAGCTCGAACGACACGAGCGATACGAGGCGCCTCTCGTCGCGCGCGAGGCCGCGCGCCGTCGGAGCGAGCGCGACGCGCCCGATCGGTTGGCCCGCGAAGACCACGGGCCACGTCTCGATCGGCGCGCCGGCGCCGACCACGGCGCGCTCATCGGACACGATCGACGCCATCCGCTCGGGCGACGCCCCCAGCGCCGAGCGCGCGGCCGGTTCGAGCTCCGCGAGGTCGCCGGGGTGGCCGTGGACGAGCAGCGGGGCATAGGGCCGCGTCGGAAGGAGCGCGACCCACCGATAGGAGAGGACGTCGGACAAGAGCCCCACGAGGCCGTCGAAGAGGCGCAGGACCTCGCCCGCGCTCGCAAGCGCGCGCACTTCGCCGGCGATGACGGACTCGAAGAGCGCCGTATCGAGCACGGCGGAGATGCGATCGTGGAGCGTCCTACGCGTGGGCCCGGCCTTCTCGGCGGGCGGAGATGCGACCGCGCCGGAGGCGGCCGCGGACGAAAGAAGCGTCGGAAGCAGACCGTCGAGATCAGCAAGTCGATCCTTGCCGAGGTACGCGGCAGCTCCCGCCGAGCGCGCCCAAAAGCGCGATCGCTTGTCGCCGGAGGCCGTGAGAAGGACGACCGGGATGTGGGCGGTCGCCGGCTCATTCCGGAGAATCCGGCAAAGCTGGACTCCTGAAATGCCCTTCATGACCAGATCTGTGACGACGATATCGGGAGGCGACGACATGGCGCGTTCTGCGCCGTTCTCGCCGTCCACGGCCTCGTCGACGGAATAGCCCTGTGCGCGTAGGCGGGTCGCGATCAGCGACCGAACCGACGAACTGTCGTCGACAACCAGAACGCGCGCCAAGGGCCCCTCTCCCGTCCAACCACAGTAACGGCGCTAGCGCTCAACCCGTGAAGGGGGCGCGCGCCTTGAGCGGATCGGCCGAGTCTGCGCTAGACCAGAGGCGCCCATGCTCCCGGAGACAGCTGAACATCCGTACGTTTCCTTCGTGCACCTGGTGCAGAAGCCGGCGCGTTACCTCGGCGGCGAGTTCGGGGCGCGCGTCAAGGACTGGGCCGCGGTCGAAGCACGCGTATGTCTGGCTTTTCCGGATGTCTACGACATCGGAATGAGCCATCTCGGCTTCAAGATTCTTTATAAAATTCTCAATGACGACGCGCGAATCCTCGCGGAGCGCGCCTATGCGCCGTGGATCGACATGGAGGCGGAGCTCAGGAAGCGCGGCCTTCCGCTCGTGTCGGCCGAGAGCGCGCGGCCGCTGCGCGATTTCGACGTCGTCGGATTCTCGCTCCAGTTCGAGCTTACGTACACGAACGTCCTTCTCATGCTCGATCTGGGAGGAGTCCCGCTGAAAGCGGAAGACCGCGGCGAGGACGACCCGCTCATTCTCGCAGGCGGCCCGACGGCTACCCACCCCGAGCCCGTCGCGCCGTTTCTCGATGCAATCGTGATCGGCGACGGCGAGGAGCGCACGAGCGAAGTGGCCCTCGTCTGGACGCGTACGAAAAAAGAGGGCCTCTCGCGTGGGGACCGGCTGCGCGAGCTCGCGAAGCTCCGCGGCGTCTACGTGCCGTCGCTCTATGCCACGCGCATCGAGGCGGACACGGGGTTCACGGTGGTGGACCGCGCGCTCGACGCTCACGCAACGCTCCCCGTCACGCGGACCATCGTCGACGACCTCAATCGCTTCCCGTTTCCCGACGACAGCCCGATCGGCGGACCGGAAGCGATCTTCGATCGCATGTCGATCGAAGTCGCGCGCGGCTGCACGGAAGGGTGTCGCTTTTGCCAGGCGGGAATGATCTACCGGCCGGTCCGCGAGCGCGATCCGCAGCAGGTCGTCGACACGATCGTGAGCGCCGTCAAAAAGAGCGGGTACGACGAGGCGAGCCTCACGTCGCTTTCGACCGCGGACTACTCGTGCATCGCGCCGCTCGTGAAGAAGGTGACCGAGGCGCTCGGGCCGAAACGCGTGTCGCTCGGCGTCTCGAGCTTGCGCGCATACGGCCTCGACGAGAACGTGCTCGACGACATCGCGCGCGTGCGGGCGACCGGCGTGACTTTCGCTCCGGAAGCGGGGACGCAGCGGATGCGCGACGTCATCAACAAGAACGTCACCGAAGAGCAGCTCCTGCAGACCGCGGAGCGCATCTTCTCCCGCGGATGGCAGTCGATGAAGCTCTACTTCATGATCGGGCTGCCGACCGAAGGCGAGGAAGATGTGCGCGAGATCCCGCGGGTGGGCGGCCGCGCGCGTGCGACCGGGAAGCGCGTGAAGCGCGCGCAGGGAACGCCCGGGACGCCGAAAGTCACGGTGAGCGTCTCGACGCACGTTCCCAAGCCGCACACGCCGTTCCAGTGGTGCGCCATGGACACGCCCGATCTCGTGCGGAAGAAGCAAACGTGGCTGAAGGAAGAGGCGCGCGCCGCGAACGTCGAGCTACGGACGCACGACGGAGAGACCTCCTGGCTCGAAGCCGTGTTCTCGCGCGGCGATCGATCGCTCGGGCCGGTGCTTCTTCGCGCGTACCTCGGCGGCGCGCGCTTCGATTCGTGGGAAGACCAGAAGAAGATGCGCGTGTGGGAAGACGCGTTCACCGCCGAAGGCGTTTTGCCCGAGCGGTACCTCGGCACCATTCCCGTGTCGGCTCGCCTTCCTTGGGACCACATCGACGTGGGCCTAGAAGACGGATTTCTCCTCCGTGAATACCGAAAAGCGCTGAGCGACCGCTTGTCGCTCCCGTGCGGCAAGGTCGCGGGCGCCTTCGTGCATGCGACCAATCTGCGCGACGCGACCGCCGACGATCGGAAGCTCGTTTGCTACGACTGCGGGATCGCCTGCGACCTGACGGCGATGCGCGAGCAGCGCCTCGTCTACTTGCGCAAGCTCGGAGCCGAGGAGGCGCGTCCGCCCCCTCCGCCGAAGCCCGCGCGGCCCGCGGGGACGCCCCCACGCATCGAACAAGGTGCTGCGCTGCGGTACCGCTTCGTGTACCGGAAGACGGGCCCAGCCGCCTTCCTTTCGCACCTCGATCTAATTCGCGCGCTCCCGCGCGCCTTCCGGCGTCTCGAGGTGCCGCTCTTCTACTCGCAGGGCTTTCACCCGAAGCCCGACATGACGTTCGGGCCCGCATTGTCCGTGGGGGTCTCGAGCCTCGCCGAGGCCGTCGACGTGAAGATCGCCGGGGCCATCGACCCCGCCTCGCTTCTCGACGCGCTTTCCGAAGGCGCCCAGCCCGGCCTCGTCTTCGTCGGCGGGATCCCGCTCGAGGGTGGCGACGCCGCCATCTCCCGCGTCGTCGACACCGCGCGCTATGTCGTCGGCATTCCTCGCGACGCCGCCGCTCCGAGCGGCGACGCGGAGTGGATCGATCGGAGCATCGCGGCGGCGCTGGCCGCACCGGAGCTTCTGGTCGTCCGGCGCATCGACGGAATCGGCAAGCGCGTCGACGTCCGGAGCTTCTTGCGCCGTATCGCGCGAGCCACCGCCGACGAGAGCACCGCGCTCGCCGCCGCCGGGATCGCGGGCGACCTCGTGACGCTCGCGGTGGAGGTGGACGTGCGCGGATCGGGAGGGGTCAAGATCGCAGAGGTCGTCGAAGCGGCGTTCGGCGACGCGCAGCTGCCCTTCCGCGCCGTGCGGACCGCCCTGGGCCGGAGCCTCGGCGATGGATCTCTCGCAGGACCGCTGGAGCTCGCGCTGCTGCGCTCCTCCTCCCCGAAGCGCGCGACCGCGGCGATCGCGGCGACGGCGTCGTAGCGATCAGCGCCCTTTCGGAGCCGCCGTACGGCGCGCGGTCGCCGGGGTCGCCCCCATGACGCGAAGGGCCCGGCATACGTCGGGGTCATGGCACGGACCGACGCTCCCGCCGTGTGCCGGCCACGCCACCGACCACGTGCCGTCCTCCGCGTGCGCAAGGATCTGGCGATCGCGCACGTCCGGTCCGCGCCAGAGCGGCGGCGCGTGAGGCAGCGCGGCCTCGCGGTCGTTCGCCTCGAAGGCCCCGAACGAAACGCGAATCGTCGGCGCCAGGCCGACCCGTTGCACCGGCGTCCCGTCCGGGAGCGCGTAGAGAAGCGTCGTCAACCGGAGGACCCCGGCGTGCGCGTCGTCGTCGAGATACTCCTGCGCGCAGCCCTTGCCGAACGTGCGCATGCCGACCGACGGACCGCGCCGGTACGAGGCGAGCGCGCCCGCGATCATCTCCGCCGCGCTCGCCGTATCCCCGTCGACGAGCGCGGCCACCGGACCGCGCCATCGATCCACGCCCGGCGGCTCGGGCGCGCGATCCGTCTCGAGCGACCCGTCTCGTCGCTTCATCGGAAAGAGCGACGCGCCGGGGATGAAGAGCCCCAGCGCGTCGATGGCTCCATCCGTCGAGCCGCCGCCGTTGCCTCGCAAGTCGAGGACGACTCCCGCGATCGGCCGCGCGTCTTCGCGCTGGCGCTCGTGCAAGAGCGCACGCGTCAGCTCGTCGCCCAGGTCGTCCCGGACGTCGTGAATCGCGACGACGACGACGTCCCCTTCCCCGTAGGCAATTCGCTCCACCGGCAGATCGGCGTCGCTCTCGTCGCCCGATCCGCCGGGGCCCGCCGCGTCCGAATCGGGACCGTCGAGCCACGCCGTGACGACGCCCTTTTCGCCGTGGCGCAGGAGCTCGATACGCGCGGCCGGGCGCGTATCCGACGCGGCGTATCCGAGCTGCTCGATCTGTTCGTAGCTGAGACCCGCGGTGGGGACTCCCGCGAGGGAGAGCACGACGTCGCCGTCGGCGAGCGGCGGCGCTGCGCCGGACTCGAGCTTGACGCCGATGGCCGTTCGCTCGGCCTTCTCCCATAGGCGCTGCGGTGGGTGCGCCTCGAGGTCGACCTCGTACACGCTCGACTCCTCGTCGAGAGGCGCCCAGGCACCGTGCGGGTCGAGCGCAGGCACATACGCGCGCACGGCGGCGGCCAGGACCACGCCCGCCCACCCGTTGGCGTCGAGCGGCGGAAAGTAACGCGATCGCGCCGCGTCGCCGTAGGCCGTCCCCGCAGGGCCCATGCTTCGCTCGAATGCGCCGACGCGACGGCCGAGCGTCGCCGCGAGAACCCGTGCTGGACGCGTGACGGTCGCCCCCTCGAACGCGGCAGACGATGCGGTCGCGAGGGGATCTTCCGCGACGGGCGCGGACACCCGCGCAGCATCGAACGCGGAGCGGAGCTCGCCGACCCAGCCGACGAGGGCCACGCCGATTCCGTGCGCGGCTTTGCAGTCGCCCGAGGTCCTCGCTTCGAGGTCCGCGATGAGGCTTGCCGCGCGCCGATCGAAGAGCGCTTCGAGCGGTGCATCGGGAGCCACGCTCCAGAGCCCGTACGGGTCGAGCCAGTCGGCCGTGGCATCCGCGAGCGTCCGTGGGTCGACCGGCTCGGGCGAGTATCCGAGCTGCTCGCGGGCTTGCAGGACGATGGCGCGAGCGGCCGCGCACCCGAGCGAAGGCGGCTGCCCGCTCGGGATGCGAAAGGAATGGGTCCGTGCGTCGTCCGCCCCGGTGCCGGTGAGCCCCGCCTGCGCGGCCGGCTGCACCCCGTCGTCCGGCCCGGACACGCCCGAACTACGGGGCTCACTGGGCTCATTGGATGAGCCCGCCGGGCTCATCGTCGGAAGAGGAGTGGGGACGACGACGGTGCCCTCGCGAGCGCCGCGCGCGCCCCAAAGGCATATCGCTCCGAGGGCGGCAAAGCCCCCGGCAATCCATGCGCCGCGCCGCACCATCCCGTGAGAAAGCCTAGCAGGAGCCCTAGAAGTCGTTACACTTTCTGGGGATCCGGCGCTCGCGCCCCGAGAGCTGTGCTAAAGCGCTGCCCTGGAAAAGGGAGTCGCCGGCCGATGCCTAACCTCGCTGAAGTCCTTACCTCGGATGCACAGAAGATCGCGGTAGTCGACGACTGTTGCGCGCTCATCGATGCGGAAGTTGCCGACAAAGGCGGTCTCACCGGGCTCGTGATCAAGGCGGGCTACAAGGCCGTGCAGGGCGTGAAACCGGGCTTCGTGAGGCAGGTGGTGGTCGACCTGCTCCCGGAGTTCGCGGGCGCCCTCGACCCGATCTACCAGGAGGCGAAGACGAGCGGCGGCGGCGTTCGCGACTACTTCAACGCGAATTCTACGCGTGTGGCGGACGCCCTCCTCTCGATTACGGACGAAAAGGCCAACCGCTCCAAGAGCGGACTCGTGAAGAGCACGTACGAGAAGCTCCGCAGTGGAGCCAAGAAGAACGTCGAGTCCGCAGTTCCGCGCCTCGGGGCGATGGTGGAGAAGCACGCTCCGTAGCGGGAGAGGCGAGAGGGGCATCATGGGCGGAGCCGGCGGAGTCCGACACGAGATCCTCGTTTCGACGGAATGGCTCGCCGCCCAGCTCGGCGATCCGGGCCTTCGCGTCATCGACATTCGCGGGGTCGTTCGACCGCCGGGGACGACGCCTCGGTACGCCCCCAAGCGGGACGACTTCGACCGCGAGCACATCCCTGGGGCGCTGTTCGTCGATTGGACGCGCGACATCGTGGATCCTCACGATCCCGTGCCCGTCCAGGTCGCGCCTCCGGACGCTTTCGCGCGAACGATGGCGGCGCTCGGGGTCGGGGACGCGACGCTCGTCGTGGCCTACGACGACTACGATCACATCTTCGCGGGCCGGCTCGCGTGGGCTCTCCGTTACTACGGGCACGACGCGGTTCGCATTCTCGACGGAGGCTTCATCCGCTGGAAGGCCGAGGGCCGGCCGACGACGGACGCCACGGTGACACCCGCGGCCGCACATTTCACGGCGCACCCGCGACCGGCGCTTCGCCGCACGGCCGACGAGGTGGCGCATGCCCTCGGCCGCACCGATGTACTCCTGGTCGACGCGCGCGCTCCCGAGCAATACGCGGGGACGGTCAGCGCTGCGGCGCGGAGCGGGCATATCCCGGGCGCACGCAATATCCCTTATGCGCAGCTCATCGATCAAGCGACGGGCCTCTTCCGGCCTCCCGCGGATTTGCGGCGCGCCTTCGCGGACGCCGGGATCGACGTGGAACGGCTTCCGGCGGAAGTCGTCGTCTACTGCAACGGCGGCATCTCGTGCACGGTGCCCCTCGAAGCGCTTCGCCTCCTGGGCCGGTCGGACGTCGCCGTGTACGACGGGTCGTGGAACGAATGGGGTAACGACACGACGCGCCCCATCACCCAGGGCGCCGAGCCGTAGACAGCGACACCCCGCTAGGCGAACTTGATCTTGCGGGCGGCCAGCGCCGTCATGCGGAGGAGCAGCGCGCCGTCCCGGAAGCGCGAGATGTTCGTCTCGCCGTAGACGCGGCTCCGGTACCGAATCGGGATCTCCATCAGCTTTAGGTGCAGCCGTCGCGCGCCGAAGATCAGATCGAAGTCGCCGAACGGATCGAGCTCGCCGAAGTAGGATCGCTGCCTGGCGAGGCGCTCGTAGTCCTTTTTCCAGAGGACTTTCGTCCCGCAGAGCGTGTCGTTGATGCGCTGGTCGAGCAGATAGGTGAACGTCTTGGCGAAGAAGACGTTGCCGAACTTGTTGAGGAGGCGCATGGCTTCGTCCTCCATCGGGTAGACCATCCGCGTGCCCTGCACGTAGTCCGTCAGTCCGCTGGCCATCGCGTCGTAGAACTTCGGCAGATCCTCGGGCGGCACCGTCAGGTCCGCGTCGAGAATCATGAGGATGTCCCCCTTGGCCTTGTCGAAGCCGAGACGCACGGCGTCTCCCTTCCCCTTGCCCGTCTGCTTGTAGGCCGAGAGGCGAAGCGGACCTCGGTACGACGCGATCGTCTTCTGGATTTGCTCCCACGTACCGTCGGTCGACCCGCCTTCGACGAAGACAATCTCCGTCCATGCGCCCATCACCGGGGTCCGCGCGACGGCGGCGATCACGTTCTCCGACTCGTTTCGCGCGGGCACGATGACGGAAACGCCGGGGTTCGGCGCGCGGTGAACGCGGCGGTGCCGGAGAACGTACGTGCGGTAGAGCGCTCCGGAACGGACGCCGGGAAGCTGCGCTACGAATTTGTTGAGCAACGGGACGTCTGCCGGGACGAGCACGTGATCTTCGTAGTGGACCGCTTCGAGCCCCACGAGGGTGAACACGTCTTCCAACGCACTTTCGGAGAACCAGTTCTCCGCCGGACGGCTCTCGGTGACACCGAGCTTCACCGCGCTGCCGAGGAAGAGACCCCACAAGAAGTTGAAGCACGTGAGGTAGATCCTGCCGTCTTCTTCGATGTGAGCGGCGAGATTCTCGAGCATCCGTTGCACGTCCGGCACCGTATGGAGGAGCCGGTCGCAGATGATTGCGTCGTACCGCTCGGGTGCGCTGAACGTCAGCACGTCGGCGCGATCGACGCGCATCGTGGGGTCGAGCCGGCGCGACGCTTCGATGGCTTCCGGCAGAAGATCAATGCCGTGACGCACCTGATTCGGGAGAGCCGCGAGCACCTGCCCGCCGCCGACGCCCACTTCGAGCACGCGCGCGTCCTGCGGGACGAGACGCCGCATCACCCCGCAGATGTTCGTTCGCACGAAGCGCCTGGCGGCGGCCACTCGCGGATCCCCGTGGAGGAGCGCGAGGAAGTATTCTCGCCACTCGGGCGACATCGAAGACGCCCCGGCCGAAGAATCGAGCGTAGTGGCGGTCTCAGGACGCGGATCAGTCACGGACATCGCGGAGGACGATATCAAACCGCCCGGCGTTCGCGAGCGATGCGGAGCGCGGTGCCCGCAAGGATCTATGTGGTACACAGCGGCGCGCGGGCCGGCGCGGAGAAATGCGGGCAAGACACGGTCGGGCGTGGAGAAATGCGGGCAAGATAATGGTCTCTCTCTCGGGGAACAAGGCCGTCCGTCTGGCGCTCGGCTCGGTGTTCGCTGTCGTCGCCGTCGCACTCGTCGTAGCACTGCGTGCACACGCGAGCGGGATCACGCTCGTGTGGAGCTTACTCATGCTCCTCTCGTTCGTCGGTTGGGGCTCCGTCGTGAACCTCTGGCTCACGAATGGGCGGCGAGTCGATTGGGGTCTTCGCGCCGGCTGGGGCATGGCGTTCGTCCTGCTAGTCGGCGGCTATCTGACGCTCATACACGCCGCGAGGGGGCCCGTGTTGATCGCACAAGTGGCGGTCGGCGTCGGTGCGTTCATCTGGCTCTGGGCGAACGAGAAGCCGCGGCCCCTCTCGCGGCGCCGGCTCGCCGCGTGGATCGCGCACTCCGGCGTCCTCATCCTGCTGGCCCTGTCGTATGCCGTCGCCGCGCTCATCTTCGTCCATTACGCCGGAAAGCATGAGTTCCAGCCGTCCGACGATCAGCCGCTCTATTTCGAATTCGCCAAAAAGCTGATCGATATCGGCAGTCTGTACGAGCCATTCAATTCCCGGCGCTTCGCGACGCTCGGCGGCCAGCCGTACCTGCACGGTCTCTTCGCGTCGCTGGCGCCCTTCTATTGTCTGCCGATGGTCGACGGGGGCATCGGCCTGGCCCTCGCGTTCGGCCTCGTCGTCGGCCACGTGACGCGAAATGGCATCAAGGGTTGGCACGCCGTTCCGCTCGGCTTCGCCATGTGCCTGTTCTTCACCCTCACCGGCGTCCATCTGAACATCGCGAGCGAGACGACGGGCATTCCCGTTGTCTTGACGATGTACCGGACGCTCCGGTTCCCCTTGGCGGATGGCAACGCCCCGCAATGGCCCTACGAGCCGCGGCGCATCCTCGCGCTCGGTGTTCTGCTCGTCGTAGCCATCATCCTCCGACCGACGAACGGGCCGGCGCTTCTTCCGTTTCTGCTCCTGGTGTTCGCGTCGGACTACTTTCTGGGGACGCGACGACCGTTCACTCGCCAAGCCCTTCTATCGTTCGTGAGTCGGATGGGCCTTTTCTCGGCGGCGATCGCCCTGACGCTGCTTCCCTGGTCGTGGATGCTCTACCAATCGTGCGGGACGTTCTTCTACCCGATCTGGCAGGGCAACATGACGCCGGGGTGGGTGTTCTTGAAGACGGCGCCGATGAAACAGGCGATCCAGGCCTGGTTTTCGGACCTGACCTACGACAAGCCGATTTGCTTCTTCCTCCTCTTCCTCTTCGCGGGCTTCGTCCCGATGCGAGGCCGCGCCCGCAACGACATCGTGTTTCTCACGGTTGGGTCGCTTCTCGGCATCTGGTCGCTCGCGCGAGCAGCGGGGGCCTTCGACTCGTTTGCGCACGCGCGCTACATGAACGCGTACGTCGCGGCAACGGGGCTCATCATCGCGATGTCACTCGGGCCCCACGACATCCGCGCCGCGCTTTTGGCCCTCGCGGTCGGGCTCCACGTTGCGCTCGTTCACGATGAAATGCGCGGTGCCTATATCGGCGCGATCGACGTCGCGAATCATGTATTTACGAACGGCGACCGCGATGAGCGCGAGTTTTCGGCGGGCACCGCCGCGTACACGGAGATCCAGTCGCACATCGATCCGGGCGCGACGTTCGCATGCGCAGTACACGAACCTTGGCGGTTCGACTTCAAGCGCAACAGGATCTACACGCTCGATGTCCTCGGCGGGACGGGGCCGAAGCCCGGGTGGCCCGCATTCAAGGGCGCGCAGGCGTTGCTCGATTACTTCAGAGCGAACGGCATTCGTTACGTCGTGTGGACGAACTTCGATACGGCGAACGAGCTTTACAATCGGGCCCACTGGGCCCAGTTCAAGGCTGCCGATCTTTTCCTGAGCGGGGAGGCGCCTTTTCACATCGACGGGATGGATTCGATCGAAAAGTTCGCGAGCATGCGCCATGTCGTATACCGCGCCCATCAGATGACCGTGGTCGACCTCAACGCGATGCCGTAGTGTTTTTCATGTCGTCCCGCTTCGCCCCGGTGCTGCTCATCCTGGCGTGTTGCGGGTCGGGTGACTCGACCTCGCCAAGGCCCGGAGCGGACGGGGGACGCTCCGACGGCGAAGTGATCGGCGCGGGGGACGCGATGCCCTCGGCGGGGGACGACGGCGGTGCCGCGAGTTGCTCCTTTTCGATCCTCACGAATGCGATCAGCCCGGGGATGGCCACGGTGGGTGTCGTCGAGTGGTCGACCACCCTGGCGGCCCCGGCGAGCGCCAGCATCGTCTACACGCTGAATGGCGCGCCCTCCGGCGTGCTCAATACGGGTGGCACGGCCCCCGTGGACCTGACGAGGGCGAACTACAGAACGTTGCTGCTCGGGCTGAAGCCATCGAGCGACTACACGTTCCACATCGAGGCGCAGGACGGGAGCGGCGCGGTCTGCAGAAGTTCGGATTACACGCTGCCAACGACGGGGGTCCTGAACGAAGTACCGACAGCGATGATTCCGGCGATCTCGCGTACGGTCTTCAACGCGGCCGCGCAGGCGAAGGGGTTCATCGTCACGAGCAGCGGGGTCACGTACGGCAACTACGCCGTCATCATCGACGCCGACGGTACGATGGTATGGTTTGCGGCCGCACCGATTCAATGCACCCGCGCCCGCATGGACTACGAGGGCGCCAACATGTGGATGGTGGCCGCCAACGAGGACAACTCGGGCGGCGAGATGCGATGGGTCTCGATGGACGGACAGACCGGGATGACGAACATCGCCGGCCTCGCGAATGCTCATCACGACTTCGCGGTGCTCCCGGGGAAAATCGCCGCCATGGTGTGGAATGGCAGCGACGTCGACGTGGCGAGCAATCTCGTCGAGATGAGCTCCGACGGGTCAGGCTCGCCGACGACCGTCTTCGCGATCGGCCCGAACCTTTACGTGGGAGCCGGGACCACGGGCGAACCGTCGACGGTGTCGTACCACTGCAACTCGATCCTGTACCACCCCGTCGACGACACGTTCACCATCGGCGATCGGTACCCGAACCTCTACGTCAAGGTCTCGGAGGCTGGAATTCTCCAGTGGCAATTCGGCGGTAGCTGCGCCAACGCGCCGGCGGGCGCGGCGCATTGTGTCTCGGAGAGCTGGCACGTGAATCACGGTCACCATCTCCTCGATGACGGCACGATGCTCGTGTTCAACAACAATACCGGTGGCCCATCCGACATCCTGGAATTTCAGCTGAATGCCGGGAGCCCGATGTCTGCCACGTCGGCCTTTGACTTCACGTCGGGAAGCTTGTCCAGCACCGTCCTCGGGGACGTGCAGCGGCTCCCAAACGGCAATACGCTGATTACGTATTCCACGTCGGGGGAAATCCTCGAGGTCGACTCGTCGTGGACGCCGGTTCAATCGATCGCCGGGACGTACGGATACGCAGACTGGCGAGCGACGCTCTACGGGCCGCCGCCGAGGTGAACAGGCAGAATGTGCCCGCCGACGTGCCGCGCGTGAAACGGGTGCTCCGGACGGATACGCTCTGCCTGTATGAGCACGAAGCGACGGCGTAGAAAGCCGAAGCGAACGCCCTCCTCGGTCGAGTGCCCCTTCTGCGGCCAGGTCGACGACCTCTACGTCGACGCCGGGGGTGGGGACGCCCAGGAGTACATCGAAGACTGCGCTGTCTGCTGCCGGCCGCGCGTCGTCCACGTCGAACGCGGAGAGGAGCCGGGCGAGGTGCGAATCTGGCTGGAACGCGCGGAGTGAGTTCCCGCACCCGCCGTCGATCGTGCGCGACTAGCGACTATTGCCAGGGCCTCCCGTAGACTTCGACCTCGTTCAGCACGAGAGCGCCCTCCCCTCTGCAGCGCAAGCGAACGAAGCGCGCGTTCTCGCGGGCGCCGATTTGGACGATCCAGGGATCGCTCGTGCTGAACGCCGTCGTGCGCTCGGCAAGCGGCCGAAAAGAGATGCCGTCCGTCGAGACTTCGAGCACCAGCGGCAACGACTGATCGAAACAGCAGTCGCCGCGTCCGAAGACTTTGACCTTGGCGATCTCCCGCGTTTTCCCGAGATCGACGGTCAGCTGGGGCGAGTTCACGGTCTGGGTATGGAAATCGAACCGCTCGCTTTTCGCGCCGTCCACCGCGGCCGCGGCGGTGGTGTCGAAGGCCACAGGGCTGGACGAGACGGGGCGGTTCAACGCCAAGTTGGATGGGCTCATCCACCGCACCGCGAGGGTCACCAGGAGCGTGCCGACGACGAGAACGGCCAGCGCCTGGCGAGTCCGACGTTCGCGTTGGATCTGGAGCGGCGAACGCGGCTCGACGAACCGCGAAAGACGCTGGAGCGCGGCGCGAAGTGCGGCCGAGTGGCGCGCGGCCTCCTCGGTCGAGAACCGATCGAGCGCGAGCAGATCTCGGGCGAAGAGCACATCGCGCACGCACTCGAGGTCGGCCGGAGGGACGGGGGCCCAATCATCGACGACGCGATTGACAGCTTCCCATGCCGCCTCCGGCTCCGTCACCTCGACGCCCGGCTTGCTCCCTCCAGACGTCGCCAGGAGCACCGCCTGGATGAGACACAGGCACGCATCTCTGTAGAGGATGAGGCCCGCTGGAGTCTCCGCCGGAACGCTGAGAGAATTTGCGACGGCGCGCCTACGCTGGGCGGCGTCGTAGTATGCCAAGATCGATTCGCGATCCATGGCGCCGGTCGCGGCGCTGCGGCGACCGGCGTCTTCGAGCAAGAAGAATTCGCGCAGGCTGGCGCGCGTAGCGGCCACAATCTGCGCTCCTCGCACCGCCCGGTGTTTAGCGGCGTCCATGGGGAGGCGCAAGGCGCAAACGCCGCCGCTCGTGCTGCCCAAAGGCTTCAACGCGGCCCCGGTTCGACGGCGACTCGCCTCGTCCGGGCGGCCCCGCGGCGCACGTAACCCCCTCGCGTCGCGCCGCGCGAAACGCTACCTCGACGTCAAAAAAGGAGGTAGCTTCCTCGGCCCCTCATGCACCTCACGCGTCGAACCACGTGCCGGGTCTGCAAGTCGTCGTCGTTGACCAAGGTCATCGACCTCGGCGAGCAGCACCTCCAGGGCTCGTTCCTCAAGCCCGGGCGTCAGGTCCCGCCGATGCGGCGCGTGCCGACGTCACTCGTGCGGTGCAACCCGGAGATCGACGAGAAGGCGTGCGGCCTCCTGCAAACGGAGCATACGGTGCCGCCCGAGGTTCTCTACTCGGTTTACTGGTATCGATCGGGCACGAACGCGACGATGACGAACCACCTCGGCGCGATCGCCGAGGAGGCAGCCACCCTCTACGGCAAGCCCGGCGCGCGTGTGCTCGACATCGGATGCAACGACGGCACGCTGCTCAAGTCGTATCCGGCGTCGTTCACGAAGTTCGGCGTAGACCCCTCCGATCTTGCCAACGAAGTGCCGGCCGGTATCACCGTCGTCCACGATCTCTTCCCCTCGGAAGATCTGTCCAGCGCCCTCGCAGGGAAGTCCTGCGACATCGTGACGTCGATCGCGATGTTCTACGATCTCGAAGATCCCATCGCGTTCGTCCGGGCCATCAAGCGCGTCCTTTCGCCCGACGGTCTCTGGTGCGTCGAGATGTCGTACATGCCGACCATGCTCCGCATGACGAGCTACGACACGATCTGCCACGAGCACCTCGAGTATTACAGCCTCGCCGTGCTCGAGCGCATCATGCGGGAGGCCGATCTGCGGCTCGTGAACGTCTCGCTCAATGCCAGCAACGGCGGCTCGATCCGCTGCTATGCCACGCATGCCGACAATGGGCGTTATCGGCGCGACGAGTTCACGGCCAACATCAAGCGCCTGCGCCAGGAAGAGTTCGACCTCGAACTCGACACGGACCAGCCGTACAGAAACTTCCAGGAGCGCGTGAACGTCCACAAGCAGGAGCTGCTCGCGCTGTTGCGGAAGCTGCGCGCCGAGGGCAAGCGCATCCACGCTTACGGCGCGTCGACGAAGGGCAACACGATCCTCCAGTGGTGCGGTATCGACAGCCGCCTCGTCGACGTCGCGGCCGAACGTAACCCCGACAAGTTCGGCGCGCGCACGCTCGGCTCCGACATCCTCATCGTGAGCGAAGAGGAGTCGCGGAAGGCGAAGCCGGATTACTATCTAGTATTGCCCTGGCACTTTCGCGACGAGTTCGTCGAACGCGAGAAGGCGCTGCTCGCCTCCGGCGTCGGCATGATCTTCCCGCTGCCGACCATCGAGATCGTCCGGGGCGCAGCGAAGGGATAGCGGCGCGTGAAAGCGCTCG
This sequence comes from Polyangiaceae bacterium, assembly GCA_035482215.1. Classification (GTDB taxonomy): domain Bacteria; phylum Myxococcota_A; class Polyangia; order Polyangiales; family Polyangiaceae; genus Palsa-1150. The sequence continues at coordinate 12,010 of DATHQY010000448.1, read as the reverse complement.
TCCTCGGCGCCAACGGCCAAGACGGCCCCTATCTCATCGAGGCGTTGCGCGGCCGCGGCGTGGAAGCCACCGGCTTTTCGCGGTCGGGCCCCTGGTCACGCCTCGACGTCGCCGACGGCGAAGCTGTATCGGCCGTCATCGCGAGCACGCGCCCGCACTACATCTTCCACCTCGCGGCGCGGTCCACGACACGCCACGAGGCGCTCTACGAGAACCACGCCGCGATCTCGACTGGTTGCCTCAACGTCCTCGAGGCGGTCCGCACACATGCGCCTGGGGCGCGGGTATTCATCGCCGGCTCGGCCGTTCAGTTTCGTAACGTCGGGCAGCCAATCGACGAGAACACGCCTTTCGAGGCCAGCAGCGCGTACGCCGTCGCCCGGATCCAGTCCGTTTACGCGGCTCGCTACTTTCGTTCCCTTGGAGTCAAGGCCTACGTTGGGTACCTGTTCCACCATGAGAGCCCGCGCCGAGGCATCGGGCATCTCTCGATGACGATCGCGCAGGCGGCCCGTCGTATTGCCGCCGGCAGCGACGAGACGCTCGAGATCGGTGATCCGTCCGTCATCAAGGAGTGGACGTTCGCGGGCGACACGATGGAGGCCGCCGTGATGCTCGCAAGCCAGGACGAAGTTTTCGAGGCCGTGATCGGCACGGGCGATGGGCACTCCGTCGAACAGTGGCTGGAGGCCTGTTTTTCGCGCGTGAATCTCGCCTGGCGCGACCACGTCCGAATCAGGAGCGGCTTCCGGGCGGAGTATCCGCGGCTCGTGTCGCGTCCCGAGCGTTTGTGTGCCCTCGGATGGCGTGCGCGCGTCGCCTTCGGGGAGCTCGCTTCGATGATGATGGCGGACTGACGCCTAGTGAACGGTCGCGACGATCTTCGCCTGCACGAAGAAGTCTTCAGGGCCGAATTCGTACGACTTGAGGTCGAAGCCGCCGGACGCGAGGAGCTCCGCGGCCTCGCGCGCCGAGTGCACCAGCGAGACCTCCGGCGGATGAAGGCGAACGTTCTTGTGCATGACGTCGTTCAGCAGCCAGTGGGCGGCGCCGAGGGCGGCGACGCTCGTCGCACGCGCATGCGGCCAGAACACGACGAGCTTCCCGTTCGGCTTGAGCACGCGCCGCAGCTCGGAGAACACCTTCGCGAGCTGGTCCCGATCGAAATGCTCGACCACCCCCAGGTTGTAGGCGCCGTCGAAGCTGTTGTCGGCAAACGGCAGATTCATGATGTCGGCGTGGCGAACGTCCTCAGCGTCGGGATTGCTACGGCGATAAAGGTCGAGCGCCGAAGGCGAGATGTCGACGGCCGTGATCCGGACCTTCTGGTGCAGGTCCGCGTCGACGGGTCCACCCCCGCATCCAGCGTGCAGTAGACGCGCGCCCTGCGCGAACTCGTGCGAGATCGTCGATTCGAGCCGGCGCTTGATGATCGCGTTGCGATAGAGCGCCGCCACGAGGTCGTATGCGGCCGTTGTCTTGGCGGATTTTGCGTCCCAGTACTCGTTCCAGTTTTGCGGATCGACGAGCGCCGGATCAAGGGTCAAGGACCGCTTGCCGGCCCGGAAGCGCCCCGGATTCGTCTGGTCCTGGATGAAGAGCGTCATGAGCGTCGTGACGCTACGCCGCACTTCCGCGACCGACATCTTCGAACTGCCGTACGTACGCGCGGGCAGTGTGATCGGGATCTCCGCAACCGCCAGCCCGTTTCGCTGCATCACGAGCATGCTCTCGAAGAAGAAGGCATAGCCGTTCGACTGAACGAGATTGAAGAGATCGCGCCGAATCGTCGTCAGGTTGTAAGCACGGAAGGCTCCGGTCGCATCTTGCGAAATTCCGAGCACGTTCTTCGTGAGCACGTGGCCAAGCGTCGTGAGCGACTTGCGGAGCGCCGACCAGCCGGGGAGGCTCCCCGCCTCGAGGTAACGTGACCCCACCACGACATCGGCGGTTTCGTTACGCTCGAGGAACTGGGGAATCATCTCCGGGCGATGCGTGAAATCGCAGTCGAGCGTCACGAGCCGCTCATAGCCCTCGTCGTACGCGAGATTGATCCCCGCCTTGTGAGCGCTGCCGATGCCCGCTTTGCCGGCGCGGTGAACGACCCGAACCCGCGGGTGTCTCGCGGCAAGCCCGTCGAGCACCTGGCCGGTCCCATCCGGCGAGCCGTCATCCATGAACATGAGGTCAGCGTCGAGCCCAAGCGCAAGAATCTGCTCGCACATGGGACCGACGTTGTCCCGTTCGTTGTAGGTCGGAATGAAGATCAACGTCTTGGGCGACATGAGCGTTCGACCGCGTTTGTACCACGGGGCGCGCAGATCCGTCATCGGGCGAGAGACGGCGCGCATTTTCGGGCCAATTGATCTAAACAGGGGTCCCCATGCCCTGCGTCATCTGCGGCGGGTCCGAGATCGAAGAGGTCCGGCCAGCCGACATCGAGCGTCTGGACCAGGTTTCCTTTTCGTATTCCTTCCGGCCGGAGCACACGCGCACCTTTCGCGTGGTGCGTTGCAGAACCTGCACGCACGTGTTTTGTTCTCCGCTCCCGCAGCGCGTCACCGAGAGCTACCACGACGTCGTCGACGAGGAGTACCTGAAGCACGCCGAATCGAGGCGCCTCGCGGCCGCGTCGGTCTTGCGTACCGTCGCCAAAAAGACCGCGGGACGAAAGCTGCTCGACGTCGGCTGCGCGACGGGTGACTTCCTCGAGGCGGGGCGCCAGGCCGGCTTCGACGTCGAGGGCGTGGAGCTTTCGGCGTGGTCGTGCGCGATCGCGCGCGAGCGCGGCTTCACCGTGCACGACGTTCCCCTGGCGACGTTCGCGAAGGACGCGGGCCAGCGCTTCGATGTCGTGTCGCTCATCGGCGTCATCGAGCACTTCCCGGACCCGCGCGCCGAGATGGAGAATATCGCCAGGCTCCTGCGACCGGGCGGCATCGTCGTGATTTGGACGGGGGACGTGAACGCCTGGCTGCCGCGCCTCCTCGGTCGCCGCTGGTGGTATTGGCAAGGACAGCACATCCAGTACTTCACCCAGGCGAGCCTCGAGCGTGTCGCAAAGCTAGCGGGGTTGGAGCACGTGACGACCGAGCTCTACCCGTTCGCAGCTACAGCCTCGACGATCTCCAACTCGCTGCGGCGCTACCCTCTCCACGGTGTCCTCTCGGCGGTCACCAATCTGGTGTTCAAGCTGAAGCCCGTGATTACGCTCCGGCTCCCCGGCGAGATGCTGTTCATCGCCCGGCGCGCCTGACGGCGCTCACCTCGATTCGGGGGATGGAATCGAAGACGCGGCAAGCGTCTGGCTGAACACGACGCCCATCTTCGTGATCGCGAGCACACCCGAGATGGCAACGATACCGAGGAGGCCCACGGCGCCGCCCGGGAACGTCTCCGACCCCACCTTTTCCATGAGGAGGAGAGACGTAGCCAGCGCGAGCATCGCTCCGAGTATCCATGCAAAGCGGGGCGGCGGGGCGCCGGCGAGGGCCAGGAGTCGTCGCTGGTTCAGCGCCATTAAGACGGCGCCCGGCAACACGATGATGTCATTGTAAGGGCAGCTGAGGCTCGAGTAGCCCAGCATCGTGCCGAGCGAGCACGTCGTGAACAACGTGAGCCAGGCGAGCCGGTCGGTGGGGTCATCCGCTCGCCGTACGCGAATCCAGCACAACACCGTGACCACGAGCCCGAGCCCAGTAAAGAGCTTGTGACCCGAAGAGGCCCACGCAGGCGATATCGCGTAAGCAAGGTTCTTGAAACTGTGATTGTACCAGACTGGCCAGAACATGCCGGAGCGATTGGTCATCACGGCCAACGCGGCCGGCAGATACCGGACAACCGGGGCGAGGAAGATCAGAAACGCCGCGATCCCACCGAGAATGGTGCCCTTCCAGTGGCTACGGGTGAGACCGAGAAGTCCGAAGCCTGGCAGAAAGAGCACGGGATATCCCTTGATCATCGTGGCCCAGGTAGCCAGAAACATCGCCAGAAACCATCGCCGCCGAAACGACGAGAGGACGGCGGACCAGCAAAGGAGAGACGTCAACGCGTCGCTCTGCCCCCGCTCGAGCAGAACCAGCGTTCCCGACCCCAAGGTGAATACGAACAAGAAGAACGGCAAGAGGAGCCACAGTGAATCCGCCGCGGCCGGGACCAGCCTTCGGAGCAAGCGCCAGGACACGAACGCGAGAACGGTGAGCCAAACGAGATTGCAATGAAACAGGATCCGGTTCGCCAGCAGGCGATCGCTCTTCGCAATCAGCGCGATGGGCAAATAGATTACGAAATGAGAGGGGGGATATCCCAGGCCATCCAGGGCGCGGCCAAAAGGATCTCGAAGTTCTGGGACGTTATTGTGGTACGGATTGACGCGCATGAGGAGCGCGCGCGCGCCGTTGTAGGGATACGCGAAGTCCGCCCCCCCCGGCTGCATGATGCTCGGGAGGTACGCGTCGCCGATCGGCCCGGCGAAACGCGAGACGTCCGTATAGAGCACCGTCAACGAAAAAACGGCGATCGCAACCGCGGCCCACGGCCCGATCACGTCGAGGATGCGAGACTCGACCCCGCGGTAGAGACGCCGGCTCATCGGAGAACGCAGGGACGGAGCCCGAGGCGTTTCACGACGGGGTGCACGCGGATCTCGGGCAGCTGCGTTGTCGGCATGAGTCGTCGGACGGCGATGTTAAGCGAGGCGGTAAGTCGTGCCAAGCTGGCCGCCTACTGCACCGTCGCACCGTCGTATCGAACGCGGCGCCACTCGACGCGGTCGCCGCCGCGTCGGCGGCTTTCAGTGGGCCATGATGGACTCGAACCATCAGCCAACGGATTAAGAGTCCGCTGCTCTACCAATTGAGCTAATGGCCCGGCAAATCGAGAGGCGCGCAATTAGCCGGGCGACGGCTGGGTGTCAAGAGCATGGCCTCCAGACACGCGCTTTCCCGCGTGTCCCGTGGTAAGCAGCCCGCCGTGCAAGCAGTGGTTCTCGCCGGCGGACTCGCCACGCGGATGCATCCATCCACGCTGACGGTGCCGAAGTCGATGCTGCCGGTGGCGGGCCGTCCCTTCGTCGACTGGCAGCTCGAGCGCCTCGCGGCGTGCGGCATCCGCGAGGTGGTCATGTGCATCGCGTTCCTGGGCGACCAGATCGAAGCGCACGTGAAGGACGGCGCCCGCTACGGACTCTCCGTGCAGTGGTCGCACGAGGGGCCGAATCTGCTCGGCACCGGCGGGGCTTTGCGCGCGGCGCTCCCTCTCCTCGGGCCTGCCTTCCTCGTGACGTACGGCGACAGCTATTTGCCCTTCGACTACGCTGGTCCTCTCCGCATGCTCGAATCGCACGACGACGCGGACGGCGTCATGTCCGTCTTCAAGAACGATGGGCAATGGGACGCGTCGAACGTCGCCATCGACGGCGCGTGGGTGCGCCGGTACGAAAAGGGCGCCAGCGATCCGAGCCTGGACCACATCGATTACGGCGCCAACGCGTTCCGACGGAGCGTAATCGCGGCGACACCCGAAGGCGAAGCGTTCGGGCTCGATCGCGTACAGCACGATCTGGCCCAGCGCATGCGCTTGCGTGCCTACGTGGCCCATGAGAGATTCTACGAAGTTGGGTCGCCCTCCGGGCTGGCCGAGCTCGACCGGCTGCTTCGGACTTCGGCTTCCCTATGATCGTCTCTCGTGCACCGGTTCGTTTTTCGCTCGGCGGCGGCGGTACGGACCTGCCGAGTTACTCGCGCGAGCACGGCGGTTTTCTCGTCGCGGCCGCGGTCGACAAGTTCGTGTACGTCTGCGTGGCCAAGCGCTTCCAGAACACGATTCGCCTCGCCTACACCGAGAGCGAGATCGTGGATTCGGTCGACCAGATCCGGCACCGGATCTTCCGGGAAGCGCTCCGCATGACGGACGTCACCAAGGGCGTCGAGCTCCACAGCCTGGCCGACGTTCCGGCCAACACCGGCCTCGGTTCGTCCAGCACGTTCACCGTTGCGCTGCTCAACGGTCTGCACGCATTCAGGCGTGAGTTCGTGCCCGTGGAGCAGCTCGCCCGCGAGGCCTGCAGCCTCGAGATCGACGTGCTTCAGGAACCGATCGGCAAGCAGGATCAGTACATCGCCGCGTATGGCGGGATCAGCGCGCTGACGTTCCACCCGGACGGTTCGGTCGACGTCGAGCGGCTCGCGCTGCGCGACGAGGTCATCGACGAGCTCGAGGCGAACCTGCTCATCTATTACTCGGGCGTCGAGCGCGCGGCGGCTTCGGTCCTCAAAGAGCAAGCGAAGACGATTGTCGCGAACAAGGACGACGCGGTGCAGCGAATGCACCGGATCAAGGCGCTCGGCCACGAGACCAAGCGCATCTTGCTCACGGGCAATATCGACGCGTACGGCGAGATGCTGCACGAGCACTGGACCAACAAGCGCAAGCTCGCGGCCAACATGGCCGACGGGACCATCGACGAGCACTATGACGTCGCGCGCAAAGCCGGCGCCATCGGCGGCAAACTGATGGGCGCGGGGGGTGGCGGATTCTTCATGTTCTACGTGCGCGCAGCCGAACGCCGGCGCGTGCAAGAAGCGCTCGCTGCACGCGGGCTCCGGCCCATGCGCTTTCGCTTCGACTTCGACGGCGCGCGCATCATGGCGAACTTCCACCGGTCCTGACCCATCATCACCGGTCCTTGGTACCGGTCTCGAGACGATCATGAGCAAATTCATCGACGACTATCTGGACGAAAGCATCGCGCTCATTCGCGCGTTGGATCGGGACGCGATCGAATCCGTGGCCGAGGGGTTGGCGAGCGTGCGAAACGGCGGCGGCCGCCTCTTCATTCTCGGCGTCGGCGGCAGCGCCGGACACGCGGGCCACGCGGTGAACGACTTTCGCAAGCTCTGCGGCTTCGAAGCCTATGCGCCGACGGACAACGTGAGCGAGCTCACGGCGCGCGTGAACGACGAAGGCTGGGACAGCTGCTTCGTCGAGTGGCTCCGCGTTTCGCGGCTCCGCACGGGCGACGGCGTTCTCGTGTTCAGCGTGGGCGGCGGCAATCGCGAGAAGAACGTGAGCGTCAACCTCGTCCGTTCGCTCGAGCTCGCACGCGAGGTCGGCGCGAAAGTGTTCGGGATCGTCGGCCGGGACGGCGGATTCACGAAGCAAGTCGCCGACGCGTGCGTCGTCGTTCCGACCGTGAGCACCGCGCGGACGACCCCGCACACGGAAGGCTTCTGCGCCGTCATCTGGCACCTCCTCGTGAGCCACCCGAAGCTCCAGAAGAACGCGACGAAGTGGGAGAGCGTGCGGTGACGCGCGTCGCGATCTTCGATCGCGACGCCACGCTCATCGACGTCGTCCGCGACGAAGAAACCGGCACGATCGCGGTCGCGTTCCATCCTGACCAGATTCGTCTTCTTCCGGGCGCGGTGGACGGCATGCGCACCCTGGCCGACGCGGGGTTCGTCCTCGCCATCGCGACGAACCAGCCGGGACCTGCAAAAGGGCAGATTTCCGCACGCGCGGTCGAACGAACCAACGGTGCACTGGTCGAGCTTCTGGTCGAGCAGGGCATCCGTGTCGCGGGGGTGGAAGTGTGCATGCACCATCCGGAGGGCGGCCCGGGGGGCGACCCTTCCCTCGTGATGCGCTGCGACTGCCGAAAGCCGAAAGCCGGAATGCTGCGGGCATTGCTCTCGCGATTCGACGGCGAGGCCGCCGCGTCGTGGATGATCGGCGACAGCCAGGGAGACGTTCAGGCCGGCAAGGCTGCAGGCATGCGGACGGGCCTGGTCTTTGCGACGAACCGCTGCGAGCTTTGTCCGCTGCGGCCTCAATCGGGCGGTTACAACGGAGAAACGCCGGACGCGCATGCCGGGACGGTGCTGGATCTGGCAAGGGAGATTGTCGCCGCGAAAGCGGCGAACATGAGCCTGGGGGCCGCCGCGGAAAGCGGCGAACATGAGCCTGGGGCTCTGCCGCGAAGCGGGGAACATGAGTCTGGGGCTCCGCCGCGAAAGCGGCGAACATGAGTCTGGGGCTCCGCCGCGAAGAGTCGATGTGCTAAAAAGGACGGGGTAGAATGGCTATTTTTATCGACAGCTCGGATCCGAAAGAAATCAAAGACCTCTTCGCGTGGGGCGTCATCTCGGGAGTCACGACGAATCCGCTTATCATCGCGAAGGAAGCGCCGGACGCGGACCTCGGCGAGCGGATTCGGGAAGTCCTCGCCGTGAGCTGGGGCGACGTCTCGGTCGAGCTGACCTCGGAGACGGAAGCCGAGATGCTCCAGGAGTCGCTCCACTACCACGCGTGGAACCCGGAGCGGATCACGGTGAAAGTGCCGTTCAGCGAGACGGGCCTGCGGGTCCTTCACCAGCTGGTGAAGCGCGGGATCAAGACGAACGTGACGTGCCTCATGGCGATGAACCAGGCGTACCTCGCGGCTCTCGCCGGCGCGACGTACGTGAGCATCTTCAGCGGCCGCGTGCGCGACATGGGCTACGACGTGCGGCCCGTCATCGAGGGGACGCGCAAGGTGCTCGACCGCGAAGGGCTTCCGTCGAAGATCATCGTCGGATCGATGCGGCACATCATGGACGTCAACGAGGCGCTGGAAGCGGGCGCACACGTGCCGACGATCACGCCGCCCATTCTCCGCAAGATGGTGTGGAACCCGCGGACAATCGAAACGATCAACGAGTTCAACACGGCGTGGCGCAACCGCCCGGCGAAGAAGTAGTCTCCGCGCCGCGATGAATTGGCAGGACCAGCATGCCCTCGTCACCGGGGGCGCGGGATTCATAGGCAGTCATATCGTCGACGCGCTCCTCGCGCGCGGCGCCCGCGTCACGGTCGTCGACAACTTCTCGACCGGCTTCCGGCAGTTCGTGCCCGCACGCGAACGCCTCCGCATCGTCGAGGGGGACCTGCTGGATCAGAAGACGCTCGACGAAGCCATGCGCGGCGTCAGCTTCGTCTTCCATCTGGCCGCCAACGCGGACATCAAAGACAACCTGGCCGATCCGCGGAAGTGCGTCGACCAGAACATCATCGCGACGCAGAACGTGCTCGAAGCGATGCGGGCGGCGGGGACGAAAGACATCGCCTTCGCGTCGACCGGGTCGGTTTACGGAGAGGCGCGCGTCTTCCCCACGCCGGAGGACGCGCCGTTCCCCGTGCAGACGTCGATCTACGCGACGTCGAAGGTCGCCGCCGAAGGGCTCCTCTCGTCGTACGCGCTCGGGTTCGGCTTCCGCACGTGGATCTTCCGCTTCGTTTCGCTGCTCGGACCGCGGTACACGCACGGGCACGTCCGCGACTTCTGGGCGAAGCTGAAGCGAGATCCCTCGCGGCTCCCCGTGCTCGGCGATGGGCGGCAAGAAAAGAGCTATCTCCACGTGCTCGATTGCGTGGGCGCGATCTTCGTGGCTGTCGCGGGCGCCCGCGAGCCCATCAATATCTTCAATCTGGGCCACCGCGATACGGTTCGCGTCTTCCAGAGCATCGCGATCATCACGGCCGAGATGAAGCTGTCTCCGCGCATCGAGTATGCCGGCGGAGAGCGCGGATGGGTCGGCGACAGCCCGCGCATCGACCTCGATACGGCGCGGATTCGAAGCCTCGGCTGGGCTCCGAGCAAGACCATTCCCGAGTGCATCGTCGAGACGCTGCGCTTTCTGCAGGACAATCCTTACGTGGAGCACAGGGGCTAAGGCCGGCTCCCTGGAAGGCGGCGGGCGCACCCGCAGCCGTCGTGGTGCGCCGGGGCCTGCGATCCCGCAGCGGTCGCATGCGGCGGACGCTGTGGTATTGCTCCGCGCGATGCACGAGAGCGCCGCGCAGCCGTTGCCCGAGTTCGAACCGACGACCGCCGTCAGCGCGGCGCGAGCGCACAAGCGCTTCGTGCCTTGCCCGGCCTGCCACGCCGACAATCCGCGCTACCTGTTCCACCGGACGGGCGTGCGGTTCGTGCGGTGCGGCACGTGTGCCATGGTCTACGTCAATCCGGCGCGCGACCACGGCGGGGTCAACTACTTCGACCTCGACGACGCAGGGCGGCTCGGCGTCGGCCGGGAGCGGGAGCTCGCCCTCGCGGACTTCAGCGAGCTCCTCTCGCACCTCGCGAACGATCACCAGAACACGGCCGGCCAGCCGCTCACACGCACGCTCCTCATCGGGAGGTTCTCGCGCGAGTTTCGCGGCCTCGCCGAGGCGCGAAAGGTGGGGCTCGATATCGCCGAGATCGACGACGAGCGGTTCGCTCGTATGGCCTCCGCGTCCGACATCGAGTGGGCCAAGCCGGCGCTGGCGCGTCGCCCGCAGATGGTGATTCTGCACGAGCTGCTCGAGGCGTGCAGCGATCCGGGCGGCGTGCTCGCCAAGATCACGGCGATCGTCCCGCATGAGACGCTCTTCGCGGTGACGTACACGAACGCGGACTCGATGCCTGCGCGCATCATGCGCCAGCACTGGCCACAGTTCTTCCAATACAAGACGGCGTTTTTCAACACCGGCAACCTGGCCTCGCTCATGGCGCCCTACCAGCTCGTCATGAAGGCGCAGTACGCGCTGCCGGTGACCCACACGGCGAGGTACGTCGCCGAGCGCATCGCGCCAGCCTCCCCTCTCCTCGCGCTCGCCGCCAGGACGCCCCTCGGCAACGCCGCCATTCCGGTGCGCACAGGCAATCGCGTCGCGATCTTCGGGCGGCCGGCGCTGAAGTCGTCTCCCGTGGAGAAGCTCTCGGTCGTCCTCCCCGTCTACAACGAGGTCCGTTACGCCGGGCAGGTGATCGACGCGCTCCTCGCAAAGCAGCTCCCGATCGAAAAAGAAGTCATCATCGTCGAGAGCAACAGCACCGACGGCACGCGCGACGTCGTCGCGCAATACGAGGACCGGCCGGGCGTCCGCGTCGTCTACGAAGAGCGGCCGCGCGGTAAAGGGCACGCGGTCCGTACGGGCCTCGCGCACGTCACGGGCACCATCGTGCTGATCCAGGACGCCGATTTCGAATACGACATCGACGACTACGACGCCCTCCTCGATCCGATTCTCCAGCGCAAGGCGATGTTCGTGCTCGGCTCGCGGAGCCTCGGCCTCGACGACTGGAAGGTCCGCAAATACGACGAGACGCCCATCCGCGGGCTCGCGCTGAACTTCGCGCAGGTCGTCTTCGCGAAGACGTACGGCCTCCTCTACCAGCAGCGCGTGACCGACGTGAATACGATGTACAAGGTCTTTCGGACCGAGTGCCTCGACGGGCTGCTCCTCGAGAGCAACGGTTTCGAGCTCGACATCGAGCTCGCGTGCAAGCTCGCCCGCAACGGCAACTCGCCGATGGAAGTGCCGGTCAATTACGTGGCGCGCGGGTTCGCCGAGGGCAAGAAGATCCGGTTCTGGCGGGACGCGTTCCCGTCGTACTTCGCATTCTTCAAGTACCGATTCGGCGGATAGGCCTCACTCGTCCTTCTTCGGGCCTTCGTTGTAACCGCGGGGGCGGTACTTCGGATTGACGCCGTGGTAGTCGCCGCAGTTCGCGAGCGTGTCGTCGACCAGGTACTTGACCCACGAGCCGGGATACTTGTCCGCGACTTCCTGGAGTTCGCCGCGCGCGGGTGCGTCGTCGTCGAGCGCGTGCTCGTCCCAGAGGCACTGCAAGCCGAGCGCGATGAGACTCATCTCGTTCGGACCGAGGTCGAAGCCGCGGAGGTAGTGCGGGAGCGCGTCGTCCGCGCGGTGCATGCGGCACAACGTATCGCCCATGTAGACGCTGGCCATCGGCCACTTGGGCGCGAGCTGGAAGGCGACTTCGTTGGACGCGAGGCGGCCCGGGAGATCGCCGCGCGCGCCGAGCATCACGGAGTAATTGAGGTGCGCCTTGGCGCTTCGGGGGACGGCCTTTCGCGTGGCGTTCCAGAAGACCAGATCGTTCGTGTAGTCGAACGCATGGCGCCGCGCGGCAAAGCATTGGAATCCGTAGAGGAGCACGAACGCGGAGACCGCGACGACGAAC
>DATHQY010000447.1:0-4661 GCA_035482215.1 Polyangiaceae bacterium | reverse complement strand
CGACGACCCAGGTGCGCGTGAAATGGCTTCCGTCGCCCGCAAGGCCTCCGGTGACGACCACGTCTTTGCCGGAAACCTCGTGAATGCCCCGCACCAAGTCGCTGCCATTGATCGAGATACCGTCGGAGAAGACGAGTATTGCGCCCAAAGACTCGCCGGCCAGCGCGGTGGCGACCGACCTTCCTGCCGCGAGAGAGCCCGCGGTATGGGGCACCGCGGCATGGGCCACGCGCAGAGCCGTTTTTTCGAACCGGATCACCGCGACGGACAATGAATCATCGAAAATCTCCGTGCCGTGGATCTCGCCGGCGGTCGAGCACCCGGCGACGATGGCGCGCGGATAGGCTCGGGTGAGCTCGTCGATCGCGGCGTGGCCGGAGGCGTAGCGCGGCGCACCAAAGACGAGAACCAGGGTCGACTCGGCATCCCCCGGGGGAAACGCAGGGACCGACCACCCCGAGCTCGAATCATACCGGAACGAATCTACGTGCATCTGCAGCCCGGGCCTTCCCGCTGACTGAGAACGACCGCGCTCGCTCTTCCTTGAGCGAGGTCACATGCGCCTTTTGCGTGCGGGCCCCGCGCCGAGAGACCCGCTCGCCGCGCGCGCGGGCCCGGTGCCGGCCCCGGCAAATAGCCCGCCACACTATCATGGTACCGTCCTGCTGGACATGGTCCTTCTGAGGTGCAGGGGACAGTAGATGGCCCACCCTTCGGTGTGGTAGCGTCCCTGCTAATGCGTGAACGTGTGGCAATTGTTCACGATTGGCTCACGACCATGCGGGGTGGCGAGCGCGTCCTCGAAGTGCTTTGTGGCGTCTTTCCGCAGGCCGATCTCTTCACGCTGACTCGTGACCCCGCAGCGCTATCGCCTGTCTTGGCGGGGCGGCGAGCCACGACGTCTCCCATCGACCGCGTGGCGCGCGCACCGTTCGTCGGGGGTCGCTTTCGCGGCCTTCTGCCGCTCTTTCCGTTCGCGGTCGAGTCCTTCAAGCTCGACGACTATTCACTCGTGGTCTCCAGCAGTCATTGCGTGGCGCTGGGCGCGATTGCTCCCCCGACGGCCCTCCACGTGGCCTATGTGCATTCGACCCTGCGCTACGTAAGGGAGGCGCAACGTACGTACGAAACGAGCGCCCCCGGAGGCCGGCTCGGGCGCGCCGCGTTTCGGGGCACGGCGCACTACATGCGAGGTTGGGAGACCGTCGCCGCGGCTCGTCCTCACGTCCTGATTGCCAATAGCCGGTACACCCGCGACCGGATCGAAAGCTACTTTCAACGCGACGCCCTCGTGATCGAACCGCCCATCGAGACGGGTCGGTTCGAGCGCGCGGCCGCTCGGGCTCCGCGACCCTGCGCCGACGCCCCGTTTCTTCTGGTGTCGGCGTTGGTTCCGAACAAGCGCGTGGACCTCGCCGTGCGGGCCTTCCAGGGAAGAAGCGAGCGCCTCGTCGTCGTGGGGGACGGGGCCGAACGCGGCCGGCTCGAGCGGCTCGCAGGGCCCAACGTCGAGCTCCTCCACCGCGTGGATGACGCTACGCTCGACGCGCTTTGCGCGAGCTGCAAGGCCCTGCTTCACACCGGGGTGGACGACTTCGGCATGGTGATGGTCGAGGCTCTCGCCACGGGCAAGCCCGTGCTCGCGTGCGCGGAAGGCGGCGCGCTCGAGATCGTTCGCGACGGAGAGACCGGCCTGCTCATCGACGCACCGACCGTGGAAGGGGTGCGCGCCGCGCTGGACCGCTTCGCCTGTCTGCCGGCTCCCTTCGACCCGGCCGTGTTGCAGGCCTTTGCGAAACGCTTCGATCGCGAGCACTTCGAACGACGCTTCTCCGACGCCGTCGAGGATGCGCGTCGCGTGCGCCGTGGCGGCGCGAACGGGCACGCCGCCCACGCCGCGAACGGGCACGCCGCCCACGCCACGAATGGGCACGCCGCCCACGCCACGAATGGGCACGCGGGTCACGGCGCGAACGGACACGCGGGTCACGGCGCGAACGGACACGCCGCCCACGCCGCGAACGGGTACGCGCCGCTCGAGGACGTCCCCGTCGAGCACCGACCCGCCGCGGAGAGCGCGCTCGATTCGCTGGACCTGCGACGGGCGGTGGCAAACCAGCCGCGAACCGCCCGGGCGTTCAAGCGCCTCCTCGACATGACGCTCGCCGTCTCGGGACTTGCGCTTACGGCGCCGCTCGTGGCGGCGCTCGGGGCCTGCATTGTCCTCGAATCGCGTGGCCCGGCGCTCTTCTACCAGCGCCGGATGGGCCTCGATCAACGCTCGTTCACCCTCGTGAAGCTGCGCACGATGGACGCCGAAAGGCGGGTGACCCGCTTGGGCGGATTGCTTCGCCCGCTGGGGCTCGACGAGCTGCCGCAGCTGTGGAACGTGCTGAAGGGCGACATGAGCGTCATCGGCCCGCGTCCCGAAGTGCCCGATCGCGTGGAGCGCTACGAGCGTGAGCTTCCCGGTTATCGGCTCCGCCACCTGATGCGCCCCGGGATCACCGGCTGGGCCCAGGTGAACGGGCTGCGGGGCGACAAGTCGTCCATCGCCGAACGGCTGCGGTTCGACACGCAGTACGTCCGCCAGTGGAGCCTCGGCATGGACGCTCGCATTTTTGCGCGCACGTTCTCGACGGTCCTGGGCGACGCCCTGCGGGAGCGTCGAGGCTGAGGGCGCGATGCCGCGCGCTCGCGGGCTGCGCGAAGCCCTCCGCAACCTGTCGCTCAAGGCCCTGTCGCTCGGACTCGAACGCGCTTGCCGCATCGTCGTCGTCGTCGCGCTGGCGCCCGTTCTCGGCCAGGCGGCGTTCGGCCAGTTCGTCTTCGCATCGACGGTGACCGCGCTTCTGGCGCTCGGCACCGATCTCGGACTGGGCGTGTGGACGACGCGCTCCGTGGCCCGCGCGTGCGGCGAAGGCGCCTCGCACGCCCGGTCCCGCCGCGGCATCGTCCACGTCGGCCTCGCGATCCGGGGTCTTGCGGCGCTCCCGTATGCATGCGCCGTCGCCGCCGTGGCGCTGACGACGCTCGAGGGCACCGCTCGCGTCGCGATGGGCCTTCTCGGGATCGCCGCGCTGGCCAACGCGTTCGGTGATCACTTTGCCGCGATTGTCCGCGGCTTCGAGCGATTCGGCGACGAAGCGCGCTTCAACGCGACGCGCGCGATCTTGCTCGCCGTCGCGGGACTCGTCACCGTCACCGTCGCGCGCTCGCTCGTGGGCCTTTGCGCGGGCCTGGCGGCCGCAAACGTGGGAAGCCTCGTGTACGGGGCGGTTCTCCTGCGTCGCCTCGTGCCTTCGCGCGCCGGCGGAGCGTCTCCACGGCTCGAGGCCCACCGGCTCGACTGGGCGCTCGCCAAAGCCGCGCTTTCCCAGTCGATGCCCCTGTGGCTCGGCAGCCTTTTCTCGATGCTCTACTTCAAAGTCGACACCTTGTTCGTCCGTTCCCTCGCCGGCGACGCCCAGCTGGGCGTGTACGGAGCGGCCTTCAAAGTCTTCGAGGGGGCGATGATTCTGCCGTCGATCTTGCTGTCGGTCGCGTTCCCGCAGCTCGCACGCGCGCACGGCGATCCCGCGGCGCAAGGCCGCCTCGAGCGGCAACTCGCCGCCGTGCTGTTCGGTGCGGGCCTCATGGTCGGTGCGGTGTGCTTCCTCGGCGGCACCCCGATCGTGCGCCTTCTCTTCGGCGCGCGATTCGGCGACGCGGCGTTCTCCCTTCGCGTCCTCGCGGTGGGGATTCCGCTTCTCTTTCTGAACTACGGCTTGACCCACTTTTTGATCGCGCGAGACCTCGGCAAGATGACGCAGTGGGCATCGGTCACGATGCTGGGGCTCAACGTCGTGCTCGACATGACCCTCATTCCCCGCGGCGGGGGAGTCGGCGCGGCGTGGGCCACCGTCCTGACGGAGCTCGGTCTCACGGCATGGTGCGTGGCCGGCCTTCGGATCGCGACGGCGGCGCCACGCATCCCGCGGCAAGTCCGAGCAGCACCCAGAACAGGCTGAAGAGCGGCGTGAACTCCATGAAGTAGTCGAGCGCTCCATGCACGAAGAACGAGCCGGCCCCGACGCTGCAAGCAAGATACAAGAGGCGGCCTGCCTTCGCGTGATCGCGCGCGAGCTGCACGAGCGCGAACCCGAGCATCGCCAGCACGGCGATCCCCGCGACGCCGAGGTCCGCGAGGGTCTCGAAATACAAGCTGTTGGCGTGGATGCGGTCGTCCTCGTAAGGCTGTCCCGTCGGCGCGGGCGACAGCACCGCCTCGTAGCGGCGGCGGAAGTTGTCCGGACCGATGCCCAGGATCGGCCTCTGGCGCCAGAGGACGACGGCGGCGCGCCAGAGCGCCGTCCGCGATGGGGCGGGCGCGTCGCTCGCGCGTACGGGCGCGCGATCCATGGCGGTTTGGGGCACGGCCGGAGCGGTGCCCCGCAGCACCTCGATCGGCACTTCGGGGGTTGCGTTGCCTCGTTCGCTGAACCAGGTGACGCCTTCCTGCACGAGGTCCCAGCGCAATCGGTAGTCGCCCGGCTCCGCGGGCCCCCGCACCAGCGCCTCGATATCGATGACGCCCCCGGGAGGCACGTCGACGGGCAAATCTGTGCGTATGCCCTCGAAGTCCGCTTGCGACACGGTGCTGCCGGACTCCACCCAGTGAG
>DATHQY010000446.1:0-5939 GCA_035482215.1 Polyangiaceae bacterium | reverse complement strand
CCATCCCCATCGAGGCTTCGTGGGCGCCGGACCTGTGGGATCGCGTCCGCAACACGGTTCGGGCCTTTCAGTACGCGGCGCAGGTGAGCGCCGCGGACCTCGAGAACGAGCGCCTCACCGAGCAAGCCGCGCTCGCGGCGTTCTACTTTCAGCTGCGCGGGCAGGACGCGCTGCAGGACGTGTACGACCACACGATCGTCGCGGACAAGCAGGCGCTCGAGTACACGCGTGCGCAGGCGCTGACGGGCGTCGGCCCGGAGCAGGCCGTGGCGCAAGCCGAGGTGACGCTCGCCAACGCCGACGCCGCGGGGATCGGCGTCGCGACGAACCGCGCGATCTACGAGCACGCCATCGCGACGTTGATCGGCCAACCGGCCTCCGCGTTCGCGATGCCCGTGAAGGTCCTTGCGACGCCGCCGCCCCCGATTCCTGTCGGCATCCCTTCCCAGCTTCTTCAACGGCGCCCCGACATCGCCGCGGCGGAGCGCACCATGGCGCAGGCCAACGCCCTCATCGGCGTGCAGAAGGCGGCCTACTATCCAAGCTTGAACCTGGTGGCGAGCGGTGGGCTGCAGTCTTCCAACCTGGGGACGCTCTTCTCGTTGCCCGCGCTCTTCTGGTCTCTCGGAGCCTCGCTCTCCGAAACGATCTTCGACGGGGGCCTGCGCGGGGCGACCGTGGATCAGTACGTGGCGCAGTACAAGGCCGACGTAGCGGCGTACCGGCAGACCGTGCTGACCGCCTTCCAACAGGTCGAGGACGACGTCGCGACGCTCCGCATCGTGTCGCAGCAGATCGACCGGCAGGCCGTCGCGGTGAAAGCGGCGCAGCGGTACTTGGATATCTCCATGGCGCAATACCAGACGGGTCTCGGTCCCTACCTCAACGTGATCACGGCCCAGACGATTCTGCTCGGCGACCAGCAGACCCTCGTCACCCTGCGCGTGAGCGAGATGACCGCGGCGGTGCAGCTCGTTCAGGCGCTCGGCGGCGGGTGGGACGTCGCCAAGCTCCCGGAGCCGTCGGACGTGACGTCGAAGGAGGCGGCGCGCCAGGCCGCCTCCACGCGTCCCTGAATCAAACCGCGTCGTAGCGATCGAGGTTCATGACTTTGGTCCAGGCGGCGACGAAGTCGCGGACGAATTTCTCCTCTGCGTCGGCGCTGCCGTACACCTCGGCGATCGCGCGGAGCTGGGCGTTCGAACCGACGACGAGATCGACGCGCGTCGCGGTCCACTTTACGTCGTGGGTCGTGCGATCGCGCCCTTCGAAGAGGTCCTTGCGGCCCGACGCGTCCTTCCATTCCGTGTTCATGTCGAGAAGGTTCTTGAAGAAGTCGTTCGTCAGCGTCCCGGGCCTCTTCGTGAAGACGCCGTGCTTCGAACCGCCGGTGTTCGCGCCGAGGACGCGCAGGCCGCCGATGAGCACCGTGACTTCCGGGGCGGTCAGGGTCAGGAGCTGCGCTCTGTCGATGAGCAGCGCTTCGGGCAATACTGGGTATTGGTCTTTCTGGTAGTTGCGGAATCCGTCCACGCGCGGCTCCAGCACCGCAAACGATGCGGTGTCGGTCTGCTCTTGCGAGGCGTCGGTGCGCCCCGGCTTGAACGGCACGACGACGGCGTGGCCCGCGCTCTTCGCCGCCTGCTCGATGCCGGCCGAGCCTCCGAGGACCAGGAGATCCGCGAGCGAGACTTTCTTGCCCCCGGCGGCCGCACCGTTGAATTCCTTTTGAATCGCCTCGAGCTTCTTCAGTACCTGGGCGAGTCGTTCGGGCTCGTTCACCGCCCAGTCTTTCTGCGGGGCGAGGCGAATGCGCGCGCCGTTCGCGCCGCCGCGCTTGTCCGACCCGCGGAACGTCGACGCGCAGGCCCACGCCGTGGAGACGAGCTGCGACACGGTCAGCCCCGACGCCACGATCTTCGCCTTGAGCGCCGCGATGTCCTTGTCGTCGACGAGCGGGTGATCGACCTTGGGCACGGGGTCCTGCCAGAGGAGCTCTGCGGCCGGCACTTCGGGGCCGAGGTAGCGCGCGCGCGGCCCCATGTCGCGGTGCGTGAGCTTGAACCAGGCGCGTGCGAACGCGTCCGCGAACTGATCGGGATGCTCGAGGAACCGGCGCGAGATCGCCTCGTAGGCCGGGTCGAACCGGAGCGCGAGGTCGGTCGTCAGCATCGCCGGCGCGATGCGCCCCGAAGGACCGTGCGCCGCCGGGACCGTGCCGGCGCCCGCGTTGCCTTTCGGCTTCCACTGGTGCGCGCCGGCGGGGCTCTTGGTGAGCTCCCATTCGTACCCGAAGAGATGCTTGAAGAAGTCGTTGCTCCATCGGGTGGGCGTGGTCGTCCACGTGACTTCGAGGCCGCTCGTGATCGCGTCGACGCCGAGGCCCGTGTTGAAGCCGCTGCTCCATCCGAGGCCCTGCGCTTCGAGCTCGCCCGACTCGGGATCGCCGCCGATGTGCGACGCCGGGCCGGCGCCGTGCGTCTTGCCGAACGTATGGCCGCCCGCGATGAGCGCGACGGTCTCTTCGTCGTTCATCGCCATGCGCGCGAACGTCTCGCGGATGTCTTTGGCCGCGGCGACCGGGTCGGGATTGCCGTTCGGCCCTTCCGGGTTCACGTAGATGAGCCCCATCTGCACCGCGCCGAGCGGGTGCTCGAGATCGCGCCCGCCGGAATAGCGCTTGTCGCCGCCGAGCCACTTCGTTTCGGTGCCCCAGTAGACGTCGTGATCGGGCTCCCACACGTCTTCGCGGCCGCCGCCGAAGCCGAACGTCTTGAACCCCATCGTCTCGAGAGCGACGTTGCCGGTGAGAATCAGGAGATCCGCCCAGGAAATCTTGCGTCCGTATTTCTGCTTGATCGGCCAGAGCAGGCGGCGCGCCTTGTCGAGGCTCACGTTGTCAGGCCAGCTGTTGAGCGGTGCGAAGCGCTGTTGCCCGCGCCCCCCGCCCCCGCGCCCGTCGCCGATGCGGTACGTGCCGGCGCTGTGCCAGGCCATCCGGATGAAGAGCGGGCCGTAATGGCCGAAGTCCGCGGGCCACCAGCTCTGCGAGTCCGTCATCAACGCGGCGAGGTCTTTCTTCAGCGCCGCATAATCGAGACTCTGGAACTCTTTTCGGTAATCGAACGTCTCGCCCATCGGATTCGACTTGGACGAATGTTGGGCGAGGAGGTCCAGGCGCAGCTGGTTCGGCCACCAGTCACGGTTGCCGGTGCCTCCGCCGATCGCGTGATTGAAAGGGCATTTGGCTTCGGTTGTCATGGCGAAAGAGAAGATACGCCCGCGCGCGTCGTCGTTGCCAATCGATTGTTCGCATCGTCGGGATAGCCGCGGGCTATCAGCGGGCCCATGTTTTCGGGGCTGGCAGCGGCGATGCGGAGACCTCCGGTAGTCCTGCCTCGCGGGGGTTCTCGTCGTGCATCCGTAGGCCGGGCGGGACCCGCCGGAAATCGAAGGCCGCCTTCCGAGAATCGGTCGCCGAGCGTGGCGTCGCACGGCCGCCTCGGTCCAAGGTGAGAGCCATTTTCGCGGGCGACGCGGGGGCGGGGTGCCGGCCTGCCGGACGGTGCGCGTTTTGCGTAGAGGGCCGCTTTGGAGGCGACGAGGCAATGGTTGCAACGCACAAGACGAAGCGCGCTTTTCTGATCGTGGCGGGGGTGACGGCGATAGGCGCCGGGGCGACGGGCTTGGTGAACTGTTCCGGCAGCGGCGAGGGGCCGACCGGCACCCCGCCGAGCGGCGGCCAATCTGCCAACGCAGAGGATACCGGAACGGTCGGCCTCGCGTTGAAGCTGCCCGGCGGCACCCAGTTGAACAGCGTGACCTATGACCTCGTCACGAGCGGCGGAACGCCGGTGACCCTGCCCGGTGAGCCCAATCCGGGTGCCGTCGATGTGAGCAACAGCGCGGGCGTCGCCTTCCAGCTCGGCGGCGTTCCGGTCGGAACGGGCGATTCGATTTCGCTCACCGCGTCGATCGCCGGCGGGGGGACCTGCCAGGGAATCGCCTCGGGCATCACTATCGCCGCCGGCCGCACGACGAGCGTCACCGTGCAGATGGTCTGCTCCTCGAGCCAGGACGCTGGGAATCTCTTCGTCACCGCGAACGCGAGCCTCTGCCCGACGTGGACGTCGTTCTCGACCAGCAACAGCGAAGTGTTCGTCGGTGCGTCGCTCGTGCTGACCGCCACGGCCACGGGCTCGAACCCCGCCAACCTCGGGTACACGTGGACGATGAGCAACCCGATCGGCGCGTTCGGCTCCGCCACCGCCGGCGTCGGCGCACCGGGGCAGGACGAGGCCGCGGGCCCGTCGGACGCGATGCAGTTCCTGTGCACCGCGCCGGGAACGACCACGGTCACCGTCGCGGTCGACGACGGCTCCGACGCCGGCGCGTGCGTCACGAGCGAGAGCACCACGACGACCACCGTCACGTGCGACGCCTTCCCGAATAACCAGGTCGTCTCGTCCTGGGTCGAGCTCGGGGGCCCCAACGGCAGCAACGGCCTCGATGGCAACGTCGCGATCGCGCGCGCCATCACGGCCGCGACCCCGACGGGCGGGACGAACCCGTGCCCGGCCATCACGATCAACGGCGCCGCTCCCGTGCAGATGAACCTTCGCGCGGGCGCGACGACGAGCCTGCCCGCGCGCTCGGGCGTCGTCACGCCGGTCAAGCCGTCCCTCTTCCCGGTCAGCGCGTGCGAGTACGTGCTGCCCGCCAACGCGACGAGCGCGGTGGTCGCGGGGCAGTCGCTCCCGCTGCCCAAGGCGAATCCCACGAAGGTCGTCGTCATCGGCGACACCGGCTGCCGGCTCGAGGTCGGCAACGGCTTCCAGAGCTGCAACGACGGTGACCCGAACGGCACGGATACACCCTGGCCGTTCGCGGAGATCGCGTCCCTGGCGGCGGCGCAGAACCCGGACCTCGTCCTCCACGTCGGCGACTACCAGTACCGCGAGTCGGCGTGCCCGGGCGGCATGTTCAACTGCGCCGGCAGTCCGTGGGGATACGGCTGGGACACGTGGCAGGCGGACCTGTTCGCGCCCGCCGCGCCGCTCCTCGCCGCGGCTCCGTGGATCATGACCCGCGGCAATCACGAGATGTGCAACCGCGCGGGCCAGGGCTGGTACCGCTTCCTCGATACGAATGCCTACGACACGACCGACGTCCACACCTGCGACAGCGCGGCGAACGACACGGCCGGCAACGGCGGCAATTTCAATAACCCGTTCCTCGTCAACATCAACGCGAGCACGCAGGTCGTCGTCTTCGACACGGCGAACGCCAAGCCCTCGTCGGGCGTCGCGACCGGCACGACGTCGGCCTGGTACGAGACCTACCAGAGCGAGCTCGAAACGGCCGGTAGCCTCGTCGGCGCCGCGCCGCTCCCGTTCAATCTCTGGTCGAACCACCACGCGATCTTCGGATACGCGACGGGGGCCTCGCCCACGAGCGCGATTCCGCTCTTCCCGCCCGTCATGAATGCGGTCTTCCCGGGCACGTATTTCCCGCCGCCGATCAACCTCGCGCTGCACGGCCACACGCACGACTACCAGGCGCTCAACTTCGCCCCCGAGACGCTCGCCGACGGGGGCGCGTTCCAGCCTACCGCGACGCTCGTCAGCGGCAACGCCGGTGACCTCCTCGACACGACGCTTCCGTATCCGCTGACCGGCGCCGCGGTCTCGGCGGTCTCGAACCCCACCGCGGTCAGCGTCGCGACCGTCGGCGGCGTGCAGCAGTTCGCCACGGCGGACTTCTTCGGCTACATGGTCCTCGAGTTCAACGCCGGCCCGCCCGCCACCTGGGTTTCGACGGAGTACCGGCCGGACAACACCGTGCGCGATGTTTGCACGATACAGACGAGCGGCCAGATGTCGTGCGCGTCGTGGGGAACCGTCCCCGCCGACGACGCCGGCGTCCCCTGATCCGCGGTT
>DATHQY010000445.1:0-3031 GCA_035482215.1 Polyangiaceae bacterium | reverse complement strand
GATGCCTCGTCGGCTCCTGCAACGACGTAACGGTAGGCGTCTGCCCGACCGTTATCGCGGATGGGCAACTGTGCAGCGGCGACGACCCCACCTCGACCTGCGACGTGTTTGCCGCGTGCATCAACGGGACGTGCATTCTCGGCGAGATGCCAGGCTGCCCGTGAGTTCGCCTGGAGCGCCGCGACGCTGTCGACCGCCTACGACGCTCGCGACGCCATGACCGAATACACGCGGCGCATGAGGCCCGGAGCCACCCGTGACGCCGCCGACGTCACGCGCACGAACGGCGTCGTCTCGAGCACCGAGCTCCCGCGATCCACCGCGCGGAGCGTCTGCAGCGCGACGTCTTGCGCGGTCTGGATGCGCGCACCCGGCGGCCGTACACCGGCGCGACCGTCGGTCGTGACCGAGTTCGCGCGAAACGACGTGTCCACCGGGCCCGGCCGCACGACGACCACGCGCACGCCCGTGCCCCCAAGCTCGGCGCGCAGCGACATCGAGAGCGCCTCCAGCGCGAACTTGCTCGCGGAGTACGCCCCCATCCGGGGCGCCGCGGTGACGCCTGCGAGCGACGACATCATCACGATGGTTCCCCCGGTCCGCGTGAGCGGATCGATCGCGAGCTGCGCGAGCCGCAGCGGCGCGACGACGTTCAGCGCGAAGAGGCCGAGGAGCTCGTCGGGGTCGATGTTCGCGACGCTCCCGTAGAAGCCACGGCCCGCGTTGTTCACGAGCACGTCGATGCGTCCCGTCTTCGTGCGTGCGGCGTCGATCAACGCACGCCGGTCCTCCTCGCGGGTCACGTCACCGGGTTCGACGATCGCCTTGCCACCCGCGACTTCGATGTCGCGCGCCAGTTCCGCGAGTTCGCGCGCGCCCCGCGCGCTGAGGACGACGGTGGCCCCGCGCTCGGCCCACGCATAGGCGAGCGCGCGCCCGATTCCGCTCGAAGCACCCGTGATGACGACCGTGGAGCTCATGGCCGCGTTCTAGCAGTCGATGCGCGTTCGGGCGCGACGAGCTTTGGAGAACGGCCTACTCGACGCGAATGTAGTTCGCGCGAACGAGCTTCAGGACGATCTCGGCGGTCTCGAAGTCCGTCGCGAGGCTCTTGTTGAGCACCGTCTCGAACGTGCCGTAATTGTGCGTGAGCTGCAGCACGTCGAGCTCCTCCGGCTTCAAATCGCGGAGCGGCGGAATCAGCGGACCGGGGATCGACAGGCGTGCCGACAGCGCCGGCAGGTCGTCGCGAATGCGATTGAGCTCGTCGAGCTGGCGCATCCCCTCGATGAGGATCTCCTGCACGCTCATGTTCATCTCGCTCGGGAACTCGCGCTCCTCCGGCGGGTCGAGATCGAAGAGCCCCTTCTGCCACGTGAGCATCCGGTACAGGCTCTTGAGCGGCTGCACTTCGTCGAGGTCGTTGATGATCGCGTAGACGATGACGCCCTTCTTCAAGAAGATGCGCCCCGTATCGTCTTCGGTCCGGATCACGAGCACGCCGCTCTTCTTGGACGTGCCGAAGAGCTGCAGGAGGTCCGGGAGGGGCACCTCGTCGATGCTGCCGCTCATCGTGCGCTGCTGGCTCGTGCGCCGAGCCTGCGCGACGTTCTCGAGCTCGCGCTTCGCGTCCATCCCGTCGCGCGGACCGTCGCCCGAGATCACCTTGAGGATGCTCGTGCCGATGAGGACGCGGTCGCCCTCCTTCAGGCGGGCGCGCTTGCCGATCTTCTCGCCGTTGACGAACGTCCCGTTCGTGGATCCCAGGTCTTCGATCCACACCTGATCGGACTGCATCGTGATGCGTGCGTGCTTGCGCGACACCATGTCTTCGACGAGCACCATGTCGAGATCGCTCGAGCGACCGACGATGATCTGCTTGTCGGGAGCGATCGGGAACTCACCGCCCTGGTACTTGCCGCTGATGAAGCGCAAAACCAGGCCCTTCCCGCCCGGCCGTGGGGCAGGAGAGGTCTCGGACGCCTTGGGGGAGGTGTCTTGCATTTCTCGTTCGGCGGGAACTTCTTGGGCCATGCCGGGATAGGAGGCGAGCGGGCGCGCGAGAGAAAGTGGGCCCGTAGGGCCAACCGCAAAGAAACGCCAGCAAAAATAGGTTAATGGGATTGAAGCAGGCGGGTCAAGTCAGCCAAGTCAGCGTACAGCAAGCAGGCCCGGTCTGGCCAAGGGACTGGCCAAGCTTGCCCGACTCTCGGCAGAAGGTTGGGCCGTGCGGGCCGGGCACCCGTCGGGGTGAGGGGCACTGAAGGCAAGGGAAGGGCATCGGAAGCTCATGGTTGACAAGGTCGACAAGGCCGGGGAGGAACGGCCTATCTCGCGCCAAGAGCCGCCCGTGCGAGCGGTTCTGGCCGGCGGCGATCCGTACGGAACGCACCGGGTTGTCGCACCCGCGGGCGCGCTGCCCCAACCTGCCTGGCGGCTCGACAATGATTTTTCGCGGCTCTTTGCCGGAGAGACGCTCGTGGCGGTCGACACGCTGAACCTCGACGCGGCCAGCTTCGTGCAAATCGAGGCGAGCGCGCGAGCGGCCCTGGCGGCCGCGGGGGGGCCGGCGAAACAAGAGGTACGGCCCGAGCGGGATCGGCTGAACGAAGCTGTGGCCCACATCGTCCTACGGACCGTGGCCGAGCGTGGCAAACAGCACAACCCGGTGACCGGATCCGGGGGCATGCTCATCGGGCGCGCGCTTCAGTCCACGGCGGGAGCCGGCGCGGGCGCCGCCGGAGACCGGATCGCGACGCTCGCGTCCCTCACCCTCACGCCGCTGCGGATCGACCGCATTGTCGCAGTCCATGCCGGCAGCGGACAGATCGATGTGGAGGGGGAAGCGGTGCTCTTCGCGAGCGCTCCCC
This sequence comes from Polyangiaceae bacterium, assembly GCA_035482215.1. Lineage (GTDB taxonomy): Bacteria > Myxococcota_A > Polyangia > Polyangiales > Polyangiaceae > Palsa-1150. The sequence goes on along the minus strand of DATHQY010000445.1, from coordinate 161 downwards.
GAGCCGTACTCGCAGACGGGCTCCCGACGCGCCTCGCCCTCGCGGTCCTCGACGTGGCGGGCGCGGCGCCGCAGGTCGCGCGTCTCGTGCGGCCCGGGCACACGGTGGCGGTGCTCGGCGCCGGAGGAAAGAGCGGCGTTCTTTGCGTCGCGGAGGCGCGC
>DATHQY010000444.1:0-12199 GCA_035482215.1 Polyangiaceae bacterium | reverse complement strand
TGCCGGGGCTTTCGACGAGCGTATCGCTCTCGTCATTCCCGAGGAGTCGGGCGGGGGTGGAGAAGCCGCGTGGCGCTTCAGCTCGACGCTCACCGGCGCGGAGGATCTGGACCACGCCCAGGGCACCGCCTGGTACGCCGCAAACCTCCTGCAATTCACGAACGCCGATGCTCCGAAGCTGCCGTACGACCAGCACGAACTCGTGGCCATGGTGGCGCCTCGCGCAATTCTCGCGGTGGAGAACACTGCCATAGCCTATCTCGCGCCCGAAGCCGAGGAAGTCGGAATGCGGGCCGCCATGGAGGTCTACAAGGGGCTCGGCATTCCCGACAGGATTGGCTTCACCCAGACCGCCGCGACGGCGCACTGCGCGTTTCCATCGAGCCAAGCGCCGGATGTGCAGGCCTTCGTCGACAAGTTCCTTCTCGGGAAGACGGCGAATACCTCGATCGCAAAAACGTCGTACACGACGAACCTGGCGACGTGGGTCACCTGGTCCACCCCCACGCTGAATTGAGAAGTGCCGATGAGCAAGCAGGTTTTGCGCAAGGCGATCGGCCTATCGCTTTGGGTGGCGGCGCTCGTTTCCGGATGCGGGCAGACCTCTTCCGGAGGCGGAGCCGCCGCGGACGCAGGCGCGAGCGACGCAAGCGGGGGCGTGCCTCACTCCGACGCGGGACAAGGCAGCCGCGTCGATGCGTCCACGGGCGGCGGAGCCTTCGACAGCGGAGGCTCCCTCGACGGAAGCCCGTCCGGCATGGCCGGCGCTGATGCGACGACGGCGAGCGACGGCGCCGGCGGGATCGACGCGGCACCCGACGCCACCATCTTCTCCACGAACACGCCGACGACGCCGGCGTACAACGGTTTGCGCGGCACGGACTTCGGCGCGGGCTGGGAATTCAACTTGGGGGACGTCTCGGGCGCGCAGGCGACGAGCTTCGACGACTCCGGCTGGCGGAGCCTCGATGTGCCGCACGACTGGAGCATCGAGCTTCCCTTCGACAGCAACTCTCCGGGAGGGTCCGGCGGCGGCTTTCTCGACGGCGGTATCGGTTGGTACCGCAAGACCTTCACGCTCGACCCGTCCGTGTCGGGGCAGAGGGTCCTCATCGATTTCGACGGCGTCTACATGAACAGTGAAGTGTGGATCAACGGCACCGCGCTGGGCACCCGCCCTTATGGGTATTCGAGCTTCGAGTACGATCTCACGCCATATGTGACGTTCGGCGGAAGCAACGTCATCGCGGTCCGAGTCGACAACGACCAACCGAATAGCCGCTGGTACTCGGGCAGCGGCATCTACCGCAACGTCTGGCTGACCGTCGTCAATCCGATCTCCGTGCCGAACAGCTCGGTGTTCGTATGGACTCCTTCGGTCAGCGACGCGTCGGCCACGGTATCGGTGAGCACGGTCGTACAAAACGCGTCGCCGGCTTCCGCGCCGGTCGTCCTGACCACCACCGTCACGGACGCGAGCGGCAACGTCGTGGCCACGAACGACAGCGCCGCGACGAGCGTGGCCGCCGGATCCCAGTCGACCGTCCAGCAGAGTTTGACCGTCGTGTCGCCGCAGCGTTGGTCCGTGGCGTCCCCGTACCTCTACCAAGTGAAGGTCGAGGTCAAAGTGGGCGCGGCCACCGTCGATACCTATCTCGCGCCGCTCGGCGTTCGCACCGCGACGTTCGACGCGAACACGGGCTTCTCGCTCAACGGCGAGAACATGAAGATCCGCGGCGTGTGCCTGCACCACGACCTCGGCGCGTTGGGTACGGCGCTGAACTACCGGGCCCTCGAGCGCCAGGTGCAGATCCTGAAGGCCATGGGCGCGAACGCCATCCGTACCTCGCACAACCCGCCGGCGCCCGAGCTTCTCGACATCTGTGACCGCCTCGGCGTCATGGTCATGGAGGAGGCCTTCGACACGTGGACGCAAACGAAGACCGCGAACGACTATGGCAACTATTTCAGCGACTGGGCACAGCGTGATCTTCAAGGCATGGTGCAGCGGGATCGCAACCACCCGAGCGTCATCATGTGGAGCATCGGCAACGAAGTCGGCGGCTCCACCACGACGACTGCGCAGAGTCTCAAAAACTGGGTCCTGGCCCTCGATACGACGCGCCCGGTGACCTGGGCCTCCAACAAGATGGGAGGGCCTCATGTCTCGGAAGGCGATGACCGAGCCGTCGCCGCGCTCCTCGATCTCGTCGGTTACAACTACGCGCCCTACGCCGGCGACTACGACGCCGACCACACCGCCAACCCGACATGGAAGATCTTCGGCAGTGAAACGACGGCGGCCGTGCGCAGCCGCGGGATTTACCACACGCCGGCGAGCACGGTCACCCTGGCGACGTCGCAGTCGAGCCCCGATCGCCAGTGCTCGTCGTACGACAACGAGGCGGCGGGCTTCGGCAACACCGCCGAGAGCGCCTACAGCTACGACAACGATCGCCCCTTCGTCGCCGGGTCGTTCGTCTGGTCGGGATTCGACTACATCGGCGAGCCGACGCCGTATTCCGCGTGGCCCTCCAAGAATTCGTACTATGGGATCGTGGATACGGCGGGGTTTCCGAAAGACATCTACTATTTCTACCAGAGCCGCTGGACTACGACTCCGATGGTGCACCTCCTGCCTCATTGGAACTGGACGAGCGGGACTTCCGTCACGGTCTACGCTTACGGCAACTGCGACAGCGTCGAGCTGTTCCTCAACGGTCAATCCCAGGGTGCAAAGACTCTGAGCGGCGGCGCGCTCCATTTCGAGTGGGCCGTTCCTTGGGCACAGGGCACGCTTCGGGCCGACTGCACGACCAACGGGAGCGTCGTCGCGAGCGACACGGTGCAGACGGCGGGCGCCGCCGCCAAGGTCGTCCTCACCGCGGACCGGAACCCGGTCCAAGCCGACGGCAAGGACCTCGTCTTCGTGACCGCCGATATCGAAGATGCGAATGGGGTCAGGGTGCCGACCGCCGCCAACGCGGTCGCTTTTTCGATCTCCGGTCCGGGCCAGCTCGTCGGGCTCGACAACGGCAACTCCATCGACACCACTTCGTACAAGGGAACGAGTCGCAACGCGTTCAGTGGGAAAGCGTTGGCCATCGTGCGCACCACGAAGACCGCAGGCGCGATCGTCGTTACTGCCAGCTCGGCGGGGCTGACTTCGGAGCCCGTGACCGTCGATTCGCAGTAGACGAGCGCATCCGTCGGCGCCCCTTGAGGCTTGCGGGGCTGGCCCCGTCGCCCCACACTCGCCCGATGAACAACGTGTGGGTGCTGGTTTGCGATGCGGGTCGCGGGCGCGTGTTCGCGGTGTCGGCGGACGAGCCGTGGCGGCTCGTCGAATCGTTCCGGAACGACGACGCCCGCGCCAAAGCCGCCGATCTCGTGACCGACCGCGAAGGCCGCGGCTCCTCGGTCGGGGGGTCCGCCCATCACAACGCTCTCGCGCCTTCGTCATCGCTCAAGGAGCAGACCGAACGCCGTTTCGTGCACGAACTCGTGGCCTTTCTCGAGCGCGAGACGCTCGCCCATCGCTTCCATCGTTGGGTGCTCGTCGCGCCGCCGCAAATGCTGGGCCTGGTGAAGGCCGCCGTGAGCGGCGATCTCGCGAAACGGCTCATGACGACCGTGGACAAGGACTTCAGCGAGCTCGAAACGAACGACCTGGCGCGCCGTCTCCATGAAGCGGTTCGGATCCCGCCCGACCAGCTCGAGGTTCTGAACGGTCCCGTGAAGCATCGGCACTGACGCTGCGTGGCGGTCCCGCTCGCTTGTGGCTGACGACCGCGCCCGCCGGCGCACTTGTCGGTGCGGCGAGGCCGTATTTTTGCGCTCGGAAAACCGCGGGTCCGAGCGGGGAAGAGTACGATCTACGTTGAACGTCAATTCCGAGACCGACCCGCGAAACCCGATGGCGAGCAAGGACTGGTTGGTCGGCGGCGGCGAGATGGCCAAGGTCATCAAGGCCAAGGATTGGTCCAAGACGCCGCTCGGCCCGATCGAGTCCTGGCCCCAGAGTCTGCGGACGGTCGTCAGTCTGATGCAGGCGTCCAACTCGCCCATCTCGCTGGCGTGGGGACCGGGGCATACGCAGATCTACAACGACGGCTATTGGCCAATCTGCGGCGACAAGCACCCGACGTCGATGGGGCAGGACTTTCGCGAGTGTTGGGCGGCGCCATGGCCCGTCATCGGCGAAGCCTACGAGACCGCGCTCGCCGGCAAGACGTCGTACCTCGAAAAGATGCGCATGTTCCTGGAGCGCTACGGCTTCGTGGAAGAGACATGGTTCACGTTCTCGTTCAGCCCGATCACCGACGAAACGGGCGGCGTCGGTGGCCTCTTCCATCCCGTGACCGAGATGACCGAGCAGATGCTCTCCGAGCGGCGCACGAAGACGCTGCGCGATCTCGCCGTGCGGGCCGGCAAGGCACGAACGACGCCGGAAGCGTTCACGCTCGCGACGCAGGTTCTAGGGGAATCGGATCTCGACCTCCCGTTCGTTCTGTTTTACGCGCTCGAGGACGACGAAGCGCAGGCGCGTCTCGTGGGCGCGACGGGTCTCCCGCAGGGCACCCGCGTCAGCGCCGACGTGCTCGATGCGGGCGCGCCCGAGGACGACCCGTGGCGCGTGGGCACGGTCGTGCAGACGGGCGCGGCGCAGGCGATCGACGGCGCCGACCTGCTCCTGGCAGGCATGACGGTCGGTCCTTATCCGGAGCTCCCGAAGACGGCGTTCGCGCTTCCGATCGCGCAGCCCGGCAGCGAGCGGCCGGCGGCCGTGATGGTCGCAGGGGTCAGCGCGCGCCTCCGGGTGACGGAGCCTTATCGCGGTTTCTTCGAGCTCGTGGCGGCGGCCGTGAGCACGGCGCTCGCCAATGCGCGGGCCTATGAAGAGGAGCGCCGCAAGGCCGAAGCGCTCGCCGAAATCGACCGCGCGAAGACGGCGTTCTTTTCGAACGTGAGCCACGAGTTTCGGACGCCGCTCACGCTGATCCTCGGTCCTCTCGACGACGCTCTGTCGGGCGCCACGAAGCGGCTCGAAGGCGAGAGCCTCGAGTCCGTTCATCGAAACGCCCTCCGGCTCTTGCGGCTCGTGAACACTCTCCTCGACTTCTCGCGCGCCGAGGCGAGCCGCCTGCAATCGCGCTTCGAACCGACGGACCTGTCCGTGCTCACGGGAGGCCTCGCCGGGTCCTTCCAGTCCGTCGTCGAATCGGCCGGGCTCGCGCTTCATGTCGATTGCCCGCCCTTGCCCGAGCCGGTCTACGTCGATCGCTCCCAATGGGAGAAGATCGTCCTCAATCTGGTCTCCAATGCTTTCAAGTTCACGTTCGCCGGAGAGATCGAGGTTCGATTGCGCGCCGCGGAGGGCCACGTAGAGCTCTCCGTTCGCGACACGGGCGCGGGTATCCCTGCCGAGGAGCTCCCGAAGATCTTCGATCGGTTCCATCGGGTCGAGGGCGCACGAGGCCGGAGCTTCGAGGGCACCGGGATCGGGCTCGCCATGGTGCACGAGCTCGTGAAACAGCACGGCGGCTCCGTTGGGGTCGAGAGCGTGGTCGGCCGCGGGAGTACGTTCGTCGTTCGGATCCCGAGGGGCAAAGACCACCTTCCGGCGGATCGCGTCGCGCCCGCGGAAGCGATGGCGACGGCCGGGACGGGGGCGGCCCCGTTCGTCCTCGAAGCTGCGCATTGGGCCATGACGCGAAATCCCGGCCCGGCCGACGCGCCGTTCGTCCCTCCGCCACCCGCTGCCGCCCCTGCGGCCACGTCGCCGTCGGGGGACTTCGGCGCGCGCGTGCTCGTCGCCGACGACAACGCCGACATGCGCGGCTACCTGGTTCGACTCCTCGAGGCCCGATGGACCGTCGAGGCGGTGGCGGACGGCGAAGCGGCGCTCGCCGCGGCCTTGCAGCTTCCTCCGGACCTCGTCCTCAGCGACGTCATGATGCCGCGAATGGATGGCGTTGCGCTCTTGCAGGCGCTCCGCGCCGACGCAAAGACCAACACCATCCCGGTCGTGCTGCTCTCCGCACGAGCGGGCGAAGAGGCCGTCGTCAGCGGGCTGGAAACGGGCGCCGACGATTATCTCGTGAAGCCGTTCTCCGCGCGGGAGCTCGTCAGCCGCGTGGCCACCCACCTCGAGCTGGCTCGAACGCGCCGGATGGCCACCGCTGCCGCGACGGAGCTCGCCGAAACGCGGGCCGCGCTCCTCGAAGATCTCGATCGCAAGAACAAGGAGCTCGAGAGCTTCAGCTATTCGGTGTCGCACGACCTTCGTGCCCCCCTGCGCGCCATCGACGGCTTCAGCCTGGCGCTCCTCGAAGAACAGGGGGATGCCCTCGGCCCGAACGGGCAGCGCTACCTGGAGCGGGTGCGCGGCGCCGCTCGGCGGATGAGTGAGCTCATCGACGATCTTCTCAAGCTCTCGCGCGTGGGACGGGCGGAGCTGCACCGCGAGTCGGTGGACCTCTCGCGTCTGGCGCGCAGCGTCGGCGACACGCTGGCGAGGTCCGAGCCGGGTCGGCCCGTCACTTTCGAGGTCGCGGATGGCCTCGTCGCGCTCGCCGACAGGGGCCTCGTCGCGATCCTCTTGGAAAATCTCCTGGGCAACGCGTGGAAGTTCACGGCGAAGACGAGTGCGGCCCGCGTCGCCTTCGGTTCGCGGGCGAAGGAGGGGCAGGCCGCCTTTTTCATCGAGGACAACGGAGCCGGGTTCGATCCCGCGTACGCCGAGCGGCTCTTCGCGCCGTTTCAGCGGCTCCACGGGCCGAGCGAGTTTCCCGGTACGGGGATCGGGCTCGCGACCGTGAAGCGAATCGTGGACCGCCACGGCGGGCGGGTCTGGGCCGAGGGCCGCGTCAACGGTGGGGCGACGATTTACTGGACGCTCGCCGCCCCCGCCGCGCTCACATCGACTGAACGCTCATCGAAGCGACCGGGAAGTTGATGGTCCCCGATCCGCCGCCGACCTCCACGAGAATCTGCGCCTGGTTCATGTTCCCGAGAGTCATCCCGGCCATGTCCCACGCGGCGAAGTGCTGGCTGACCGAAATCGTCCCGCACGCCCGCGCTTTGCTCCGCACGCTGTAGAACTGGGTCCAGCTCTGGACGCTCGCGCCGCACTGGTTACCGCCGGTGCCCGTCGTCGGGCGCGTATAAAGCGTGTAGCTGCCCCCGTCGATCATCGCCGTACCCTTGTTGGTCGTGCTTCCGGGATTGACCGGCATCTTGTTGAACGAGTCGTCGACGATGTAAAATTCGATGCACGGATTCACCGACCATCCGTAAATTCCGATATACGAATAGCCGCCGCCGGACGAGCCGCTCGACTTCGTTTCCGAGAATTCGGCGGTGATCGTGCCGAGTTGAGTATACGTCTTCGTGCTGTCCCAACTCAGGCCAAGACGCGCGAGAAAGTCGTTGGAGCCGCTGGTCCACGTCGCGCTGAAGGCCTCGGCGTCGGCGTAGGTGGTAATCGACCCGCCGCTCCCGTTGGACCAGATCGTCCAATCGAGGCCGTCGGCCATTCCTTGCGCGTTCGACGACATGTGCACCGTGCCGTCCGTCGGCAGCGTGGTGTCCGAACACGGATCGCCGCCATCGACCTCGCTGCTCGTCCCCGATGCCGTCCCCGCGGTGCCGGTGCTGGTCCCCGCGGTCGTCCCGGAGGTGCCGGTCGTGGAGCCTGCAGTCGAGCCGGACTTCGCTCCTGCGGTCGAGCCGGAGGTGCCGGTCGTGGAGCCTGCGGTCGAGCCGGACTTCGCTCCTGCGGTCGAGCCGGCCGCGCCAGTGCCCGTCGAGGAGCCGGCCGTGCCGGCGGTGGTTCCCGAGCCCGTCCCCGTCGAGGAGCCGGCCGTGCCGGCGGTGGTTCCGGAGCCTGTCCCCGTCGAGGAGCCGGCCGTGCCCGTGCTGCCGCCCGTCGCGGACCCCGACCCGCTCCCCGAGTTGGTGCCGCTGCTGACTCCGGCGGCGCTCCCCGAAGTGCTCATGGCGCCGGAGGTGTCGCCCGAATCCCCCCCGGTATTGCCGGACGACGAGCATGCCGCGGCGGAAATGATGGCGGTCGAAATAAGAAGTCGAACAGGTCGACGCATGGATGTCCTCAGCGAAATGTCGGGGGTAGCGGAGCACGCGCTTTCGCGTGGCCCGGACTGGGCCACTGGATACCATGCTCGATTCTTCGGTGAATTCCCAGTGTGTCTCCGCGGCTCGGCCACGCCACGAAGAAAGTGAGTGGTCCTCAACGATGGATTAGTGGGGGGCAGAGGCGCAAAACGTTCTTACGGCATTATTCTTTTGTCGGCGCTCTCCAGTGGGGAAGCTGCTCACACGCTCGCGTCGACGCCTCGACTACGGCGCCGGCGCATCGGCGCAGCAGCGAAACCCCTGCTGGTAAAACGCGAAGCTCTCGCCGTGCACGCGCGTCGTCGGGCGGCATCGCGTCCTGACGGGACCCCAATAGCCCCCTTTCAGGATGGACCGATGCCCGGTAGGCGCGACCGACTTCGTCCACTCGTCGACGTTGCCGGTCATGTCATAGACGCCGAAGGGACTTCGGCACGCAGGCCTCGAGCCCGACGCCTCCCCTTGCCACAGGCGATCGACCTCCGCGCGCGTCTTGTCCGGGTTCGCCGAGCCGAGCGCACTGGGGTCGTACGCTCTCCACGTGCGGTCGACGTTGCACGCGTCCGCGTCGCGCGCGAATCCGTAAGGGTAGGGAAGCGCGTCTTCTCCCTCGCACGCGAAGGTCCACTCGGACTCCGCGCAGAGCCGCTTTTCCTCTTCGCTGCAGATCGATTGCGCATCGGTCCACGAAACCATGATCCACGGGAATGCCCCGCGGCGGTTCGGGTACTCGAAGCGGTCGATGCAAAAGTGCATGGCCTTGCGCGGCGCGGCGGCGGCGAGGGCTTTCCACCGCGCTTCGTCGAAGCGTGCGCAGCGCTCCGGGAAGTTGCGATTGATCCAGTCGGTGCAGACGCTCTTTTGCTGCCCGTCCACCGCGTCGACGTCGCCGCCCGGGTCGACGATCATGCTCCCGCGCACCTCGACCATGCCCTCGGGGCACGCGCCGCGCGTATGCTCGGCGGCGTCGGTCGCGGCGGGATCCTCGCCGGGATCGGACGCGACGACTTGCCAGTGCGTGCCGCCGACTTGCTGCCATTCGTGCGCGAGGGGCTCGACTTTCGGCGCCGCGAAGAGCAACGTCGTCGCCATCGTGAGGACCGGGAGAAGCGCGACCGCTCGAACCACGGAGGAAATGTGGATCCCGCGTGCGCGGCGCGCCCGCCCACAAAACGAAATGCCCAACGCGCTTACGCATTGACTCCTCGGTGACGTTGCTTTTGGGCACATGCGAATCGTGAAGAGCCGTGGGGGGCCCTGGGGGGTCATGGGGGCAGTGTTGGTACTTGCGGGATGCGGGAGCAGCCCTGACACCTCGAACGGTGCGTCCGAAACGGAAACCGGGGCGAAGAGCGGGTCGTCCGGGGTGAGCGCGGGACCCGCGTCGGGGAGCGGGTCGTCGGGCGTGAACGCGGGACCCGCGTCGGGGAGCGGGTCGTCCGGGGTGGGCGCGTCTTCGACCGGGAGCGCGTCGGGCAAAGCCGGTTCCTCGAGCGGCTCATCCAGTGGCTCGAAGAGCGGGTCGTCGAGCGGATCCGCCAGCGGATCGTCGAGCGGTTCCACGACCGGCACGTCCAGCGGTTCCACGAGCGGCACGTCGAGCGGCAGCGCTTCGGGCACGGGCTCCACGTTGCCCGCACCGGACGCCGCTCCGCCGCCGAGCGGGGCATGCGCGTTGGCGAGCGATCTGCGCGGCAGCGCCGCTTGCCATTTCCTCGTCGGAATGGGCAATGACCTCCAGAACGACCACAATATGGATGGCGCCTATACGCTCGGGACTACGGTCGACCTGCACTATGCCTATCTCGTCGGATTGCCCACGCAGGGCGGCTGGCCGGACTGGAACACGGGCGGCACCTTCGTCGACATCCTCGCCGACTCGGCCGATCAACACGGCGTCACGCCGATGTTCACGCTCTACGGGATGGCTGCCGACGGCGACGGCAACTTCGGCATGACGACGGACGCGGTCGCGATGCCGCTCTACTGGCAAGGCGCGAAGCTCCTCTTTCAGCGCCTCGCCGTCTTCGGCAAGCCCGCCGTCGTGCACATCGAGCCTGACTTCTGGGGCTACGCGATGGAGCAGTCGATGGACGGCACCGCCAAAGTGCTCGTCGGCTCGGTGGACCCTGACTGCGCGGACCAGCCGGACAACTTGATCGGCATGGCAGGCTGCCTCATGAAGCTCGCGCGGTCGCTCTCACCCAAAGTGGCAATCGGTTTCCACGCGAGCTCCTGGGGCGGGACGCAGGACCAGGTCATCCAGTTCTTCAAGACCATCCACGCCGATCAGGCGGACTTCGTCGCGACCGACATGCTCGATCGCGACGCGGGTTGTTACGAGGCCGCCACGGATCCGAACTGCATGCGTGGCAGTGGCCAGTGGTACTGGGACGAGACGAACCAGACGAGCCCCAACTTCAGCGAAAACCTGGCGTGGGTGTCCGCGGTGACGGCAGGCCTGAAGCTCCCGATGATGTGGTGGCAAGTTCCGCTCGGCGTCCCGAGCACGACGCCGGGCGGCACCTCGGGCCATTATCGCGACAACCGCGTGCACTACATGTTCAACCACATGGATCAGTTCGTGGCAGCGGGTGGAATCGGCGCGGTGTTCGGTGTCGGGGCCGGCAACCAGACGGACATCACGACGGACGGCGGGCAGTTCAAAAACGCCGTCGCCAGCTACTTCGCGAGCCCCGTCTCGCTTCCGTAAGCCGTCGCCCGGTCACGGCTTCCGTTCGCGGGCGAGCTTCGCCCGCAGGGCCACCAAGTGCGCCGGCAGCGGCGGGCAGGCTCTTTCCAGCATCTCGAGGCCGTAGAGAATCCCTTCTTCGCGCGTCGCCACGACGCGCGTTTCGACGGGAGGCGGGCGGATCCAGAAGACGGCCGTGATGCCGCCACGCACGACGGCCGATTTGGCGACGATCCCCGCGCCGGCGCTCGCGCGCCGAATGAGATCGCGATGGCGATTCAAGAAGTCGGCGGCGTACTTTCGCTGGCTCGCGGGTGCCGCCTCTTCGAGGTGCGAGAGGTCCGTCAGCATGAAGGACTTTTCGCCGGGCGGGGTCGACTCGGAGAGCTCCCCCACCCAAGTCATCGCGTCGGCGAACGCGCCGTCCGACACGCGGCGTGGCGGCGACTCCCAGAGGATGAACGGCCACTGGGTCGCGTCGACCGTGATTCCTTCGAAGTCCCGAATCGCCCCCTCGCGCATGCCGCCTCGAATCGTACGCCCTCGGTGCTTGCGCGCCAAACGAGGCCGACGGGCGATTCTTCGTAAGGAGCTTCGCGGCGGGTCGCCGACGTCAGTCGGCGAATGACGTCGACGGCTCGGCCTGGAGCGTGACGTTCCCGCCGTTCGCGCTCCCCTTCTTCCATTCCTCCGCGGCGCGCTGTTGATCGCCGGAAGTGACGAACACGATGTGCGCCGCGTTCGCCTCTGCGGCTGCCCATTGGCTCAGCAGCGAGGCGAAGTCGATTTGCTTCGGGTCGAAGACGACGCGAATCGCCGGGACTTTGCCGACCACGCCCGTTTGCGTCTCGAGCACGCCGTGCAGACTCCGAAGTGCGGCTTGCGTCGCCGCCCCTCCCGCGAGGAGCGCCGTGTCCAGCGTGGCCGCGCACCCCGGCCGCTCCCCGGGCGGAGGCGTTGCGCACGCGTTGTGCGTCGACGCCGGGACGGACGAGACGCCGCCGGTGAACCGACTGGCGTAGGCACCGTACCCGCTCGCCTCGAGATCCTTGACCGGGATGAAGCGCAGCGAGGCGGAGTCGATGCAATAGCGGAGCCCGGTCGGCGCGGGGCCGTCGTCGAAGACGTGGCCGAGGTGCGAGTTGCCGACCGCGGAGCGGACTTCGGTGCGCTCCATTCCGTACGTGTCGTCCTGCTTCGAGACGACACGGCCGTCCTCGATAGGCCGCGTGAAGCTCGGCCAGCCCGTGCCCGAATTGAACTTGTCGAGCGAGCTGAAAAGAGGCTCTCCGGTGGCCACGTCGACGTAAATCCCGGCCGCGTGGTTGTCCCAGAACGCGTTCTGGAAGGGCGGTTCGGTGGCCGCGTGTT
>DATHQY010000443.1:0-5432 GCA_035482215.1 Polyangiaceae bacterium | reverse complement strand
GCGCCGAACAGGAAGAGGCGCGGCGCAGGCCGGATCGGCTCGACGAGCGCCGTCACCGCGCCGTCGGCCACCACGGCTTCGGTGCGCGTCCCGCTCGCGAGCACCGTTGCGCACGCGTCGGTCAGGCTCGCCCGCACCGCTGGATCCATGGGATCGGCTGCGCCGTTCGCGTCGACGGCGTCCATCGGGCCCGCCGCCGCACGCGCCGCTCCCGGGCGGCGATCCACCACGGACACGCGCGCGCCAATGGGCACTGCGGGATGGGCGCTCTCGAAGACGGTCGCCAGGGCGCCCCGCGTCTGGCGTTCGGTGCATCGGGCGAGGACGCGCAACGCGTCGATCCTTTCGCGCGCCGGCTCTTGCGCCGGCCGGCCTTCACCGCCTGCCTCGGCCCGCTCGAGCAGAACGTCGACGACGCCGTCGCAGCCGAGGCCGAATCCAGCGCGCAGCTCTTCGTCCGCACGCAGATCGTACGTGACGAGCGCGTTGCCCGCCTCGGTGCGCCACCAGGCTTTCCGGAGGACGTCCTTCTCGAGGCACCCCCCGCTGACCGACCCTTCGATCCAGCGGTCGCGCGTCATGAGCATGCGCGCCCCGGGACGGCGGTACGACGAGCCGCGCACGCGCATCACCGTCGCCACGAGGAACGGCTCGCGCGCGGCGCGGAGCTTCTCCGCAGCCTCGACGAGAAACTTCACTTCGACCATGCGGCTCCTCCGCGCTCCTACAGGAGCTTGTCCAACGTGATGGGCAGGTCGCGCACGCGCTTGCCCGTCGCGTGGAAAACCGCATTCGCAATCGCGGCGGAGCATCCCGTGATGCCGATCTCGCCGATGCCCTTGGCGCCGATCTCGTTGACGTGCGGATCGTCTTCGTCGACGGAGATCACGTCGATCGCGGGCACGTCGGCGTGGACGGGCACGTGATAATCCGCGAGGTCGCGGGTCACGACGCGCGCCGTGCGTGGGTCGCGCAGCGTCTGCTCTTCGAGCGCGAACCCGATGGCCCACACGATGCCCCCGATGAACTGGCTGCGGGCGGTCTTCGCGTTCAAGATGCGCCCCGCCGCGAATGCGGCGACGACGCGCATCACGCGCACCTCGCCCAGGTCCTCGTCGACGCTCACCTCGACGAAATCGGCGCCGAACGAGTGCGCCGCGTATTTCTTGCGGTCCTCTTTCGCCGGCGTCTCGACGAGCGCGACGATCTCGCTCTGGCCCGAGCGCGACACGATGGCACCGAACGGATCGGCCTTCTTCGGGTCGTCTTTCGCGACGACGGCGCCGTCGACGAAGTCGAGCGAGCCTTCGGATCGACCGAAGAGCGGCGACGCCTTGTCGGCGACGGCCGTCGTCGCGAGCTTGTCGCGCAGCGCGAGCGCCGCCATCTTGACGGCCGACCCCGTGCTCGACGCGGTCTGCGATCCGCCCGACACGGGCGTCTCGGGCATCGCCGTGTCGCCGAGGTCGAAGCGCACGCGTTCGAGCGGCAGGCCGAGCGCGTCGGCCGCGATTTGCGTCATGATCGTGTACGTGCCGGTGCCGATGTCCTGCGAGCCGGCCTGCACGCGCGCGACCCCGTCGATCCCCATGCGTGCGACCGCTGACGACTTGGATTGGTTTGCAGGGTACGTCGCGGTGGCCATGCCCCAGCCGATCAAGCGCCGGCCCCGGCGCATCGACCGAGGCTTCGGGGTGCGCCGCGCCCACCCGAAGCGCTCCGCGCCCTGCCGGTAGCATTCGCGGAGCGACTTGCTCGACCAGGGTTTGCCTTCCGCGGGGTCGGTCTCGGCGTAGTTGCGGAGGCGCAGCGCGAGGGGATCCATCGCGAGCGCCACCGCGAGCTCGTCCATCGCGGACTCGAGCGCGAACGTGCCCGTGGACTCGCCCGGCGCGCGCTGGAACGTGGGCGTGCCGATGTCGGCGCGCACGAGGCGGTGTCGCGTGCGCACGTTGGGGCACGCATAGAGCATCCGCGTCTGCACCGCGCAGGGCTCGACGAACTCGTCGAACGACGACGTCTCGGACACGACGTCGTGCGTGACCCCGACGAGCGTCCCGGTCGCATCAGCGGCGAGCGTGACGTTCTGCACGGTCCGGGGACGATGGCCCACGAACGCGAACATCTGCGGACGCGTGACGACGAGCTTGACGGCGCGGCCCGTCACGCGGGCCGCCATCGCCGCCAGGGCGACGTGCGACCACGCCGATCCTTTGCAGCCGAAGCCGCCGCCCACGTAGTGGTTGATGACGCGAACGCGCGCCGGGTCCAAGCCGAAGACCGCCGCGACCTTCCTTCGCGCGCCGAAGATGCCTTGCGACGCGTCGTACAGCGTGAGGCTGCTCTCGCCTTGCCACACGGCGATCGTGGCGTGCGGCTCCATCGGATTGTGGTTCTGCGCGGGCGTCGTGTACGTCTCAGCCACTTTCACCTTGGCGCCCGCGATCGCCGTATCGGCGTCGCCCCGATTCGAGTCGACTTCGCCGCGCGGGCCGAGCGAAGCGGGCTTGAAAGCCTCGCCCTGGTGGTCGTCGATCGACGCGCGGGGATCCTGCGCGGCGTAGCGCACGACGACGAGGCTCGCGGCATGCTGCGCGCGTTCCAGCGTGTCCGCCACGACGACGGCTACTGGCTGATCGGCGTAGAGCACGGCGTCGTCCTGCAGAAGCTGGAGCCGGCGATCGACGGGGCCGACCTTCTTCTCGGCGCCCGGCAGCTTGGGCGCGTTCACGTGCGTCAGCGCGGCGAGGACGCCCGGAGATCGCTCCGCGGCGCGCGTGTCGATCGAGGCGATCGTCCCCTTGGCCACGGCGCTGCCGACGATGACGGCGTGCGCGACGTTCGCGACCGCGGTCTCGGCCGCGTACGGGGCACGGCCCGTGACTTTGAGGCGACCGTCCACGCGATCGAGCCCCTGACCGACGAACAATCCGCGCTCGCTCATGCACGCTCCGTGAGCTCGACGAGCGCGCGTACGAGCGTGCGTTTCGCGAGCTCGATCTTGAAGGCGTTGTCGGGCTGCGCCGTCGCGTCTTTCATCGCCGCTTCGGCGGCCGCCCGGAAGACGGCGACGGAAGGCGACTTCCCCACGAGCCCGGCCTCCGCCGGGGCGCTGCGCCAGGGCTTCGTCGCGACGCCGCCGAGCCCCACGCGGCACTCGCGAATGACGCCGCCGTCGACGTGCAGAGCGACGGCGGCCGACACGAGCGCGAACGCATAGGAGGCCCGGTCGCGAACCTTGAGGTAGTGCGACCGCGCCGAGAACGCCGTCTTCGGCAGCTCGACATGGGTGATCAACTCGCCCGGCGCGAGCACGTTCTCCACCTCCGGGTGGGCGCCGGGTTCCAGATGGAAGTCGGCGAATGCGATCGCCCGTTCGGCCCCCGAGGGCGCGCGCGTGCGCACTACCGCGTCGAGAGCGACGAGCGCAACGCACATATCGGACGGATGCGTCGCAATGCACCGGTCGCTCACGCCGAGAACCGCGTGCATCCGTGCATGGCCGCCGATCGCGCCGCAGCCGGCCCCCGGGTCGCGCTTGTTGCACCGCGCGGCGGGATCGCGAAAGTACGCGCATCGCGTCCGCTGCAGCACGTTGCCGCCGGTCGTGGCCATGTTGCGGAGCTGCGGCGATGCACCGGAGAGAAGCGCTTCGGAGAGAACGGGATACGACGCCGCGATGACCGGGTGAACCGCGACGTCCGTATTGCGGGCCATCGCGCCGATGCGCACGCCGCCGTCGTCCGCATCGATCGCGGCGAGGCCGAGGCCCGAGATATCGACCAGCGCGCGCGGTCGCATGACGCCGAGGCGCATGAGATCGACGAGCGTCGTGCCGCCCGCGATGTACGTGGCGCCTTTGGAGGCCGCGAGCGCGTGTCGTTCGTCTTCGGCGCGAAGGTACCTGAAGGGCTCCATCGAATCAGATCGCCTTTCTGCCGATCTGGATCGCGCGTACGATGTTCGGGTAGGCGCCGCACCGGCAGAGGTTGCCGCTCATGTGTTCGCGGACTTCGTCGTCGGTGTGCGCGCGGCCTTCCGTGACGAGGCCCATCGCGCTCATGATCTGGCCCGGGGTGCAGTACCCGCATTGCAGGCCGTCTTCCGCGACGAAGGCCGCTTGCATCGGATGCAGCGCGTCGCCGCGCGCCAAGCCCTCGATCGTGGTGATCTTCGCGTTCTGCACCATGACGGCGAGCGTGAGGCACGCGTAGACGCGACGTCCGTCCACGAGCACCGTGCATGCACCGCACTGGCCGTGATCGCATCCCTTCTTCGAACCGGGCAGATCGAGCCGTTCGCGCAGGGCGTCGAGGAGCGAAACGCGCGGTTCGATCCGAAGCGGACGGCGCTCGCCATTCACCGTGAGGACGACGTCGAGTTCGCCCGGCCCGGCACCGGCTGCCGAGACCGGACCGGAAGCACCTCCGTCGCGGGAGGCGCCCGGCGCGCGCACGGGAGCGCAAGCGTTCCCGGAGGCAAGCGCGAAGCCCGCCAGGAGCGCGCTCGTGACGCACTCGCGTCGCGAGATGCGGACAGGACGGCGCGACTCGGCGACGACCGCACGTCCCGCCGAAGAGAGCGCCGCCAGCAGGCGCTCCGCAAGCGAGCCCGCGCCTGGTCCCGTGCGACTGACGAGCCGAACCTCCCCACGAGGCTCAATCAGAAATACGGATTCGGAAGTAGGCCCGGACGCCCCATCGATGCCGCACAACGCGGTGAGCCGCTCGACCTCGGCGGCGGCATCCAGACGGCGCTCGAAATGCTCCACGTCGTCGTCCGGACGGAACTGCCAGACGCTCGTGGCAGACACGACGACGAGCGTCGCGCCGAGGCCGCGAAGCTCCGCGCGAATGGGGGCCAGGTCGGCTTCGCGAACGACGAAATCCGAGCCCTCGGATGGGAAAGCGAGCAGGAGCAGACCGTCGCAACGGCCCAGGGCGACCTTCTCCACGAAGGGGACCCTTAAGATCCAGGCCTTCGGATGTCAGGCCCCCGAGCCGATCTTTTCTCGCTCTCGGGCTCGCTCTCGTGGTCGCGAACGCATCGACTATGCTCGCGCGCCGCATGACCGCCGCACAAGTCGACGTCGCCATCGTGGGCGGCGGAATCGTGGGCCTCGCGACCGCCCTGGCCATCACCACCGCACGCCCCGACGTGTCGCTCACGCTACTCGAGAAAGAACCGGCCCTCGCGGCGCACCAGACGGGGCACAACAGCGGCGTCATTCACGCGGGCCTCTATTACAAGCCGGGGTCCAAGAAGGCCGCGATGTGCGCGCGCGGGCGGAGCCTGCTCGAGCGCTTCTGTGCCGAGCATGGTGTGCCCTTCGAGCGATGCGGCAAGGTGGTCGTGGCGGTCGACGCGAGCGAAGTTGCGCGGCTCGACGAGCTCGAGCGCCGCGGGCGCGCCAACGGGCTCGATCGCATTCG
>DATHQY010000442.1:0-6560 GCA_035482215.1 Polyangiaceae bacterium | reverse complement strand
GGAGGACGCACGGGCGCTGGCGACGAGCGAACAGCCGCCCGACGGCGTACCAGAGCCGCTCCCGGCACCCGATCGATAGGGACCCGCATCGTCCGGGCTCCGCACGGCCGAGGCGTCGGGCTCTGAGGCTGGGGACGGAGGGGGCCTTGCGCTCGTCACCGGCGGCGGCTCGTCGGTCGGCGCGGTGGCATCGACCGGTTCCTCCGCATCCGCTCCCCGGGGTCAGGGTGGCGTCCTCAGGCTCCACGATCGCGGCTTCATCGGCCTGGGTTGTCGTCCGCCTCTTCGCCCGTCGTCCCGCCTCCGCGCCACGCACCGCCATCAAAGACCGAAGCAAGAGTCGTCTCCTGGTTGTCGGGCCCGTAGGAGACCAATGCGCAGTTGGTCGTGCCACACTCTTCGTAGACGACATGACGCCGTCCGTGATTGGGTTTTGGGCGTTGGTGGGCGGCAGCGGCGTCACCGTCCCTCCGCGATACCGGTCAAACAGACCGTATTCGGCCCCGAGGAGAGCATCGCCGTTTGCGGCCAAGCCTGCGAGGCCGAGGATGGAATCCGGCACCGACAACGAGACCGTTGCGCTCGTCGCATAGTCGACCTCGATGAACGTGGTGCCTGGCCTGGATGAATCCCGGATCATCAGCGACGTCGAATACCGCATATTGTTGAGTGGCTCGATTATAGAGTTTGAGAGTCATCCCGTCGTCGTCGAGCACCAGAAAGTGGTAAGCGTCGGCTTCGTAGATTGTCCCATCCACGGTGTCGACCCGGACGAGCGCCGGGCTCGACTCGATGTAAACATTGATGTCGATGAGGTCTGCATAAGGTTGCTCCGCGCCATTGAGGTCGACGTACGAAGACGTTCCGACCAATTCGAATGACTGGTCGCCGGGGCCGTTCGGAGTGCTGAAATTGAACGTCTGATCGATCGAAGACACGCCTGAAGCCAAAGCCGGCGTCTCCCCGTTCGCCCCAGGCGGCACGAGAACGAGCGACGAGCAGCCGTTCGGGTTCGTGGGCATCGCGCAGGTAGCGGTGATGCGCACGTTCGGATCCGATACGACCATCACCTGCCCCGACGTCGCCGTGAGCACGGGCGGCGGGAAGTAGTTGACCAACACGTCCTTGGTGGCCATCTCCCCCGCCGAGTTCGTGAGGGTAATCTCCACGTCCAGTGCTCCCTGAGGCAGCGAATCGTCGAACGTAACGGCCGCGCTATAAGAGCCGAGGAGGTTGGCCGACGACGGGGGAATGTCGACGTCCTGCGTTTGCGGCTGCCCAACCGCCGCAATGTGAACGTGGAGCCCTGTGATCGGCAACGGAGTGCCTGCCTCGGAGTCCGCCGAGCGCGGGCCTAGATTGATGCCCATCCCCGTGGGCTCAAGCTCATTGTAGGTGGGCTCGTAGAGATAGAAATCGATTTCCGCTCGCGCGACCCCTGGGGCAAACGCCGTCAACATAGACGCCAGCGCAGTCGCCGTTCGCGCCGCGACGAGCACTTTATCCCAACCAACCGTGCGCCATCACCGCGCGGCCCGCTCAGAACGGAGGCTCCATGGGCCCCCCTTCATTTTACGGTTCGTTGCGCCGAGACGCCCGAATCTTCGAAAAATCGGCCCCCCCCCGAGGACGGCGCGCGACTCTTCGCCGGAGCCGGCGGGCTATTTCTTCGCCGGAGCCGGCGCGTCTTTGCCCGCGGGCGCCGTCGCGTCTTTCCCGGCACCCTTCGGCCCTGACGGCCCCGCGCCCTTGGCCTCCGGATGCTTCAGCGCGCCTGTCTCGGCCATGAACTCGATGAGGTTCGCGTAGCCCCAGTGATGCGCGATCTTCCCGTCCGCGTTGGCCTGCGTGATATCGAGCCAATGCCATGCGGTAATCGGCTTCGTCGACGGCGGGAGAGGCCCCATGCGCCCCTTCTGCGTGCCCGTCAGCGTGGCCTCGGAGATCGAATACCCATCGATGCCCCACGCGTTCGACACGGTCCATTTCTGATCGGGCACCGTCTTGAACCACCCCTCGATGCCCTTGGTCATCTCTTTCTTGCCCTTGACCGGCGGCATCCGCGAGATGTTGATCCAGTCGTCGCCGTCGTCTGCCATCAGCGCCACG
Source organism: Polyangiaceae bacterium (assembly GCA_035482215.1). Classification (GTDB taxonomy): domain Bacteria; phylum Myxococcota_A; class Polyangia; order Polyangiales; family Polyangiaceae; genus Palsa-1150. The sequence continues at coordinate 4,451 of DATHQY010000442.1, read as the reverse complement.
GCCGCTTTCGGGTCGTCCTTGCTGAACGTGTCGTCCATCGTCTTGCTCACGTCGACGAGCTTGTCCTCTTCGGGTGTGCCTTTGGCCACGTGCACCTCCGCCGCGTTCGTCGGCAGCAGCGGTACGGGCGGCGCGCCCGGCTTGCCTTCGATCTGCGCCATGAGACCGGCGCCGTCGGCGTACTCGTGCACTTCCTTCACGAGGCCGTCGTCGTTGAACCAAAGGACGTGAACGCGCATCTGGCCGACCGGCTTCTTCGTCGCCTTGTAGGCCATGAAGTCGCCGGTCATGGTGCCGCTCCACACGAGCTCGGTGATCGCGACGTTGCCTTTGATCCACACGCGCGTGCCCGCCGTCTTCGCGTCGCTGAACGTGTCGAACAGGCCTTGCAGCGACTTCTGCAGTTCGTCCCGGCCGTGCGCGTCCGGCTCGCCGTAGCCGAGCACGAGGCAGTCCTCGGTGTAGTAACCGGCGAGCTTCGACGCGTCGTGCGCGTTGAAGGCATCGCCGATGCCTTTGAGCGTCTGCGGAATCAGGTCGGCCAGGGTCGGCTTCGGCGGGGGCGGCGGCGTCGTGTCCGCGGGCGGCGGCGGCGGCGCGGCGCTCGCCGTGGCCGAATCGACCGGCGGCGGCGGGGCCGGCGCTTGCGCGGGCGGCTCTTCGCCTCCGCATGCGAATAGCAACGATGCCGTCGCGAGGGCCCAGTGGATCGATCGCATGATGTCTTTCCTTCCCTGCCATGGCGCGGATCGGTTCCCAACCGCGCCGTGGCCTCTTGCGCGCGAGCTCTAGCCGTTTCGGCTCAATTCGTGAAGGGGTAGCCGCGCGGCCGGGGAGGCGCTAGACCGCCCACCCCGTGCGAACTCGTTCCCTCGGCAAAGGCGGCCCGCGCGTGAGCGAGATGGGCCTCGGCACGTGGGGCTTGTCCGGCGACGGGTACGGTCCGATCGACGAGGCGGAGCGCCTGCGCGTCCTTTCGCGCGCGCTCGACATGGGCTTCACGCTGTTCGACACGGCGGACGCCTACGGCAGCGGCCTCATGGAGCGCACGCTGGGCCGCGCGCTGCAGAATCGGGACGACGTCGTCGTCGTCACGAAGGGCGGCACGGATCGCACGACGATGCCCGCCCGCAAGCGCTTCGACCCCGAATACATCCGCGCGTCGGTGGAGCGATCGCTGCGCCGGCTCGGACGCGACCGGATCGAAGTGTACCTGCTCCACAACCCGAGCGAAGCGGTGATGGTGGCGGGCGACGCGGCCGGCGCGCTCGAGGACCTCAAGAAGGGCGGCAAGATAGGCTGCTGGGGCGTGAGCCTCGGCGACGTCGACGTCGGGCGCGTCGCGCTGCGGCGCGGCGCCTCCGTGATCGAGCTGCCCTACAACTTGCTCCACCCGTCGGATCTGCACCGGCTCGGCGGCGAAATCACGGTCGCCGGTGCGGGCGTCCTTGCGCGCTCGACGCTGGCGTACGGCCTGCTCGGTGGCGGCTGGACACCGGAGAAGAGCTTCGACGCCGGCGACCATCGCGAAAGCCGGTGGACCAAGCCCGAGCTCGGGCGGCGCCTCGAACAGATCGAGGCCGTCCGCTTTCTCCTGCGCGGCGACGTGAAGACGATGGCGAGCGCTGCGGTGCGCTTCGTGCTCGCGAACACCACCGTGTCGAGCGCCGTCCTCGGGCCGCGGTCGGTCGCGCAGCTCGAAGACCTCGTGCGGGAAGTGGGCATCGGGCCGCTCTATCTGCGCGACGCGGATCTGCAGCGCATCCCGAGGGCGCTCGAGGCCGCGGGGATCGAGCCATGAGCGACCTCGGACACGAAGTCGACGTCGCGCTCGCGGCCGCGCGCGAAGCGGCGGCGATGATCCTGCGCGTCTATGCCGCGCCGTTCGAGGTCCAGTACAAGGCGAAGGACGACCCCGTGACGGTCGCCGATCGCGAGTCGAACACGTTCCTCTGCGCCCGCCTCGCCGCGGCGTTCCCCGGTATGCCGATCGTGGCCGAAGAGAGCGACCCGCGCTCGTACGCGGGGTTCGAAACGGCCGAGGCGGTGTGGTTCGTGGACCCGCTCGACGGGACGCGCGAGTTCGTCGCGCGCAACGGGGAGTTCGCGGTCATGATCGGCCTCGCCCGCCACGGCCGCGCCCAGATGGGCGTCATCGTCGCGCCTGCGTGGGGCCGGGCGTTCGTCGGCGTCGTCGGGCGCGGCGCGTGGGAGATCGCCGAGGACGGCACGCGCACGCCGATCCACGTCTCGACCCAAGACTCGGTGGCCGGGGCGACGATCCTCGTCTCGCGATCGCGCACGCCGCCGCAGCTTGCCGCGCTCGTGACGACGATCGGCGCGAGCCGCGCCGTGATCCACGGAAGCTCGGGCCTGAAGGCGGTGCTCGTGGCGATCGGCCAGAACGACGTATTCTTCCAGCGCGCCCCGGCGGGCATGCGATGGGACGCATGCGCGAGCGAGGCGCTGGTCGTCGCCGCCGGCGGGGCGTGCACGGACCTCGACGGCGCGCCCTTCGATTACGCGAACCCCGACATTCTGAATTCGCGGGGCCTCGTCGCCTCGAACGGCCACTTGCAGGCCGCCATGCTCGCGGCACTCAACGCGCGCCGCTGACGACCGGGATCAGATCTCGCTCTTGTCGGCGCGATCGCGAATCATCTGCGCGAGCTTCGTGCGCTGATCGGGAGTGAGCACCGGCGCCGCCGCCTCGAGGAAGGCCACGCGCCGCGTCGCGCCCCACCGCGCGAGGTGCCCGTTGGCCGCTTTCGCGCCCGTGAGCTTCTTCGCGTCGAACGCGTCGCTCTTGAAGGCCGTGGCGAATGCCTTGAGATGATCCTGCACTTCTTTGTGCGCGTGGTCCTGCGGGCCCTTCTTCATGTGATCGCGGAAGCTCGCTTTGATCTTCTCGGCCTGATCTTGCGAGAGATTCAGGTCCTGCACGAGCTCCAGCAAGTAGCCCGGGCGGTGCTGGTGATCGTCCTTCTCGTCCTCGCCGTGCGCTTCTTTCCACTTCTCCCAATGACCCTGCACGTTCTCGACGAGAGCGGCGCGCTGCGGCGCCGTCAGCGCCTTGTGCAGATCGTTGAGCGACGTGAGCGCGGCGTCGTGTAGCCCCTGCACCTGCGTCACGAGCTTGTTCACCGCGGCGTCGGCCTTCGGGCGCTCGATCTTCCCCGCCGCTACGCCGTCGGCGAGCACGTTCGCCAGGTCTTTGCCGGCCGCCCGCGCGGGGGCCATCTTCGCGACGAGATCGGCGCGAATCTTCTCGATCTGGTCCTTTTGGTCCGCCGAGAGATCCAGGTCTTTGATGCTCATGGCGATGAGCCCGAGCACGCCGCCGTGATGGTGCTCGCGATGCTCGTCGCCTTCGGCCATCTCGCCGCCGCCTGGCCCCGGAGGGGGCGCAGCGACCGGCGGGGGCGCCGGCGCCGGGGGTGGCGCGGGTGGCGGCGGCGCGGGTGGCGGCGGCGCGACAGCCACGGAAGCCGAAGGGGGCGGCGGCGCAGCGGCGCCGGGAGCGGCCCCTTCCGGCTCACACGCCAGTACGCCGAGAGCGAGGACCGCGGAGGCCGCGCAGCCCATGCTCCTCAATGCCGAACGGTGCCATCCAATCGAAGCCATGCAGTCTCCTTGCGTGCGTGCGTACGTCATCGCGTCGTCGGGTCGTCGAGATTCCTGAAACGAGGGCTCACTCGGAAAGAACGGCGTGCCGCGTTTCAGCTGCCGGGAATCGCGGGCATGCATACGCCCATCGTGCACGTGCTGGACGGCGCGCAATCCGCCGCGGTCTGGCAGGGAAAGGCGCACTTGCCGTACTGCGTGTTGCAGCGGTGGAGGCCGCACGTCGCGTCCGTCTGGCAGGGCAGCGCGAGCAAGCCTGGCGTCGCCATCGTGCCCGCCGCCGAACCGGCGGGCGCGGGTGGCGCTGGAGCCGGGGCGGGGGCCGGCGCGGGCGCGTAGGTCGGTTGCGGCTGCGCGTAGGTCGGTTGCGGCTGCGCGTACGTCGGTTGCGGCGGCGCGTACGTCGGTTGCGGCGCCGGCGGCTGTGCATAGGTCGGTTGCGGCGGCGCGTATTGCGGCGCGGCGGTCGCGTAGCCGGGCGGAGGCGCCGCCGGATAGGCCGTCTGGTAGCCCGGCGGAACCGTGCCCTGCTGCGGAGGCGGATACCCCGGCGCATAGGCGTAGCTCGCGGTCGGCGCCGCAGGCTGCGGCGAGTTCGCGCTGTCGCAGGCAGCATTCAAAAAGAACGGCGTCACGAACAACACACACGCAGCGAGCGCACGCATGACCAATCCCTCCGATGCCGTCTTCCCAAACGGCAGAGCCGCGAGGCTACTACCGTCCGTCGGCCTCGGTCCAGGTTCGATGCGCTCGGGCGGCGGTTTGCGCGAGGCGGTTTGCGCGAAACCTCGTTTGCTCGCGAGGCCCTCGCGAGCGGGGATGCGAGC